>JAILZF010000026.1 GCA_023512635.1 Alicyclobacillus sp. | reverse complement strand
CGCCCCGCTGCGAGCGGCGGCAACGCAGGAGGGGGCCGCTTGCGGTACACGACAACGCTAAGCGGTGTGCAGGTCATCCTGCTCACCGCCTCCAGCTTCTTGCCGCTAACCTACTTTTTCTTCCCGCGCAGCGCCATCCAGGCGGCCGGCACCGACAGCCTCTGGAGCCTGGTGCTGCTGTTGTTGGTGGGCCTCGCCATCGCATGGCTGCACGGCGACATCAACGAACGCTTTGCCGAATCCCCCGGCACCGACGTCCCCGTGGCGCTTTACGGGCGCTGGTGGGGAAAGCTGATGGCGGGGTTGTATTTACCCTTGTACATCCTGTTCGTCAGCCTGGTGTTGACGTTTTTCGCCCAGATCATGCGCCAATTTCTGCCCAACACGCCCAACGCCGCCATCATCATGGCCATGAGCCTGAGCAGCCTGGTGGGGGCGTGGTACGGCGTAGAAGCCTTGGGCCGGGTGGCCACCGTCATCTACCCGCTCACCTTTTTTGGGATTTTTACGACCCTGCTGTTTGTCTGGATGCGCTACCCAACCCTGCCTATGACCTACCTGCCCACCAGCCCGAAAGCCATCGCTTCAGGCGTATACCATCTTCTACCAATCTATTTCGGCCTGAGCCTGGTGTTGATGCTGAGCCCGTACTACCGGCACGAACCAGGCAAGACCCACTGGTACCCTGTGCTCAGCATGGGGCTGAACGGGGTGCTGATGGTGCTCAACTTTCTTGTCACGCTCAGCCTGCTTGGCTATGAGGCCACCATGCGCTTGACCTTTACCCTTCCGTTTGTCATCAAGCTGCTTGAGCTGAGCGGTTTCCTGATCGAACGTGTGGGGGTCTCTGCCATGATCTTGGCCACCACGTTCACCCTCGTGTTTATCAGCAACCATATGTGGGCCCTGTCCACCCACACCGCCCGGCTGTGCAACCTGAGCGACGACGCGTACAACCGCTTTGTGCCGGTCATTGCGGTCGCCATCACCGCCGTTGCCCTCGCCATTCCCAGTGAAGAGGCCGGGTTTTGGCTGCTCGATCACGTTTTGGTCCCCGCGAGCTGGCCGCTTTTGCTGGGCATCCCGTTTATCAACTGGTGGCTGGCGCGCCGCCACGGCAAGCAGCGGCGGGCCACCTCCGGCAAGCGCAACCAGGAGTAACCGGCAGGAGGAAGCAAGTGTCTGCGGAGGGTCCGCCGGCACCCCTTCCCTGGCCGCTGCATACGCTGCACCATCCCGCCAAGGTTCAGACCGGTTCGGAGGTGTGGCGGTGTTGTTTTCCTTTTCTCTCGCCATCGCTTCCCTGGTGCGTGACCTGACACTCGCAACAGGTTACATCCACCAGTCGTTCCCCCAACCTCTGGACAAGGAGCAAGAACGGTACTACTTTGAGCGCTGGCGCCAAGGCGACCGCGCCGCCTACCGAACGTTGATTGAGCACAACCTGCGGTTGGTCGCGCACGTCGCCAAAAAATTCGACAGCTGTGGCATCGACCACGACGACCTAATATCCATTGGTACAGTTGGACTGATCAAAGCGGTCGAAACCTTTGAGCCGAACAAAGGCACCAAGTTCGCCACGTACGCTGCGCGCTGCATTCAGAATGAAATCCTGATGCAGCTGCGGGCGCTCAAAAAGACCCGCAAAGACATCTCCCTGCACAGCCCGATTGGCATGGACAAGGAAGGTAACGAAATCACGATCCAGGATGTGCTTGGTTCGGAGGCGGATGAAACGGAAGAGGCAGTCAGCCGCAGGATGGAGATCCGCCACGTGTTGCAGCTGATGAATACGCTCGACGAGCGGGAGCGGCGAGTCATCGAGCTGCGCTTTGGTTTGGCGGACGGAGAGGAGTGGACGCAAAACGAAGTGGCGGACATGCTGGGGATCTCACGATCTTACGTCTCGCGCTTGGAGAAACGCGCCTTGCTGAAGATGTTCCATCAGTCGCACGCCGGCCAGCGCCGGCGCCGCCCGTTTGTCTACCAGCCTAAACCCAATCCACACACCGAGGCGTAACGCGCCACACCCCGTGTACCGCCTGGGAGGAGTACACGGGGTGTCTGCATCTGTGACGGAGGCCGGGGTGTACGGCAGGACGCCAGCTGGCAGTTTTGGCAGTTCACTGTGACCATCCGCCCTGTCCACGGTTTAACTGTTGCCGTTGCGCAGCTCCACCCACGCCCACACCGACAGCGCATCCTGCAGGCCGGGGCTGTGCTCTCCGGGAATCACCGCCGGTTGGTTCGCACTTGCTCCCCGCGCCAGCGGCGACAACCCGACGCTGACGACGCGCACCGCACCGTTGCTGACCGGCTGGTATAAACCGACGGCCGGGACATAGCCGGCTTTCTCCACCACCACCGCCACTACGCGCTGCGCCTGGGTTGCATTGCCTGCCGCCAGTCGCGTATCCACCACGCCCGCAGCAGACAGGGCGGGCGTCCAGCCAGAGCTGTCGGTGCTGGCCGCCCCTGTCAAGACCTGACCGGAAAACACGCGGACGTGCGCACCCGCCAGCGGCAAACCACGGTCATCCGTCACGTACAGCTTCAAGCTGCCGCTCGTGTGATCTGTCGCCTCCGCCGTCACCGGCTGTTGCAACGCCCAGTCCAAGTATGCCTGCCGGTACGCAGGCAGGCTGGCCGCCGGAGGGCTGACTTGCACCGGGGCCGTGGCGTCAGCGACGGCCGTCAGCGTGACCGTAGCGGTCAGCGGCGCACCGTCCCGGATTTGATTCTCATAAACCACCACAGGCTGGTACCCGTTCTTAGCCACCACCAGCACCGCGTCCCCCAACGCTGGCAACTGGTTAAACAAGGGAGCGAGCACCGCGTCAGGGGCGACCACCAGCTGCAGCGGCGGCGTACTGCCGTTGTCCTGCGTCGCTGCCGAGGCCACCACGCGGCCGCCGCTGACAAACCACACATTGGCGCCGCCAATCGGATCACCGTTCAGCGAGCGCACCCGGACCACCGCTGTGGCCGCCACGCTACCGTCCGGCGCTGCCAGCGCCGGGGCCGTCGTCTGCACGCGGTCCGCGTTGCTGCGCTCCGCCCCAGCAGCCCCTGCCGTTCCAGCGGCCCCCACCACGCCGCCAGGCTCGGCGTTGGCGGCAGCTGCCGCACGGTCGCTGGACGCCCCCCCAGCTGTCGCTGTGGCAGTGGACGCTGTGGGCGAGGTCCCTGTTCGACTAGCTGTGCCTGGCGCCTGGGCTGTCGTGCTTGCTCCGCTGGCCGGCGCCTGGGCCGCGTCCGCAGGGTGCGCTACAGCGGCTGGTTGACCGCCTGGCGATCCGGTGTCCGGGTGAGGCGCTGGGACCACCGCCACCGTTTGCCCAGGTTGACCGAGGCCGTTGCCGCTGCGCCAAGCGTAGCCACCAACCCCTGCTGCCAGAGCCGCTACCGCCGCCGCCCCAGCCGCCCACCGCCACGGCAGCCGGCCCAAGCGGCGCAGGTCAGAGTGCCCGGCTGAGCTCGGCAACGTCTCTGGAGCAGGCGGCCTGCCTGTGGTGCCCGCTCCCCCGCCGGCAGCCCGTACCGCCGGCTGTACCGGCCCTGCGGGCAACGCCGCGCGCAGAGCGCCCGTCAGACGTTGCAACGCGGAGTCGTCGAGCGGGGGGAGCGGTGCCGAAAGCGCTGTGGTCAGCGCCTCATGACAGGCTTCCGCTTCGCGGAGACGGTCCGCACACCAGGGACAAGCCGCGGCATGCGCCTGCCGGGCTGGCGGCAGGCTGAGACCGTCTACCAACGCCCAGACCTCATCCCAATTGAGGTGACTCACAGCGCTCCCTCCCTTCTACCATCCGCAAAATCCGCTGCCGGGCACGCGTCAGGCGCGTACGCACCGCACCTTCTTGCAACCCTGTTGCCTCAGCGATTTCTTCAAAGCTAAAAGCATGAACGTGGCGCAACAAGAGGATTTCCTGGTCCACTTCCTTCAGCTGTCTCACCGCCACCGCCACCTCCGCCAGCGTCTCCTGTTGCACCACCTGATCCTCCGGGCCAGGTTCAGGGGCCACCAGCGATTCGGGCAGTTCCACATCCTGGGCACGCGTACGCGACTTACGCGCAACATCGTAGCAATGGTTGCGTGCAATCCGCGCGACATAAGCGCGAAAGCTCCCACCGCGGTACGCGTCCAGCGAGCGGTACGCCTTGATCAGGATATCCTGCGTCAAATCGTCCACGTCGTTCGCATTGTGCGTGATGTGGTAGACTATGTTCCGAACCATGACAGCGAGATCGCGAATGCACCCGTGTGCGCAAAACGGCTCCTGACACTCGACACCGCGACACTGCATGGCGACACTCCTCAGTCGAAACGGAGGAATTGGAAGGCGCCCAGACAGTCCCCCCTGTGCGGGCGTGACCGGCCTGACAGCCTGTGCAGGTCTGTGGGTGCACGTTTGCGCGGTTCACTAACATAGACGCAAAAATGTACACTCTGTTGCACTCGGCTGCCGGCGCCGCCAACCGCTTGACAACCCCATCATAGGGGTGCACGCCGAGTTTGTCTAGCAACGACCGGAGGGAGCTGAGTGCGGATTGATGGCATGATTGCGCGTTGCCGGCAGTGCTTGCCGTCGCTGACACGCTGCGTCCTTGATCACGGGAGCGCCTGGCTGGTGCTGGTGGCCGCTGTCAGCCTGGCCTATCCCACGTGGCAGGTGTCTGGACAATGGGGCTTTGATGACCTGAGCCACTTAAACGGCCCACAGCGCGCGCTGCTCGCCTGGTTTTACCAACACGGCCAGTGGCCGTTGTGGAACCCGTTCAGTTTCGGTGGCCAGCCCTTCTTGGCCGCTGGCCAAGCAGGTCCCCTGTACCCGCTGAACGCCCTGTACGCGCTGCTGCCCCTGGCCACCGCTCTCAAAGCCTCGGCCTGGCTGCACGCTTGTCTGGCCGCGTTGGGTATGTACGGCTACAGTTGGCAACTCACGCGCAGCCGCTGCGCTGCCTGTCTGGCGGGAAGCAGTTTTGCCACTTGCGGGTTTCTGCTTGGCCACCAAATCCATACCCAGATGTTTGATGCGTTCTGCTGGGCCCCTTGGGCAGCGTGGGCCACAGAACGCCTGCTTTGCGCCGCAACTCCGCGCTGGCCCGCGGGCATCCGCTTGGCTGTGCCCCTGGCTCTGGCCGTTCTGGCCGGACACCCCCAGGCGGTGTTCCAAATACTCGTTTGGCTGGCGCTGCAAACCAGCACAGCATTGCTCGTCCACCGGCCGCGGCCGTGGCGCGGCGCGCTGGCCGTGGCGTTTGGCAGCCTGCTCGGGCTTGGCCTGGCAGCTCCACAGTGGCTGCCGACGCTCGCACTTGTGCATTACTCTGACCGCGTCCATCCCGATCCCGCTTTCTTGCTTGAGGGCTCCTTTCCCCCCAGCGGCTGGTTGCAGCTGTTGACGCCCGTGGGCGACGCTTGGCAACCCGCTTCCCTCGACGCGTTGCAATGGTTGGTGGGCAGCCGGTTGTTTTGGGAGTACACCTGTTACGCTGGACTGATCACGCTGCTGCTGGCCGTGGCGGCGGTGGGCGCCTTGCGCCGCCCGGCGGGCCCAGCCCTGCGCCTCACCCTCACGACAGGGGTGAGTGCCCTGCTCGCCCTCGGGGACAACGGACCGCTCGGGGCTTGGCTGGTGCATGCACCCGGTTTTAACCTGTTCCGTATTCCTGCCCGCTACACCGGCCTGCTTGACCTGGGCCTGGCCCCGCTTGCCGCCCTCACGTTGGCGCGCCTGATGGCCGGGGTACCCGCGGACCTACACCTGCGGCGTTGGCTGCGCGGTGCGGCGTTGGCCGCCATCACGGGGCTGGCCGCAGCCTGGTGGGCTGGACCGCTGCGCGATGCCCCCGCGTGGACCTTGGCTAGCGCTGCCGCGATGTGCGCCCTGCTCGGGCTTGTCCTCAACCTGCCCCTGCCGCGGCGCTGGTTGGGGCTGCTGGTCACAGGCCTGGCGGTGGCCGACAGCACGGTACACGCCGCCCTGCTGGCGCCGTTTGTGCTCGTACCGGCCGCCCCGTATGCCCATCCGTCCGCCACGGTCCGTTATGTCCGGGCGCACCTGCCCAGCGCCGATCCCTATGGCAAAGTTGCCGCCTTGGGTGAAACCTCCTTGGCCTACGACCAAGCGGCCGCCTTTCAGATTCCGGCCATCAACGGCTACGACTCGCTCGTGCCCGACTGGTATGACCGCTACGTCGCACTCACCTGGAACGACTGGACGCTCTTCAACCAGCCGCGGTCACTGCTGGACGCGCTCGACGTACGCTACCTGGTCACACCAGCGGATCAACCACTGCCCACCCCCGCTCCGGGCGTCACAGACCACTGGCAAACGTGGCTGGCTGTTCCGCCCGATGGGACCGGGCTGCAGGTACACCTGCAGCCGTTCACCACCCAGTGGGACGACCGGCCGTTGTGCGCCATCACCCTGACCAGCGGCGGCCACAGCATGACGGAGTGGTTATACAACCTGCCCACCACCGAATACTTCTTGCCTTTCCCAGCCGGTTGGCCGCGCGGCCAACTGCTGCAAGTGACGGTGGTCAACGAAAGTTGGAACACCGCTTTTCGCCTCGACAACCTGGCGGTGTCGAGTGCGCACAGCCGGCCCGTGAACGCTCCCGTCCAACCTGTGCTGGCGCCACAGCCCTGGCCCGCCGTGTGGAGCGACGGCCGGGAGACCGTCTGGGCCAACCCGCACCCCACAGCCCCCGCCTGGCTGGTCCCGGCCGGCCAACCGGTGACCCAACACGGGCCGGGGAGTGTGCACCTGGTGCACTGGCAAGCCAACGCCTCGTCCTGGCTGACGGACGCCCCTGCCCACAGCGAGCTCGTGCTCGCCCAGACGTACGATCCCGGTTGGCACGCTTGGGTAGACGGCCATCCCGTCACCGTCCAACCGTTATCCGGGGCCTACAGCCCGCTGTTGACCGCCGTGGCGGTGCCTGCAGGACAACATGTCGTCCAGTTGACCTACCGCCCGCTGGGCTGGCGGGCAGGTTGGGCCCTGGCAGGGGGGAGTGTCGCCGTCGTGGCCGCCGGCCTGCTCTGGGCCTGGCGCCGGCCGCGCCCACCGTCTGGTGCCCCATCAACACATACGCCCCTGCCGCAGAGCAGTTGAATCGCTGCCCCGCGGCAAGGGCGTACGTCGTTGGGATGCGGCCCAGCGTTCCCCCTGGCAGGGGTCCCCGTCCCGGGCCAGGTGATTACGGCTGATGCGTGTCCGACGGCCAAGCGGCCAGGGTCACCTTCACATGGATCTCTTGTCCCCCGCGCAAGACGGTCAAATCCACCACCTTGCCCACCGGGTCGTTCGCAATCGCCGCCGTCAGGCTGGCGACATCGCTTACGCTTTGACCGTCCACCGCAATGATGATATCGCCGTCGCCCACCGGCATGCCTTTGCCGTGGCTGGAGTCCGGGTGCAGACCGGCCTTGGCCGCCGGCCCGCCGGAGACGGTAGCCACCACCAACACCCCTTTGGCCACCGGCAGATGATACTGCTGCTGCAGCGCCGGGCTGATGTCGAGAGCCTGGATACCCAGCCACGGGTGTTGGACGGCTGTGCCATGCAACAGGCTCGGCAACAGCTGCACCAGACGGTCGACAGGAATGGCGAAACCGATGCCAACCGAGCCGGCCACCGGGCTTTCAATCGCCGTGTTGATACCCACCACCTGGCCTTGCGCATTGAGCAGCGGGCCGCCGCTGTTGCCAGGGTTGAGCGCAGCGTCCGTCTGGATCAGCCCGCTCATCAACCGGCCACTGTCGGTGGGCATGGAGCGGTTCAGGCCGCTGACAATCCCGGCGGTCACCGAGTCCGTTAATTGGAATGGATTCCCTATTGCAATCACCAAGTCGCCTGGCTGCAGTGATTTAACGCTGGCCAGAGGCAAGGGACGGACACCCGGCGGCGGCGTGATGTGCACCACCGCCAGGTCGTCCATCGGGTCCGTGCCGAGCACCTGCCCGGTGTACACCTTGTCGCCCAGTTCAACCGACACCTGCTTTTGGCCGCTGACCACGTGTTCGTTGGTGGCGATGTCTCCCTGGTCATCAATAAAGAACCCGGTCCCGATATCCTCTTCCGGTCCGTTTTGCGTTCCGGCGCCCGATACAGCGGTGATGGTCACGACACTGGGTACAGCCTGTTGATAGACCTGCGGCACCGGATTGCTGCCCGGTGCCACCACGGGCGGCGTGGCCAACGGAACCGTCCCGCCGCCCAAGGTGTTGTTGGCCGGAGTCCCGCTGCCTTCTCCGGCGGTGCTGTTGCCCGCCGCCGGCCCCGCCACGCCCGGCGCCGGTTGCGGTCCAGCGCTCAACGTGCCGCTCGCAGGCGTGTGCCGCAACAGCTGGCTCACCGCCAAGGCTCCGCCGGCGGCGCCCACCAGCAGCAAACCCACACCCGTCATCCACGCCCGGCGGCGCCCGCCGTCGCGGCCCGTCTCCCACTCATCCCAACGGTCTCTGCCGGCCATCGCCATCCCTCCCGGCTCTCGCCATCCAGCTCCGCAGCCCCTGACCCATGCTTGACCCACGTTGTCTGCGCAAGCCCTCACTCTTGAATATGCCCACCGTCCACCCGGTCTACTGCGCGGCGGCAGCAGACCCTGGTGTCGCTGTCTGCTGCACCGGCGGCAGCGCTACCGCGCTCGCCGTTCATGCGCCGCAGGTCCCGCGGCGCCGGCCAAGCGGGCGACGGCTGCCGCTGCAGCCTGCAACCCCTGTTCTGCGGCCAGCCAAGCCGCTTGCTCTGCCGCGTCCACTGCAGGCACTGGGGCGTCGGCCGCCGCTTGCAATTGCCTGGCGGTGGTCCGCCACAGCTCGGCCAGCGCGCCGCGCAGCGCAGTCAGTGCCGTCTCCTGCAACACTTGCGCCTGGGCAGCGAGGGTCTGCCGGGCCGGATCCAGCAACAGCGGCTCGGCCGCTGCCCGCATCTGGGCGTGACCACCGCCTTCAAAAAACTGGCGGGAAGAGGAAAAGTACCGGAACACCGGCTGGAGCAGTCCCGGGTCTAAACGGGCGCGCAGCTGCGGAATCCCATCTGGTTCCGGCCAGAGTCCCGTGTGCCAACGGTCATCCGGCCAGGCCGCGGGATCGGCCTGAAGCGATTGCAATTGCTGGCGCAACGCCTCTCGCTCTTGGGCAAACGCCTGTTCGACGTGCTGGCGTAAACGCAGAGCAAAGGTCCGCGCCTCCGCCTCTACTTGGCGGGCTATGCTCTCCGCCAGTTCAGCCGCCGCTTCCTGCAGTTGAAGACGGTCGTCGCGCCCGCGGAACCGGCCTGGGTGGAACGCCTCCCGGAACAGCCCGGAAAAGCGCAGGCGCAAGCGCTCCCCCATATGAAACGACAACTCCTCCCAGTCGCCGAGCAGGCTGCGCTCCGCCTCGCTCGCCCCGGCCTCGGCGGCCTCAGCCAAACGCAACATCTCCGCTGCGGCCGCCTGTTGCGCAGCCTGCCAGGCTTGGCGGGCTTGGCTGTCCTGCTGCCACTGCGCCCGCCGCATGGCGGCTGCGCCCGTCACCTCGCGGGAAATGGCGGTCAAACGCCGCTGCACCGCGTCCACTGCCAATTGATCCGCTTGGTTCTGCAAAAACGCTTGGACGTCCGCCGCCAGGCGCGGCAGGCCAGAATCCTCCCAGACCCGCGCCAACGGCGGAAGCGGCGCGTCCCCCGGCAATCCCAAGCGCTGGCGCAGCATCGCTTGAAACGCCGCGTCTTGCGGCTGCTCGCGCAACCGCGCCGCCGCCAGCGCCTGTTGGCTGGAGACTGGATACACACGCGGCTGGCGGACCCCTAAGCGGCGCAGCTCTGCCGTCACCCGCTCGCAGACCGCGGCCAATTCCTCCGGACTTTGCGCCAAATCCACAGCATTCAGTACGACAAACAGCTTGTCACGGGCCAGCACGTCTTGGACCTGTGCCAACTGCTGCAGGAAGTCGCGGTCGGCGCGGGTGAACGCGTGCGTGTAGTACAGCACGAACAAGACCGCGTCGGCCGATTGCATATAAGAGAAGGCCACGTCGGTATGGCGCCGGTGCACCGAATCCACACCAGGCGTGTCCACCCAAGTGACCCCTGGCAACAACGCGTTGGCGTCTGCCCAAAGGTCAACCCGGTGGATGAAACAGGCGCGCTTCTCCTCCGCGATGAGCGGCCGCACCTCGCTAAGCGGCACACTCCAACGCTGTCCCAGGCGATCCGCCAGGTCTGCGTAACCTGCAGCAAACGCTTTGAGAAAAGAGCCTGCCTTGCGCGCCCCCGGCGGCAGACTCGGGAGTTTGATTCCAGCAGCCAAGGCGGCCGCCGCGGACAGGGAATCTGCTTCCCATCCGCAAGCCGCAAGTGCCAGGCGTACATCTTCCCACAGCTGGGCTTCTGTCTTGGCAAACACCACCGCTCGCTGCTCCCCGCCGTCTGCCGGATGCACGTGCGTCACCGCTGCGGTGGTCGGATTGGGCGAGACGGCTAACAGGGGTTGGCCGAAAAGGGCGTTGAGGAGCGACGACTTCCCGGCAGAAAACGCGCCAAAAACCGCGACCTGCAGGCGCCGTTCTACCACTTGTTGGCGCACTTCCGCCAGCGGATTCAACCAACGTTGAGCTCCTGGCAACGGGCGTAAGACGGCAGCCGCCGCGTCCACTTGAGTCAACAGCGCGGCCTGGTGGCCGACCTGCGCCTGGCTCGCAGCCTGTCCAGTGGAGACCCCGGCCTCGTGTCCGCTCATGACGCCCGCACCTCCTCTTGCGACCCAGCAGCTCGGACCAATCGCGCTTGCCAAGCAGCCAACCACTGGGCTTGCTCATCCCAGCAGATCTGCCAGTCTTGCAACGCCGCCAGGGCAGCGCGCCAGCGGTCTGCAGCCGCCGCTTGCCCGGCAGTCGCTTGGGCCTGATCGGCCATAGCCTGTTCTGCCCAATCGTCTATCAACTGGCTGCAGCGCCCAGCCACCTGGCTTTTAACGGCTGCAACCACCTCCCGCACGTACTGGTGACCGTACGCCTCCGACCCCACGGCCCCGGTACGGACCAGGCTAGCGCACCACGACGGCGTCACCTCTGCTGACAGGGATTCCACTGCAGCCAACCGCTCCGCCTGGGCCCACCCGTTGCCCTGCAGCCAGGCGCGTAACTCGTTTTGCAAAGGCAATATCAAATAGTTGCGCGTACGCTCCGCCAGGTCCTGGGCAAACGCCGCCAACCGCTGCGCACGTTCTTGTTCGGTACGCTGCCGCCAGCCCAACCAGCCGACACGGAAATCGGAACGCAGCGACTCAATATAGCGCCGTCCCCGCTCGGCTGTCTCGTACGGCGCAATCTGTGCCAACTCAATCTTGCGCAGCCACTCGCTGCGCAAGCTCTCCCAGGTTTGGCGTAAGGTTTGTTGAGCAACCGCCTGTTGGGTTTGCCACTGCTGCAACGCATCGGTCAAGCGCTGCCGCAGGCCGGCCGCCGCAGCCGGGTCAGCCGGTTGTTCCCCTGCAAGCGCAGCAACGCGCTCGGCCGTTGCAGCCAAGCGCGGCCCATACGCAGCCGCCGCGTGCTGCTGCAGAAGTTCACTGGCACGTTCCATCAGGCGCTGACAAGCCGACGCCGGCGCCTGCACGGCCAGGCGAGCCAGGTGTTCTCGCAGCTCGGCCAACTGGTTGTATGGAGAGGAGCGCACTGCGGTGTAGAACACAGTCAAGCCTTCCAGTCCAAAGTCCGCCAGGCTCTGCTCGATGCGCGCCTGGTACTCGGCAAACGGCAATTCTCCGTCGAGGTGCTTGTCAATCTGGTGCACCACCCAGATCAGCGGTTTGCCGCTCTCTTGCAAGGCGTACGCCCAGTCGAGCAGCTCATCTGCCTCGACGTGTTGATAATCGGCCACCATCACCACCACATCAGCCCGGTGCAAAGCCGCTTCTGTAGCCGCCTGGTGCGTTTCATCTGTCGAGTCAATCCCTGGCGTATCCAGCAACACCACGGCTCCCAGCGGGCTCTGCCACACGCACGACGCCACTGTCGCCGTCGTCGGCACCGCCCCGGTGGCCCGCTCTGCCGTGCCGGTGAGGGCGTTGATCAGGCTCGATTTACCTGCTGAAAACAACCCACAAAATGCCACGTGGACACGCTCGTCTGCCGCGGCCGCACGCGCCGTCAAATCTGCCAAGCGCTGCGCCGTCTGGCTGTCGCCGCGCGCCGTCAGGTCGGCTTGCAACGCTTGCAGGACCTGGGCCATGCGCGCCATCGAAGGGTGCTGGTCCATCTCCCGCCTTCTCTCCTTTATCTCTCACGCGGGCCGTTCGACCGCGCGCGTTCTCTCTTTCATCTGCTATTCTTTACGTTAGCACAGCCAGACGGCGTCGTCACCCTTTGGTTGCCGCGCTCGGCGTTTGGGAAAGATAGGAGAGCAGCACAGCCCAGGAGGGGACAGCGGCCGGCAATGTCCGTGACGTCTCCGCATACCTTGATGGGTGCCACCACGCGATGCGCCTGCTCTGGCGGACGGGCAACAGATATGCGGCCCGTCTCTGTCGTCCTTCGAGGTGACACAATGTGCAATGGCAAACCTTTGTGAAGTTTGGGTCCCTCGCGTTTGAAGTCGCGCAAGATCAAAAGGTCCGAGAGCTGGCTGGCCTCGTACACCGCGGTGCCAAGCGGCGCGGTCTGTTAGGACCGCCTCCCCGCCCGCCGGCAACAGGAAACCAATCCCCTGCGGCACACGCGCAGTCTGCCAACGGCGGAGGGAAGGGGACCGAGGCAAAACCAGCAGGCCACCCCATTCCGTTTGCCCCCGCGGCCCCAACCACTTCTCCAGTGCAAGGGCACAGCGCAGCAGGGCAAGTGCCGTGGAGCCAGTGGATCAATCGGAAGAACGCCAAGAAAGCGATGGCCTTAGCGGGAGAGTTGGTCCAGTGGTTAACCCGCTAAGCCCGCAGGCGGCCGGTCACAACCGGTTTTGACCGGACCGCCTGCGCAACCGGAGGTGTGCTGTGCAGCCGACTTCAGCCCTGAACTCGCTCCCCCAATTTCTGTATAGCCTGTTCCGCCATGTGCTCCCGCGTACCCGCCGCGAGTTGGCGCGCTGGACTGCGGCAGCCCAGGCGATACCAGACCCGCAGCTGCGCCAGCAGGCCTTGGCCAGCCTCCAGCACAAACGCTTTCATGCGGACGGCGGCTGCGTCTATGCGGCGGGTGCGCCCGCTGCCATGGATACCCTGGTGGAGTTAATTGTAGCCCTGCAAACCATCAGCGATTACCTGGACAACTTGTGCGACCGCTGCGGCCGTGTGCAGGCAGCCGACTTTGCCTGCTTGCACCAAGCCATGTGCGACGCGGTGACCCCGGGAGCACCCCTGCACGCGTATTACCAGTGGCGGACGGGCGCGGACGATGGCGGTTACTTGGCGGCGTTGGTGCGTACCTGTCAGGCGTGTGTCAGCCGCTTGCCCGGTTATGCGGGTGTCCAACCACACGTCCTCTGGCTGGTGGAACGATACTGTGAGCTGCAGGTGCACAAACACGTCGATCCGCTGTTCCGCGCTCAACGCCTGCAACGCTGGTGGAGCGCGTACGCAGACCGTTATCCAGGGGTCCACTGGTGGGAGTTTGCCGCCGCCAGCGGGTCCACACTAGGGGTGTTTGCTCTGTTTCTCGCCGCCACGGAAGACGTTCCACGCCACACCGGACAACTCCTGGCCAGTTATTTCCCTTGGATCTGCGGGCTGCACATCCTCCTCGACTACCTGATTGATTTAGAGGAAGACGCCCAGGCGGGCGACTTCAACTTCATCCGCTGTTATCCCAGCCCCGCTCACGCGCAGCAGCGCTTACGTTGGTTCGCCGAGCAAAGCTGGCGGCAGGCCAACACCTTGCTAGCCAACCACCGGCTGCACCGGGAAGTGGTACGCGGTCTGTTGGCCATGTACCTGTCAGATCACAAAGCCAGCCAACAACGAGACGTCCGGCCGGTCCGGCAGTTGCTTTGGCGGTTTGGCCCGGCCGCCTGGACGTATTACGCCGCCTGCCAGGTGTACCGGTGCATTCGTTAACCCTGCCCGACGCTGCTGCTGCCGTTTGCAGGGCGCCAGCGCTCAATCTGCACTCGGACGCCGCTAAGGGCCCCCGGAATGGGCACCCCCGGCTTGGTCACCGCCACACGGACGCCGGTGAGTTTTGGCTCTTCTGCTA
The DNA here is from genome assembly GCA_023512635.1 of Alicyclobacillus sp. Lineage (GTDB taxonomy): Bacteria > Bacillota > Bacilli > Alicyclobacillales > Alicyclobacillaceae > JAILZF01. The sequence continues at coordinate 4,099 of JAILZF010000026.1, read as the reverse complement.
ACAACCGCTGGGCCACCGCTTCCGCGACGCTCTCCAACAGGTGCTTGGCGGGTCCCTCCAAAACCTGGCGGACGACTTCGTATGCACGCGCGTAGTTGACCGTATCCGCCAGCCGGTCTGACCGGCCGGCGGGTGCCAGATCCAGCCACAGCACCAGGTCGATGATAAACCGCTGCCCGAGCGCCCGCTCCTCTGGCAAGGCGCCGTGGCGTCCATAAAACACCATGCCACTCAAGTGTATTTCGTCCACCCTGCCGCTCCTTTCCGCAGACTGTGCTCCGTTCAGGCTTCTCCCCACACCGCTGGATGGCCGTCCCAGACACGCTGTGACGGACTGCGTTCCGTCGCCAACGCGGGGTCTTCACACATCCGCCAGAAGTTGCTCGGAGCCAGCGCCGCCAACCGGTGTTTACGCACCAACTGCGCCAACGCGGGCGCCATCTGCGCCGGGTGAGCCGACTGGTTCGCTCCGTCTGTGTACACGCCGTACAAGGTCAGACAAGCGGGGATGCGTACCCAGTCGCCCAACGTCTGGATACGTAGCAGAAAATCCCAATCCCAGTAGTGGGACATCGCCTCGTCAAATCCCCCCACGTGCCCATGCACCTGCCGCCGGTACAGCCAGCTGGCTGGAACCAACGGGTTGTAGCGCTGCAGCAGCCCCTGCGCGTCCCGCCAGGCAAACACTCGTCGTACCAAAGGTTGCCAACCGCCCTGCGGAGCCGGTTGCAACTGAACCAACTCAGCATCCGTGAACGCCAGAGGGCAGTCTGGCCGCCTGGCCAACGCCTCCGCCAGAGCGGCCGCGTGATCTGGCAGCCAGCGGTCATCGTCGTCGCAGACCGCCAGCCACTCCGCCTCGGCCAAGGTCAAGGCGAGATTGCGTGCCGCAACTTGTCCCACAGCTTGTGGCAAATCCAGCCAACGCACAGACAACCGGCGATCAGCGTTGCGGCAAACCTCGGCCACCGAAGCGCCCCCGTCGTTGACCACGCAGACCTGCAGTGCCACAGGCCCGCGTTGCTGGGCCAGGGCCTGCAGACAGGCGCGCAGGTGCGCCAGTCGGTTGCGCGTAGCCACCAGCACACTGATGTGAAACATGTCCGTCTCCTTTTCGGCCAACGGCCTTGGTGTTAAAATCATCTTACAATGCTGACCATCAAGCGCTGTCAGGCACGCACCGTTGTGCCCTGCAGCAGCCAAGGGAGCGAAGTGCATGGCCAGTGTCCATACATACACAGCAAGCGGACAGTGGACGGGAGACCGGTTCAGCGTCGGCAGGATTACCGCCGAGGGTCTGTCGGAGCCGTTAAGCATCCCTGCCAACCTCGGCGGTCCCGGCGTAGGCACCAACCCGGAAGCCCTGTTGTTGGCCGCCGCCAATGGCTGCTACCTGATTACGCTGAGCAAACTCCTGCACAACCGTGGTATCCCGTTTCTCCGCATCGACGTCACCTCCGAAGGGCGTATCGAGCACGACGGCGGTTTGCGCATGGACGAGATTGTGCACCGGCCGACCGTGGTCGTGGAGCACGCGGACGACGAGGCGCGCATCCTTGTCCTGGCTGAACACGCCGAACACGCCTGCATGGTCTCCAGTGCGCTGCGCGGCAACGTCACGGTGCGCGTCGAGCCGCAGGTGCGCGTCCAAGCGGCACAGGCCTGACCTGTCCAACCTGCAGCCTTGGTGTCAAACGCCTGCTCGGATGTCCTGCGCAGCCGGGCCAAGCAGGTGTTGCCTGGGTGGCAGGGGTGCGGGTTATGGCTGGGTCTGCCAGCGCTGCACCGCGGCGGCCACTTCAGCCCCAAACAACAGCACGATGCAGCCGGTGTACATCCACAACACCAACAGCATCACCGCGCTCAACGTCCCATAGATGAACTGGTAGCGGTCAAACAGCAGTCCAGCGTACCAGACAAACGCATGCCGCCCGACGTCGAGCAGCAGCGCAGCCACCAGCGCTCCTAGCCAGACCGGCCCCCAGTCGGGCTTGCGCGCCGGCAGATAACGGTACGTGACTGTAAACCCCAGGCCCAGCGACAACGGAAACAGGGTGCGCGACAGCGAGGACAGCCAGTTCAGCACCGGGTCCCATGCCGCCACCGTCGGAAGCTGGCGCAGGTGCGGTGCCAGGGTCAAGACCAACGCCGCCCCCGTACTTATCACAACCAACGCGCAGAGCATGAAAAAGGCCACCAGCCGCCGCGCCACCAGGGAGCGCTGAGGCGACTCCCAAATGGTATCGAGCGCCTGCTGCAAGGCAATGAACGCGCCGGTCGCTGACCAAGTCAAGGTCACGGCGCTCAACAGGCCGACGCGCGGGCTCACACCCGTCAACAGACCCACGTTCACTTCAATGACCTGCCGCTCTTGTTCCAAAGCGGGAAAGTACGGCCCAAGCATGGTCATGACAAGCTGCACAATCTGCTCGCTAGGCAGGACGGAGGACAGGGTGTAAATCACCAAGAGCAGCAGCGGAAACAAAGAAAACAGCGCGTAAAACGCAATCACCGCAGCCAGCGAAGCCACGTCGTGGCGTAACACCGCCCGCGTCAAATCCCAGCCAAAGCGCACCACTGGGCGCACACGTTCACCCCCGCCCGCGCCGGGTTACTGTTGCCATCCCCACGCGGCCCACACCTCTGCCCAGGCTGGCGGACACGGCGCCTGCACCGTCACCCGTTCCCCTGTGTACAGGTGCGTCCAGGTGATGGATACCGCATGCAAGGCATGGCCCTGGGGCCACGCTCCCGCACCTGTCCCTGGTCCGCCGCCGTACAATCGATCCCCCAGCAACGGGCAGCCATGCGCCGCCAGGTGCACGCGGATCTGATGGGTGCGCCCGGTGGCCAACCGGCACTCGACCAGCGACACATACCCCGCTCCCATCTGGCGGCAGGCAAGCGTGCGGTAGTGCGTCACGGCTGGCTTGCCGCCTGGGAAGACGCGATAGCGCCCTGACACATGGCGGTCTCGCCCAATGGGTGCCGCAATGGTCCCTGCCGGGGGATCCAGCCGCCCTGTTGTCATGGCCCAGTACACCCGTTGGATCGCACCGCTGCGCAGTTCTTGATCCAGCGCACGGGCGCTGTAGGCGTGTTTGGCGTACAGCAAGACACCGGTGGTGTCGCGGTCCAAACGGTGCACATGCCGTACTCGGCGGCGCACCCCTAGCCCTTGGTAGTAAAGGGCAACCCGGTGGGCCAGCGTGTCAGCATCCGCCGGTGACCCGGGATACACCAGCAAACCAGCTGGTTTGTCTACCACCAACTGGTGATCGTCCTCAAACAGGACGTGGACCGGTGGCCACGCTAGAGCCTGGTTTGCGGGCAGCGGCCAAGGGTCGGCTTCTTCCACCCCACCCTCCAACCACAGCCGCTGTCCCGAGGCGAGCTGCTCCTCCGCCGTCAGGGTACGGCCCCCAGAGCGGACGGCACCCATTGCCAACAAGCGGCGGACAAACCCTGCAGGCAGTTGCAGAGCTGCCAACAGCTCTGCACACGTCCGGCCTGCCCAGTGCCGATCCACGGTGACCTGCAAGGCGTCTCCAACCACCTTGACCTCCAGTCGCGCCGCCCCCTCTCGTCCAGCCTCAGTCCTGACACCAGTGACACCAGGTGTACGGGCAAAAACGCGGGCCACGCGGCTGTTCCGCTCACGTGACCCGCACCTCATCCGGGGCTGCCTGAGCAGGTTCAATACGCCTCGACGTGTTCAACCTCCGGAACTTGCGCTTTAATGGCCCGCTCCACGCCCATCTTTAAGGTCATCACACTCGCCGGACAACCGACACAACTGCCCGTCAGCGCCACATACACCGTCTTGCTGTCCTCGTCATACGAGACATACTCCACGTCTCCGCCATCCATTTGAATGGCTTCGCGGATATCAGCCAACGCAGCTTGGATTCGCTCTTCAATGTTCATGGCGAAACCCCTCCAATCCTATAAATACCATGTGAGACCCTGCTACAGCAAGCAGTGGCGAAGGCCCATCCCTTCCCCCCGCGCGTGCATACACTGCAAAGAAAGACTTACCAGCCCGGAAGGACGGGAGTTCCATGCCCTCGCTGGAGCGGTTCAAGTGGATCCCGATGAT
>JAILZF010000025.1 GCA_023512635.1 Alicyclobacillus sp. | reverse complement strand
GGGGTTGGTCCTGTTTCGGCCTGGCCTCAGCTGGGCGCGTCCGCGCGGACGCGCCCGCGGCCGTCATTCTGCCGCTGTCCCGTGGTGAACGTGCGCCTCACCCGTCCACGCCGCAAACGCCGACTCCCACGCCTCGCGCAGCAAAAAAACCAAGATACCAAGGGCCAACAGCGGATCGGCCCAGGCCCAACCTGTCCAGCGCTGCAGCAGCAGCCCCGCCAACAGGGTCCAAGCCATGTAGGCGCAGGTCATGCTGCAAGCGGCATCCCCCAACAGCGCGTGACTGTGCAGGTGGCGGCCCAAGCGCCGCTTGGCGACAGCCAGCCATGGCGTGATCAAACTCGACGCCGCCGCCACCCATAAACCGAGCGCCCCGACATCTGCCCCTTGACGGAGGGCCAAGGCTTGCCCGGATCGCCAGGCAATAAACCCTGCCAGGACGAACAGGCAAACTGCGACGACGGCCGCTGCTGCACGTTCAACGCTGGACGACAGTCGGTCGCTGCCGCTGCGGTACTCCACCCCCAAACGGGCCACCAACACCAAGCCGCTGAGCCACTCGATGGCGCTGTCCACGCTAAACGCCGACAGCGCCAGGCTGCCTGCCTGCAAGGCTGCCCAGCCACTGAGCCCTGCCTCCGCGGCAATCCAGAACAAAGAGAGGGCCTCCACCTGCAGGGCCAGAGCCAACCAACGCCGCCGCTGCGCGCGAGAAGCGGTGGCAGCCATCAACCTTGTCCCCCTGGACGGTTCACGACCGCCGCCCCGGAACGGCTTCCGGCAACCGTCCCTTCCGCACTCCCGCTTATCCCGCTGCCCGCCCCTGTGAAGTGATCCACCGGGCTGTCGATTTGCTCAAAAAACAGGGTCTGCAGCACGCCAGACAAGAGGTGGCCAAACGCGTTCTGCACGCGCAGCCCCAATGCCACACCACCCGCATCCAAGGCATGGGTTACCGGGCTGTAGGCCCGACTCCAGCCGCCCGTGGCCCCCACCCCACTGCCCGCGGCCGACGGTCCCATGCCCAGCCCGCTGGCCGTGTCCGTTCCCCACTGACCTTCCCCCGGTACGGCGGGTGTTCCCCCCGCATCGCCGTAGCTCGCGTCCGCCCTCCGGCCGGCCGCCCCTGGCCAGCCACTGGTGGCAGGGACGGCCTGCGGGCTGGTCGCGGCTGACAGCGTGCGGATGCCTGCCGCCACGGCAGTCAACGCGGCCGCACTGGCCCCTACCACCAACAAGCAAAACAACACGGCCGCTAACCCGCGTTTGCAAAGTTGCCCGATGTACTGCCAACCTCCATCCATCCTGCATCCCTCGCATTCTATGTGTGCGACCACCGCTCCGCCAGGCCGGCCGCCCGCTGCACCGCCGGCACTTGCCACAGATACGCATGGTCGAACCGCTTGCTGTGGATACTGGATTATATGTGGGGACGTCCAACCTTATCACTCTAGCAACCTAGTATTCTTAGGACAGGAATTTGTCGAAGAGCGGCGAATTGTGGGAAGGGACAGGAGGCGATAGCGATGCGAGCAAACGCCACCACAGCGGGTTCTTTGCATTGGCCGGCTACGCCAGCCCACGGCGCAGGCCAGTTCCAGTCCACGTTACAGGCACTGGAGCCTGCAGCGTTCTGCCGTATCTTGGCTACCGAACTCGCCAACGACCTGCCGCTGCCGGGAGCGGACCGCGCGACGTCGGACGTGAATGGCCCAACGGTTGCCACTGGCAGCTGGGCAACGGACGGGCCTATCCGCACCCTGGCTAGCGGAGCTTGGCAACTGGCTGAACTGCTGGCGACAACCAGCCCGTCCTCGCCACCGTCGGCTCCACCCCAGACCCCTGCCATGACAGCGGCGGAGCCCGGGACAGAGGCGGGTGACCGCGAGACCGCTGCCGCAGCAACCCTCAACACCCATCTGCCGGCTTGGGTCCAGCAGCTGGCAACATCGGCCGCTGCCCGCTACGGGGTCCCGGCAGGATTGGTCATGAGCGTGATTGCCGAGGAGTCTGGCGGCAACCCTGACGTGGTCAGCCGTGCCGGTGCCGTTGGTTTGATGCAGTTGTTACCCGCCACGGCTGCCGCTTTAGGGGTGACCGATGTGCGTGACCCGGCAGCCAACGTCGACGCCGGAACCCGCTACCTGGCGCAGCTGTTGCAACAGTTTGGCGGGGATGCCGCACTGGCGTTGGCAGCCTACAACGCCGGTCCAGGTGCCGTCCAACAAGCCCACGGCATCCCTCCCTACACCGAGACCCAGCACTACGTACGGGCCGTGCTGGCGCGCTGGCAAGCCGGACAAGCGGAAACAGGGACGAACGGTGGAGGTTGGTCGGCGTGACCGGGACGTTGTGGCGCAGTTGGCGGGCCGTGTGTCTGCCTTCCCGAGATCAGACAACCAGCTGGGACCCACGGCTTTGGCCCGTCGCCGTATTGGCCTTGGCGTTCGCGGTGCGCATGTACGTCTTGCTGCACCACCGCCTTAGTCTGACGCTGCACAGCGACGATACCGGCTACATGCAAAGCGCCATCTGGCTGCTCCAATATGGGCGCTTTGCCTATTATGACCCAACCGAACCTACGGTGCACATGATGCCGGGCATTACCTTGCTTTTGGCCGCCGTGTTTGCCATCCTCGGCTGGGGCCCGCTAGGGGTGATGGCCGCCAAAGCGGTGATGGTTTGTTTCGGTTGCCTGGCGTGTCTCGCTGCTTACGGGATTGGCCGGGAAATCGCCGGGCCGCTCGCTGGGCTGGTAGGGGGAGTGTTGGCCGCCTTGTACGTCCCCGGCGTGTTGACCGACACGCTGCTGCTGACGGAACCCCCCTTCTCGGCGTTCGCGTTGGGGCTGGTCTACTGGACCATCCGCTGGGCGCGTACGCACCGTCACCGCACCGCAGCAGCCGCCGTGGGTTGTTACTTGGGCGCTCTGTTGTTTCGCCCGACGATAGCCCTCTATCCCCTGGTCATGGGCGTGTATCTGTTGGCCCGCCGCTGTCCGGTGCACCGTCTGCTGCGCCAAGGGGCCGCAGCTGCCCTGGTGGTGGTCTTGGTCTTGTCACCGTGGTGGGCGCGCAACTATGAGACGTTTCACCGCTTTATTCCCTTGACCAACGGTTCAGGCGATCCGCTGTTGCTCGGGACCTTTCAAGGGGAAGGGTACCCACCTGGGTCTTATCAAGAGATTGTGGCCTCTCTCAAACTGGACAACCCTGGGATACACCCGGATGAACTCATGCAACTGGAACAACAAGTGGCGGAACAGCGGATGCACACCTGGTGGCAGCAGGACCGGGCCGCCATGATCCGCAGCTACGCCTGGCTCAAACCGCAATTGCTGTGGTTGCGGCCGTTTTACTGGCGGCAAATCCTGACCGTACACATCCAACAGATGTGGAATTGGCAGCCGCGGCTGGTCGATGCCAGCCTGATAGGATGGGGAATAGGGTTGCTGCTGGCCCGCGGGCGCCGGCGAGAAGTGGCCTTTGTGCTGGGCACCTTGCTTTACTTTACGATCCTCTACAGTGTGTACTTTGCCTACGCCCGTTACAGCGAGCCCTTCATGCCCCTGTTGCTGACAGGGGTCGGAGTAGGCTTGAGCAGCCTGCTGCGGGTGGCCGCCAAGGGGTGGCAACAACGGCGCAGGCGCCCGTTGGCCGCCCGTTGAATCGGCCAACGGAGCGGCCTGTCCGGCACCTTGACTGAGCGTTCAGCGCGTGAGTTGACTCGCTTCTTCCATTGTCATCGAAGGGTGCAAAGCCAAGTTCAATCCCTGGGCGACGATGCCAGCGACGTCGTCGATAAACTCGTCGATTTCCTTGGGGGTCACCACCAGGTTGTTGCCGAGCGGTTCCAAAACCTCTCGGATCATCTGCCACTTTTCCTGCGGGTTGAACTGGTCGAAGATCTGACTGGCACCGTTGCCAGGGACCGACCGTTTTAACTGGTTCAAGATCAACTCCATCGCATCGTTGGCAATGGTGGCCGCATCCACCACCGTCGGTACACCTACAGCCAAGACCTTGCAACCTAGCGTCTCCTCGTCCAGCGCCTTGCGCTGGTTGCCAACCCCTGACCCCGGAGAAATACCACTGTCTGCGATTTGAATCGTCGAATTGACCCGGTGCAGAGAGCGCGCCGCTAACGCGTCAACCGCCACCACCAGGTCCGGTTTGACGTGTTCGACAATGCCGAGGACAATCTCGCTGGTTTCAACACCCGTGACCCCGAGCACCCCGGGCGAGACGGCGGCCACGGTCCGGTACCCCTCCCCCAGCAAATTCGGAAAGTATTGAAACAAATGGCGGGTCACAAACAACCGTTGGACCACTTTCGGTCCGAGGGCATCCGGCGTGACGGCAGCATTGCCTAAACCCACCACCAACACGGTCCCCCGCTCAGGCATGCGCAAGAGCGCTTGAAACTCTTTTGCGAACTGCTCCACCACACGTTGCTGCAACTCCGGGTTGCGCCGCCGTAAACCCGGGATCTCCAGTGTTACATAGTGACCCCGGCGCTTGCCCAACGCCCGCTCGCCTTGCGCCGTTTGCACGTGAACGCGGGTCACGCGGATCCCCTCGAACTCTTCCGTTTCTTCTGATACCCCCGGCACCTGTTGCACCTGTTGCCGGGCCAGGGCATGCGCCTCTACTGCCAGGTCGGTGCGGGGGCTGTAGCTGTCCGCCTGTCGTTCCGTCTCCTCTGCCCGTCGATTGTGCAGGGATGGCCACAGCTGCTGGAGCGGTAAGCGCTGTCTCATGAGCATCCGTCCTTTGCCGTAGGGTTCACCGTCTTGTTGGCTAGTCTCGCGCACACCCCTGCGGGAATATGCAGCTGCCCTTGCCTGGACAATTGCAGTTCTACCGCCTCTGTGGTAGACTGGGCTCTGTCTGTACATGAGGGTGGGGCAAGGAGGTGGCATCGTGCCAAACATCAAGTCTGCAGAAAAGCGCGTGCGGACGTCAGAACGCCGGCGGTTGCGCAATGCTTCACTCAAATCCGCGCTGCGCACAACCATCAAAAAGTTTGAGCGCACCCTGGCAAGTGACAACCTGGAACAGGCGCAGGTGGCCCTGCGCTTGGCCAACCGGGCGCTGGATAAAGCGGTGACCAAGGGCATTTTGCACAAGAACACAGCCAACCGCAAAAAGTCGCGGCTGACGCGCAAGTTTAACGCAGCCGTGGCGGCCAAACAGGCCTGAACTTAGCTCACGGGCCAAGAAAAGGGCGGCTGTACAGCCGCCACCGCCGTCTGCCGGGAGTTCCCGGCAGTTTTTTTATGGCGGGCTGACCGTGATCCGCCAGCCCGCCGAATGATTTCAAGATCCATGCCGAGGCCTGCCCGCTTCGCTTCATGAGCGCACAGGCGGTTTGTGCTGCAGCTCTTCCCGGGCAATCTCAATCAGCTTTTGCACCATGCGGCCGCCAATCGGCCCGCCGATTCGGCCTGCCTGGCGCGCTGTTAAGTTGCCGTTGTCCCCGCCAGGGCGGTACGGTACCCCCTGGCTTTGCGCCCAACGCGCCAAGGTTTGATTCGCCTGAGCCGCGGGCGTGATGGACTGGATTTGGCCAGTGGCCCGAGTGGCCGCTTGCGGCCGTCCCTGTGCTGTCTGCGCCGCGCGCTCAGCCAACACTTCCTGGCGCAGTTTGGCCAGCGCGGCTTCCGCTTCTGGAACCAGCAACCGCCGCTTCGCCATCTCCCCACCCCCTGTGGGGTTAGTATGCCCGGCGCCGCACCTGGCTGTGCAGCTGCAACGCCCAGGCACATTCCAGCACCGCCAGCTCTAACGCTTGTTGTGCCTCGCGCCGGCCCGTTTTCACGGCGTATTCCAAGTCGGCCAAAACCGGTAACAACTCGAGCCATACCTGGGCGGGCAGCCCGCGCGCCTGGTCGGCGGCAACACGCACCGCGTACGGGTGCGCCCCTGTACGTCGGGCAATCTCTTGTTGGCTCATCCCGCGCGGAATGCTTTCTGCGACCCACGCCAGCAGACGGACCTGGCGGGCCGTCAGCGCTAACAAGGTGACCGGATCTGCCCCGCTTAGCACCACGTCTTGCAAAGTACGCAGTGCTTTCTGCGGGTTGCCGCGCACCACCGCATCAACCCAGGCAAACACGTTGTCTTCAAGGGGCGGGTGAACCAGCTCCGCCACATCGGCTGCCGTCACCAGCTGGCCCCCTGTGTACGTTTGCAGTTTGAGAAGCTCCTGCATGGCCCGCGACAGCTGACCGGTACGGCGCCACAACTCCGGCCAGGCGTCTGGCGCTACCTGGACCCCCAACGGCTGCGCCAACCGCTGCAAGCGTTTGAGCGCATCTTGCTCCTTGCCGGGAGTCCGGCAATCCACCACAGGAAACTGCTGCAACCGCTTCACCACCGTTTTGCGCTCGTCCCATTTCTCGGCTTCGACGCGTACCACCAACACCCGCCCGGGCAGGGGTTGGTCCAAATACGCTAAAAGCGGGTCGAGCGTATGCTTGCTCTTCCCGCCTGGGGTGAGGGCCGCGGTGTGTTGCAACACCACCAGCGTGGCCCCCGCCAAAAGGGACAGAGACTGGCAGGCGATGATGGCGTCTGCACAACCGTCGTCTTCTAGCGAAAAGCGCTGTACATCCACGGCCCCGCCGCCCGACGCTGCCAACGCGTCAGCCAAGGCGTGGAGGATGGCGTCGGCCAAGACGTGCTCTTGCCCGAGCAGCGTCCACACCGGCGCCAACGGCTGCTGCCGGTTGCAGACTTGAGCGAGCCCTGTCTCCCATGCCAGCACAAGGATTCACTCCGGTGCGGGTTCAGGTGATATGCACCAGTTCCCCCGTTTTATCTGCCGTCAACCGCAAACCGCCCAGCTCCCACAGGTACTTGACCTTGGTGGCCTCTTTGGCCAGGCTGGCCACAGCCCCCTTTAAGGCCAGCTTGCCAATGTTGCCTACGCCCACTTCCCGCCCTAAGGACGCCAACGTCCCTTTCAACGATGCCCGAAACGGCTTGAGTGCGTGACCATGCACGGCAGAGCTGACGTTTTCCGCCAGACAGTGGCCCATTTGCGTGGCCACCTGAGCGGTCGGCGGCAAAGGTTTGCCGGCTTCATCTTCAAACCATGCTGCGTCACCGCCGACAAACACCCGTTCATCGTCCACGGAACGCAGGTATGCATCCACCTTGGCGCGGCCACGCCGGTCGACGGTAAACCCTGCTTCGCTCAAAAGCGGGTGTGCACGTACTCCGCCTGTCCAGATAATGGTGGCCGCGTGCACCTGCTCCCCGCCATCCAAGTGAACCACACCCTCTGTCACCTGTACAATCTTGGTGTTGGTCCGCAACTGGGCGCCCTTCTCTGTTAACGTCCGCGCCGCCACGTCCCGCAGCTCTGGCGAAACCTGCGGCAAAATGGTCGGCATGGCCTCAATATTGAGGAGCGTCACCTCATCGCGCCGCACGCCGTATTTCGTGCACAACTCTGGAATCCAGTCTACCAGTTCTCCTAATAACTCAATCCCTGTCAGGCCTGCGCCACCAATGACGATACGCAACCGCGAGGGATTCGGGTCTTGCAGGTAGGAGGCAAACTGCGCTTCGATATGTTCGCGGATTTGAATGGCCGTATCGATGTCCCGCAACACCAGACTGTGTTCTGCCAGTCCCGGAATGCCAAAGTATTCAGGGACCCAACCGACCCCCACCACCAGCCAGTCGAACGGGTACTCCCCGTGCCGGCCCACCACGGTCCGGCGATCCCGGTCAAGCTTCACCACCTCGTCTTGGACAAAGCGGGAGGAGGGCTTTTTTAACAACTGCCGAATGGGGACGGTGTAGTTCATCGGATCGCCGCGTCCGCCTGCGGCTTCATGCAGCAAGGTCGTCAAGTAGTGGTACGGGTTTTTGTTGATTAAGGTAAACGGTTCTCCCATGCGGTCCAATCCGGTCGCCGTCAACATGCCCGCATAGCCGGCACCCACAATCACGACGTTTGCCATGTGCGGTCTCTCCTTCAAAGCACCCAGGTTCCCGTCACCCGTACAGTCCCCCACAGGAACCGCCGTACCGGTGCAAATCAGCAGGTTTGTACCTTACCTTCTCCTGTTCCCGAGCCGGCATCCCATCGTGTTCTGGCATTTTTTTACGAGTTTACAGCCGGCCCGCCATCCGCGCCTCATTATACCACAGCCGCGAGCCAACCCCTGTTTTAACCGTCTCCACCCCAACCAACAGATTGCCATACCTCCTAGCCAGACGGCACACAGCGGGGCTGGCAGCGGCCCCGTCTGCATGACGGCCGACGGCCATCGTGCCACTGTATCTACCCACGCCAAAAGCAGGTGACTGCAGGCACTAGCCGCAGTGGCACAAGCCCCGGCCAAGGGTTGCAGCCAAGGCCATGGCTCGGCGGCATACGCCAGGGCAGCACACGCTGCCGCCAAGGGTACCAGCAGGGCCAAGATGGGTTCAGCCACCAGGTTGGCCAGCAGGGCGTAAGGCGTCCACTGGCCAAACACCTGCAACAAGACGGGAAGAACGCTGGCTTCCACGGCCAACGACAACCAGGCTGCCTGCACAACATGCTGGCCCACGACGCGCAGACGGCGGCTCACAAGCCACCCTACGCGGCCCTGGGGTGACCTGGTTTGACCGTGCCGCGGGTGCCACGGCGTCCGGTGGGCTGGCAGCGCGGACAGAGCCCGGTCGATGGCCGCCGTGGCCAGAAACGACAAAACAGCGCTGACCTGCAGCAGCTCTGCAGGCTGCCAGACGGCCGTCGCGCACAGCGCTACACACCAGGCAGTCGCCGGTTGCACGGAACGGCCCGCGACCCTGCCTGCATAACGGTAACTGGCCATGGCCGCCGCACGTACCACGGAGACCCCATCCCCGCAAACTGCTGCATACCCCCAGACCCCTGCCGCCAGGACGACCCACCAAAGGTGCCCTGGTACGCGCAGCCGCCACCACAGCGGGAAAACTGTCCAAGTCAACGCCCGCTCCAAGAGCAAGACATTGGCCCCGCTGGCCGCCAAGACGTGCAACAGTCCAGCGGCCAAAAACGCCGATTTCCATGCGGGGTCTAAGGATTCGCCGCCAAACACCAGGCTGTCCAGCAACCGTACATCGCCCGGTGTCAAGGAGGTTTGACGGTTTAACGCAGCGCGCAGCCGGTCGCGTACCAGACTGCTCCACTCGACCGCACGCGGTGCAACGGTCACCACTTGGCCTTGCCACTGCCAACGCTGGTCCATGCTCGCTAAACTCGCGGACGGCCGCTGAGAGGTTTCCGCCAACAGGCTGCCTGCCAAGGTCAAGGTATCCCCAGCCTGCAAGGCAGACAGCTGTCTGTCACTGCCCGGAAACCAGACAGCCGTGACGCGACAAGCCTGTCTGGGTACACCGGTACGGTCGCAGAGTTGCACAAGCAAAAGCCGGCAGGTCACCTTGCCGTTGGCTGTGGTGTGAAGATCCGTCAGGATGGCTGTGGCGACGGCCGGCCTTCCTAGCCAACTGGACACGTTTACAGACGCCTCCGCCCCGCGGACTGCCCCCCAGACCCAACTGACGGCCAACGCAAGCATGAGTACGTACGGAGCAGTGGGCTGCCAGCTTGGCCTGCCCCAAGGGACGCGGGCTTGTCCGCTACGAAACGGGAACCTGTCCTGAATGAAACGCCAGCCACCTATGCCCGCTGCCGTGCACACCCCTGCGAGCGCCACCAGCCACAGCAGAGCGCCTGGCGGCTGAGCTGCCGCCAGGCGAAAACTACAAAGGATTGAAAAGCTGCACAGACACAACCCGGTTCGTACCCAGCCAGCCCGCGTCAGCGACGGGCCCCCTCAATTTCAATCGTGTGCTGCAAGTGATGGGTTGCAGCAAAACCAGCGGGATCAAACCAAGCGTCCTGCTCGGCTCCCCACGTGGTGTCAACCTGCAGCCAACGCTGGTTGCTCCCGTCCCACACCTCATTCCAGGCGTGCGGGCCAACCTCCCCCGCCGACCCACCGAGCCCTTCGTCAATCCGCACAGTCAAACCCACAGCATGAGCCATATCGGCGTACAGCAGGGCGTAATCTGCACAGACACCGCGGCCGGTCTGCAGCGTCTGCAAGGGGGATTGTGCATCCCACTGCTGGTGGTAGACGAAGTCATCGTACTTCTGCCAGTCGTAATGGATGTGGTGGATCTCCCACTCATACAAAGCGTACGCTTTGCCTCGGTCGGTGGTCTGTCCAGCGGTCAGTTGGCGGGCCAGCGCCTGGATGGGCGTGGGGACCACCACCAGGCCGCGCTCCGTCTCTCCGGCTGGAGCTGGCAAGACAAACAGACTGATATTGCGTGTTAACGGTTGCAGCGCATTGCTGGTCAACACAGGCAAGGTGCGTACAGCCCACGGTTGCAACACAGGTTGAAACAACGTTTGCGACAACCAGCGGTACGGGGGGGAGTCAGCCGCCGCCTGGGTCAGGGCAGGCCACGGATATGCTTGGAATCCTAGGTACAGCACCCCGGCACCCGCAATACATCGGACACTCCCCAGCAACAATCCGGCGGCAGCTCCCCCCCAGCGGTTGCCTGCCCAGCGCTGCGGCAACAACCGAGCAAGGCCGTACGGCAAGGGGCTCATCAGCCCTTTCAACACGGTCACCCACACCAGGTACCATGCTGCGAACAACAACAACCGCGCCGTGCCAGGCGACTGGCGCCACGCGTCCAGCAACGGCTGTACCACATGCGGCCAGTGGTTGCGGGACGTATGCTGCAACCAGGCGGCCATCTCATTACTCATCCACCAACCGGCCACCAAGGCCAAGGCAGCCGCCAACAGGTTGAGCCCGCGCGACAGTACGTACCCGCATTCAGCTGCGAAGCCGCGCTGCGCACCACGCAGGGCAGAGCCTGCCAAGACGAGGAGAAACAACGCTGTCACCGCGTCTGCCATGCGCGCACCCCTTTCCTTGGGATGGACCGAAAGCCGCCCGGCAACCCGGCCTGTCCCCATGCATACACTCCAGCAAAAGCCTTGCTAACTCTTCGCGCCCGGAAGGGGCCGGTGTGTCCGTCGCAAAACACGGCCCCGGCGCTACCTCCCCGCAGTTCCTCCAGCCAAGGCTCCATCGACGTAAACGTACGGCGCCAACCGGGCGTACAGAACCGGACCAATGCCTGGTACTTGTTGGAGTTCCGTTACATCATGAAAACCCCCGTGTTGTTGCCGGTATCTGATCATCGCCTGTGCCCGGGCAGGACCTATGCCAGGCATCGTGGTCAACGTCTCCGTGTCTGCTGTGTTCAGGTCCACCACGGGCACGGGCGCCTGAACGGAGGGACCCGCTGGCGCTCGCTGCGCCCCCGCAGGTGCTGCGTTGGTGCCGGTGCTGCCTGAACGCTGTGGGAGAGCTTGGGCTTGAGGGCTGCCCGATGAGTTGGCGGGTGACCCCGCCGCCGCGGTTGCTGCAGGCACCCAGACGGCTTGCCCGTCTTCCAAAGGTGCTGCCGCGTTTAGCCCAGCAGCGTCCTGTGCATGCAACAAACCGCCCGCTGCCGTCACCGCATCCGCTACACGCGCGCCCGCAGGCAGGGTATATACCCCTGGACGCGCCACGTCACCATGCACATCGACCACCACCTGGCCTCCACCAGCCGCCGTGACGCTGCTCGTCCAAGACATGACCGGCGGGGATGGGTCCGTGCGGTCCCGGCCGGTGACCAGGGTTGGCGGCCGTGTCGCGGCTGGGCCAGGGCTGTTTACGGCAGCCAGGTGGGCGGTTGGCTCCCGAGCGACAGACGCGCTTCCCGAGCGTTGCGCCAAGGTGGCGCCGGCCCACCACGCCAACGTGGCCGTTAAAGCCAAACTGACGGCTGTCAACGGCCAGTGCCAGGTATGCATGGGACCGGGCGTAGGTAAAGGGTGCAGGAAGTGCGGAAAACCAGGGGAAGAAGTGTCCTCCATCCCCTTATAACCTGCCGCCTGGCCAGGTAGAGAGCCGTCCGGGCAGGCTGTGGATGGTTCATGCTCGGTGTCATCCAACACAAACTTGGGCACAAGGTGTCCCCCCCTCTTTGCGCACGTCACATGTGCTTTAGGGGTTCGCGTTGAGACGGCACCTATCCTGTTTGCAAGTGTAGGAGTTCAAGAAGGTTTTGACAATAAGCGAGCGGTGGAATTCCTGCCGGGATTTGTGTAAGATGAAGGAACGATAACACGGAGGGTTGCAGAATGCTGACGCCGAGCATGGAAGACTACTTGGAAAAAATCTATGAACTGACCAAGGAAAAAGGGTACGCACGCGTTTCGGACATCGCGTCGTCTCTTGAGGTGCAACCCTCGTCGGTCACCAAGATGTTGCAAAAACTCGGTGAAAACCAGTATGTAACGTACGAAAAATACCGCGGTATCATGTTGACCACCCGCGGCCAACGAACAGGCAAACTCATTAAGGAAAGACACCATATGTTAGAGGACTGCCTGCGAATGCTCGGTGTCAATGAAGAGACCATCCAGCGCGACGTCGAAGGAATTGAGCATCACGTCAGCCCCGGAACCTTAACGGCGTTGCAGGCGCTGTTGCTGTTTTTTAGTGAAAATCCCGACGCCCTGGCGACCTTTCAGTCGTATCTCAAAAAGGTTGACGAGTAACGGCCGGAGCCGTCTGTGACTTAGGCCCGGTGGCCACCGCAAACACCCAGACAGGCTCGCTCCGGCCGTATCCCTTCCTGCTTCCGCCACCCGGAGTCAAGTTGTCAACTGCAACGGCACCTCTTTGGCATCTCCCCACAATCGTTCTAAGTGGTAAAAGTCCCTTTCCTCCGGTCGGAACACATGGACGACCACATCGCCAAAATCCATGAGCACCCAACGGGCCTCATCCATGCCTTCCGTACCCCGGCAGGGTACGCCCAACGATTCCATTTTATCGCGGACCGCGTGCGCCACTGCCTCGACCTGCGTACCGGAGTTTGCTGAGCAGATGACAAAATAATCGGCAAGCGGCGTCAATTCTTGGATGTCCAAGACAAGGATGTCTCTGGCTTTTTTGTCCGCCGCAGCGTTGGCCGCTTGCAGTGCCAACTCTTCCCCGGAATGCGTCATGCCTGCGCCTCCCCTGTATCCGTTTCCCCGGCAGCCGTCTGCGCTGCTCCCCCTGAACGAAGGCGCAACTGCTGCCAGACCTCATTGCGCGCTGCCACTGTTAACAGGCAGATAGGCAACCGCCTGTCAAGCAAGTAGCGCAAGGAAGCGTCGAGCGACTCTGCCAAGGCCTGGTCCAAATCGGTGTTCGCCAGCTCACGTAAGCGTTCCACCCCTGGGTAACGCCGGCCTGGCTCCGTCGCATCGGCCACACACAACACCTTTTCCAACAGACCCATTCCCGGACGACCGGTGGTGTGATAGAACACCGCTTGCAGGACGTCCGTCTGCTGGACAGCCAACTGTTTGGCTGCCACGCTGGCCGCCACTGGACCGTGCCAAACCGCAGGCAGCCCGCGCATTGCCTCTGGCAATTTCAAACTATCCAGATGCTCGCGCAGACGCGCTTCTGGCCACTCCCGCGCGAGATCATGAATCCACCCGGCAAGGCGTGCCGCCTGTGTATCTGCGCCGTGTACCTGTGCCAGTTGCTCTGCGGCTGCCACAACCCCCATGGTGTGTTGAAAGCGGCCAGGGCTCATGCAGCGGCGGACGAACTCGCGCACCGCTTCTTCATTCACGGGACCGCCCTCCTCGCCTGTGGGTTTGCAGGGTTTTTGGGGTTATGGTTGCATCGTATGCCAGACCGCCAGGACTGCCTCGGGGATGAGTCCGCATGTGGGCAATCCGGCGTACAGGCGTTGACGCAAGAAGGTCGACGACACGTCCAACTGGGGCCCTTCGAGGCGGTGGACACGTAAACCAGGCAACGCCTGGCGGGCGGTCGCCAATGCCTCCCGCCAGGGGAAACCGGGCCGTTCTGCCACCCAAAAAACGATACATGCCGCCAGTTCCGCGGCGCGGCCCCACGCTGGCAACTGCGCTAAGCTGTCAGAACCTATGAGAAACAAAAACTCGGTGTCTGGATAACGCGTCTGTGCCGCGTGCACCGTGTCGACGGTGTACGACGGCCGTGGCAACTCCGCTTCTACATCACAGAGCGCAAAGTACGCATAGGGCTGAATCAGCGCCTCCACCATCCGCCGGCGCAGGTCGTAACGCCAAGCCGCATCACTCGCTTGCTTATGGGGCGGCGCCGGCGCCGGTAACCACCAGACCGCGCTGGCTGCCGCTTGCTCATAAGCCAGTTGAGCCATCAGCAGGTGGCCCACGTGCGGCGGGTCAAAGGTGCCGCCGAATAAGACCACGCGCGAACCGGGGTTGAAGGCGGTCAAGGCTGCACCACGTCGCGCGCGGCGGCGCGCATGACCGCCACCGGCGGATCCGTCCCCAGCCAAAAGCGGTACGCCATCACCCCTTGTTGGACAAGCATCTCCAGCCCGTCGACCACACGTGCACCGCGATCGGCCGCTTGCGTCATAAAGCGTGTTAACAACGGACGGTAGACCGCATCCTGAACCACTTGACCCGGCCGGAAGCAGCGGGCGTCATCGAGCGGGGAAGCACTGTCGTGCGGCCACATCCCAATGGGTGTCGTCTGGGCCACCAGGTCGGCCTGCCCGACGTGCAAGTGGCGGGCTTCCCAAGCAACCGCCTGGACGCGCAAGCGCCCGGAAAACGCGTGGACAAGCGCCTCCGCTTGCTCAAACCGGCGCGCCACCACGCGCACCTCGGCGGCCTGTGCGTACAGTGCCAGCGCTGTCAGCACCGCCCGGGCCGCACCCCCTGCCCCCAAGACGACTACGCGTTCTGGCAGCCCTGTCAGGTGCGGACGGACACTCTCCCACCAGCCGTCGACATCCGTATTGTGACCCGCCATGTGCCGGGATTCCGGGTCTATGCGCACGGTGTTGACCGCTCCGGCCAGGCGGGCCACCTCCGTCACCTCGTCCAATAACGCAAACACCGCCTGCTTATGCGGAATGGTGACGTTAAAGCCGGCCGCACCGACGGCAGCCAGGCCGTGCACCGCTTCGCCAATCCGCTCGGGGGGGACGGGAAACGGTACGTACACCGCGGATTGCCCCGTCTCGCGGAAGGCAGCATTCAGCATGGCAGGTGACGCAGAGTGGCCCACCGGCCAACCCATGACCCCGTACAGCTGCACGCGCTTCCCCTCCTCCTGCCAGCCGTGACCGCAAGGCGCAAAGCCTGCGGGACTTATTGGAACTATACCACAACCCTGCGGACATCCCCAATCCATGACACAAAAAGACAGCGAGGGACCCGCCGCCCGGCCAGGATCCCCTCGCTGCCATACCGCCGTTCCGTCAGGTTTTGCGGAAGTCGAGGACGGCCTGTAACTCGCCCTGCTCCAGTCGCAGGTGGATATCGTACAAATGATAGTCCTGCAAATCGGGATGATGCGCGCGCACTTCTCGCACAGCCGTATGCAGCTGCCCGAACAGCCCATCCACAGACACGCTTTGCGGTGACTCTCCCTTTAATACGGAGACAATCACGCTGCGCTGTCCCGTCATGTCCACCCCACCCAGCAGGCTGGGTTCCGGTCCCTGCTGGACCCCAGCCAACGAATCTGTGTACTCTAGGTGTATTGCGGGAAGCGCATGAATATGTCCTGTCCGCTGCCTCACAAGCGGTGCGTCAGCTGGCCCAACAGGCGCGGACGCACCGCCACCTCGATGGTTGCCGGGGTCCAGAGCCGGCCAGAGAAATCTTTCCCCTGTAAGGTCAACCAGCCCAGTCCCGCCAACACCAGGTCAGCCCCTTTGGCCCCTACCGACCACACCGGCCCGGCCTGCGGGGTTCCGCGGTAACGGCCAGCGCCCACCGTCTGCGGCTGTAACTCACCCAACCGCACACGACACGCGGCGCACGGGACGCGCAACACCTCGTCAGCCCGGTCCTGGCCAATCACCTCCGCGCGACTGAGCTTGGTCCGGTGTACCACCAAGCGGTTGCTGACGTACACCACCACCGGTTGATGCTCCCCGGCCACAAAGTCCAGCCGGGCAAAACCGCCCAGCCACAAAGACTGCCCTGGGTCAAGCTGGTAGACGCGTGGGTGCAGCGGATCGTCCGGTACCGCAGCTTTTAAGCAACGCGGACACAGGACATCGACAGCGCGGCGCATGCGCATCAGGCCGGGTGTGTCGATCACGGTCAGCCGACGGCCGCTGGGCAGGGTGACGTCTAACGCTACAGTCCCGAGCGTCGTCCCGGGTACCTTAGACTCGGTCAGCGGGGAGCGCTCGGTCCATCGGTGCAGCAACCGGTTGAGCAGGGTCGACTTGCCGACGTTGGCCATGCCGACTGCGTAGACCCTGCTGATGCCGCTGTGTTCCAACCACTCCGCCAACTGCGCCACGCCTTGACCCGTACGGCCGCTCACCAAGCGGACCCCCTGCACCTGCACGCCGGTGGCAGCCAGGGCCCGGCGCACCCACTGGCTGAACGACGGCGTAGCCAAATCCGTCGGCAGCAGGTCAGCTTTGTTGACCACCGCCTGCACAGGCGCTGCGCCAATGTAACGGCTCAACGCGGGGATCAGCGAACCTTGCAAATCAAAAGCGTCAAGCAGGTACAGGACCAGCCCGGGCTGGCGGGAGATGCGCGCCACCTCGCGCGCATACGCCTCCGGGCCGACCGCCACCGGGGAAAACTCGCCGTAGTGACGGATGCGGAAACACCGCCGGCAGACAGGCTGGGCCCTGTCTCTGGCCGCCACAGGCAGGTAGCCAGGGGCTTGTTCATGGACCGACTGCAGAGGTGCACCGCAGCCGCTGCAGACCTCCTGGGTGTTGTCTCGAGCTGGCAAAGAAGTCGGCTCCGTCACGTCGGGTTCCCTCCTGTCGCCTGCGGCGTCTGCAGTCCACGCTTGACCAACCGCCGCAACAGCCAGCGCTCGGCCGCCCGCAACAGCCGCGTACCCCACCATTCGCGCGGGTGCAGCGGCAGCACCAGGACGGTATACAAACCACAGCGTTTCCCGCCTTGGATGTCTGTGAACAGCTGATCGCCAATCATCACGGTCTCGGCAGGCTGGGCGCCAAAGCGGGCCATGGCTTGGCGAAAAGCGGCGCTGCGCGGTTTGCGCGCCGGAGCGATATACGGAACGCCCGACTTGGCGCTAAACGCTTGCACGCGGGGACCGCGGTTGTTGGACAGGATGCACACGGTGAAGCCGCGGGCGTGCGCTGCAGCCAGCCAGTGTTGCAAGCGGCTGGGGACGTCCGGGTCGTTCCATGGCACCAAGGTATTGTCCAAATCACACAGCAACAGCTTGCGCCCGTCGCGGCGCAGCCTGTCCAAGTCTACGTCGAAGACGGACGCAACGTACTCGTCCGGCATAAACCGGTCGCTCCAAGCGGCCATAGCGTCCTCTCCGTTTGTCTGGCCGGCGCCAAGCGCCGGCCTATTTCCCATCAATGTACCACAGGCTGGTATCCCCCGCAAAACGCGGGAAACCGCAACCACAGGGGACACCTGTCCCCGGAGGCTGTGACGGCCCGTTACGGACTGAGTTCCGGCCTGCCAGCACGCGGCCCCATTCCCTGGCCGCTGCGCAGACGCGTGTACAACTTGTTTAAAGCCCGCCGTTCGATACGTGAGACGTAAGACCGGGAGATGCCGAGTTCAGCAGCAATCTCCCGCTGCGTGCGCTCTTCACCGTCCAAAATGCCGAAGCGTTTGCAGATGACTTCGCGTTCGCGCGCAGGCAGCGACGGCAGGTGTTCATACACTTTTTGCCGTTCCCAAGACAGGTCGACTTCATGGAACACATCATCCGGGTCGGACCCTAACAGGTCCGCTAAGGTTAACTCGTTGCCGTCTTTATCGGTGCCAATCGGGTCGTGCAACGAAGCATCCCGCCGATGGCGCTTGGTACTCCGCAGGTACATCAGGATTTCATTGTGGATACAGCGCGCCGCAAAGGTTGCCAGCTTGGTCCCGCGGTCTGGGGTGTAACTCTCGACCGCCTTGATCAAGCCGATGGTGCCAATGGAAATCAAATCATCCGGGTCTTCCCCAGACGTTTCAAACTTTTTGGCCAAATGCGCCACCAAACGCAGGTTATGGACAATCAAGGCGTTGCGGGCTTCTTCATCGCCGTCTTGCAGGCGCCGGAGGTATTCCGCCTCCTCTTCTGCGCCGAGTGGCTGGGGAAACGCGTTATGCTTGACGTACGAGACAAACAGGGAAACATCCTTGAGCACCAGCGCCAGCAACGTCAACAAGCCTGACATGCTGCCACCCCCGGCATACGCGGATGTGTATAGCGTATGAGCCAACAGGGGAGAAACTGCCTGTTTTACAAATAGGCAGGTTGGCCTGTCAGGACGGGAACGGTGACCCACGTATAACCACGCTGCCGCAACGTGTCTACGAGAATGGGGAGAGCTGCGACAGTGTGGTCAAGGTGCTCACCGGCGCCGCCTGCACAATGGAACAGCACAATAGCGCCGGGCTCGGTGTGCGCCAAGACGTTGGCCACCACCTGGTCCGTGCGGATTCCCGTCCAGTCGAGGCTGTCTACATTCCAATACAAGATTTTCATTCGCAGCGATTGCACCGTATGGATGACCACGTCGTTCAAGGCCCCGTAAGGCGGCCGAAACCAACGCGGCTGGACGCCAGCCACGGCACGTATCACGGCGTTGGTCCGCTCAATTTGAGACTTGATGTCGGCCGCAGTCTCTTGCGTCAGGTTGGGATGGCTCCAACTGTGGTTGCCCACCACGTGCCCCTCTGCCACCATCCGCCGGACCATTTCGGGGTAACGCTGGACGCGCTGGCCCACACAGAGGAACGTCGCTGGGACATGAAGCTGCTGCAAAACGTCCAATACCTGCGGCGTCCAGAGGTCGTCTGGCCCGTCGTCGAACGTCAACGCCAACTGCTTGCGGTCTGTCGGCCCGTGCAGCACAATCTCCTGAGGGTACCGGGCGTGCCAGTCGAGGGTCTCCACACGCGGCGGACGCTGTTCCAGTCGCTCCGGGCCGTGTTGGTGCGGGGGAACCTGCCGACCCCAAGGCCAGGCGGAGGTTGGCGTGACAGCTCGCGTCCAGCGTCGCCAAACCCCCGGTGTGTGCAGCGGCAGACCCGTGCGCGCGGACCGTGCGCCTTGGCGAGGGGTGCGCCGCCACAAGCGAATGCGTTGTCGAAGTTGACTCGTTCTGTGCCCCATGGTGAATCCCCCTTCCCACCTTGCTGCCGTAAAACCTGCTGCCAGTGTATGGGGAGGGGCATGTGCCTGTGCCTAATGGGGCATGCCGGCCAAAGACCGTGCCAATCCAAATAAAAAAGCGCCTATTCGGCGCTGCGTACAGGGCTGACACTCTTTTGCAAAGGGGTCACTTCCGTGGCTGGGGGCGCTTTCCTGTCCGCCTGCAGGCTGAGTAACAAGGCTTCTAACTCATACAACTTGCCCTCAATCCGGTGCAGGTGGCTCTGCATATCGTCAATCTCTTGTTCAGCTTTGTAGTTGATGGCAAAGTCAATCACCGATTCATGCTT
>JAILZF010000024.1 GCA_023512635.1 Alicyclobacillus sp. | reverse complement strand
ATCAAAGGCTACCTGCAGACCTGGCTGGTGCACATGCGCCGGCCGCTGCGCCTGCTACGGGAGCTCGGCTGGAAAGGGTTTCTCGGCTTTCAAGCGATGATTCTTGGGACACCGTTGTTGCCGCTGCTCAACCCGGTGTTCTGGGGCCTGACCGGGCTCTGGTTTGTCACGCAAGCACCGTGGATTTTGCAATGGTTCCCAGGGGCCGTTTATTATATTTCCTTGATCCTGTTGGTGGTAGGCAACTTCTACTTTGTGTACAGCAACGGGGTGGGCATGTATCTGGCCGCAGAGCAGTCGGCAGGCCGGTTGCCTTTTGGCTTGGTCCCTTCCGCCGTGTTATCGCCGCTGTATTGGGGCTTGATGTCGGTGGCCGCGTACCGGGCGGTGTACCAGCTGTTGCGCAAGCCGTTTTACTGGGAAAAAACCGAGCACGGCCTGACCTCTCAGCAGGTTGTGCCGGCCGGCCAGACCATGAGCGCAGGGACGGTGTCGTAACCGCCTGCCACCGAAGACACTGTCAGGGCGCGCGGGACTGGGCGCGGACAGGAGGCCAACGGGCTTGTCTGTTGATGCCGTTTCGGCTCGTGGGACGGGGCGCGGGCAGCGCACCAACAGACCGGTCTGTCGATGCTGTCTTGACACAGGAGGCCCGGCGGGTGGGGGTGGAACGGTTGGATCGGGCGCGGCGCCAGCCGAGCCAGGTTTGGCTGATGTTTGGGCTGTTCCTGGTGGTTTGGGCTGCTGAGGCGGGATTGGGTTATGACCTGTGCGTGGTCAAACAGGATATCCAAAACGACGCCTTGAGCCGGGTGGCCAACGCGTTTTACGTCTTGTACAGTCGGATGCCCCACCTGGCGGCGATTGGCTTTGTCTGGAATCCGCTGCCTAGCCTGCTGGAGCTGTTGCTGGTGGTGCTGTGGCCATGGTTTCCAGGGCTGGTCCAAGAAGCGCTGGCCGGGGTGATCCTGTCAAGTTTGGCAGCCGCTACCCAAGCCGTCCTTTGGCTGCGCGCAGCGCTGCAAGCGGGCGTCTCCCGGGGCGGGGCGTTGCTCGGTTGCGGCCTGTTGGTCTTGCACCCGTTTCTTTTTTTGTATGGCAGCAACGGCATGAGTGAAATGGTGTTCAGTTGCCTGTTGGTTTGGACAACCTTGCAGTACCTGGCCTGGCGGCGGCAGCCAGGCGGGGCGCGCTTGGCGGCAGCCGGGCTGGGGTTGGCGTTAGCATTTTTAACGCGGTATGAAGCGGTGGCGTTCGGTGTGGCCTTGGCCTTGGTAGCCGCTGTGGACAGCTGGCGGGCTGCGGCGCCGGAGGCTCTGCCCGGAACCCGCCGCAGGCAGCGGCAGCACATCGTTCGCCAACGCACCTCCTACCTCGTCGCCTCACTGGTCATCCTCTTGCTGCCGAGCGTGTACGCTGGCCTCGTTTGGATGGCGATGAACGCCTTCATCATGGGCGATCCGCTGTATTTCTTTCACTCGGCGTATTCCAACCTGGCCCAGTCCAGCGTGCTGGTGAACAGCAGCGAGTTTGCTGCCTTAATGGGTCATCCTTTGCGCGTCTTGGGTTTCATGGCCCAGCGGCTGTGGGTCTTCTGCCTGCCGCTGCTGGCCCTGCTGCTGCACCGCGGGCGGCAGCGCCGGTTGTGGCAGTGGGACACTCTGGCCGTTGTGCTATTGTCCCTGTCGGTCCCCGCCCTTCAGTTCAACCTGTTGTTGCACGGGGCTTCCTACGGCTGGTTGCGCTTTTTCTTTTACCCGTTGCCGATTGCAGCCGCCTGGTGGGTCTACGAGTGGGGGTTGGACAGTCCGTCGGTTGCTCAGGCCGCCGTGCTGCCGCGGCAGGGGCGCCATCGGCGGCGGGCGGCGGCCCGGCGGATTGGGTGGTTATACCCGTTGTCGCTGCTGGCAGCAGCTGCCTGGACCTGGCGGGTGATGCACAACCCTGTGCTGGCCCCGGAGGAATACGACACCCTGTACCAACGTTGGAACATCACAAGGCTACAAACCACAGAGGCGATAGCAGGGTACATCAACCAGAACCTGCCAGACGCCACCGTGCTGATGGACTCGTTCTCGGCGTTTAACGTGATCATCCACTGTGAACATCCGCAGAACCTGATCATCACGAGCGATCTCGATTTTCAAGAGGCTTTGCAACACCCGCTCGCGCACCACGTCCAGTACATCCTGGTGCCGAACCCGCAGGACAGCGTGTTTCGATTTGACGCGGTCAACCGGCAATACCCGGACCTTTACGCCAGAGGTGCGCCGTGGGCCAAGCTGGTCCAGTCGTTTGACGGCTGGCGGCTGTACGCGGTTCTCGGCAGCCCGCGCTAGGCGGACAGGATGCGCGGGTACAGCAGCACGTTCAACCCCCACATCAGGGCGATGGCACAGCCAAGCACGCCTACATCTAAGCCGTAGTGTGCACCAGGTTCGAGGATCAACAGGCCGCGCAAACCATCGACCAGGTAGCTCATGGGGTTTACGGTGGCCATCACCTTCAACCAGCCCGGCATGATGGACATGGGATACAGGGCGTTGGACGAAAAAAACAACGGCATGGTAATCAACTGGCCAATGCCCATCATCCGTTCACGCGTTCGTACCAGGGTTGCAATCACCATCGACAACCCGGAGAAAAAGGCACCGCCAAGCAGAACAATGAAGAGCACACCTAGCAGGCTAAGCAGGCTGACATGCAGGCGGATGCCCACCACCAAAGCCAGCAACAGGATAATCACCGCTTGACTCAGGGAGCGCAGCGAGGCGGCGCACATCTTGCCTGCAACGAAGGCAGACAAGCGAATGGGTGTGGTGATGATTTTTTGCAGCAGCCCCATGTCCATTTCCCATATAATGGATATCCCGTAGAAAATGGAGACAAACGTGATCGACTGCGCCAGAATGCCAGGGGTTAAAAACGCCCGGTAGCTGACCGATGGGTCGGGCAAGACGCGAAAGCGGCTGAACGCCTGGCCAAACACGAGCAACCAGAGCGCCGGTTGAATGGCGCGCATCAGCAGCTCCGTTGGGTCTTTGCGCAGCTTGCGCGCTTCTATTTCGACAATCACCAGGGCGTGGCGCACAAAGGTCCAAGGTCCCCGCTGCCGGTCAACCGAGGCGGCGAGCGGTGCGGCGGCTCCGGAAGACACTGCGCATCCCTCCTTCCTCTTGTTCAAAGCGGCCCGCAAAGTGGGCAAACACGTCGTCCATGCTCGCGTCCGGCTGGCCCATCTGCGCGCGCAACGCCTGGGCTGTGCCGAGCGCTGCAATGCGGCCGCGGCTCATGATGGCAATCCGGGTGCAGAGCGACTCGGCTTCTTCCATGTAGTGCGTGGTCAACACGATGGTCATGTTTTGCTCGTGGCGGAGGCGTTCAATGTGTTCCCAGACGCCTTTGCGTGCCACTGGATCAAGCCCGACGGTTGGCTCGTCCAGGAACAGGACGCGCGGGTGGTGCAGCACCGCTTGGCCGATTTCCAGCTTGCGAATCATTCCGCCGGAGTACGTGCGCACCAAACGATCCGCTGCTTCAGCAAGGTCAAACCGCTCCAGGATTTCACGGATACGCTCCGTCCGCTCGCTGCGGCGAAGGCCGTACAGCTTGGCGAACACGAGCAGGTTTTCGTAGCCGGTGAGGTTGCCGTCGACCGACAGCATTTGCGGTACGTAGCCAATCAGCGAACGCACGCGCACGGGGGACTGGGCAACGGACCAGCCGCCAATTTCTATGCTGCCGCCATCGCTTTTCATCAGGCCGGTCATCATCTTGATGGTCGTCGACTTGCCAGCGCCGTTGGGCCCCAACAGAACGAAGCACTCACCAGCGTAGACGCTAAAGTCGATGCCTGCCACAGCGTGCACTTCGCCAAAACGCTTCTCCAGATGCTGGACACGAATCACCTCGGCGGCGTCCGGTTTTGCCGGGTCATCCTGCATGGGAGGATCCTCCTTTTCCCATTCTGCTCACCAGTTTGTCTAACAGGGACAACAAGCAGGCTTGTTCCTCTGGGTTGAGTTGTTGAAACGGCTCGGCCAGCAGCTGCACGCGCAGGTCGCGCTGGCTGCGTAAGGCCGCAGCACCCGCCGCCGTGAGGCGGACCAAGCGGGATCGGCCGTCGCGTGCATCAGTACAACGCTGCACCCAACCTGCGAGTTCAAGGCGGTCAATCATCTGCGACATCGTACTCGGCCTGACATCCAGCCGATCCGCGAGTTGGCCGACCGAACAGTCTGGGTGTCGCTCCACATGGCGCAAGATCATCCACTGCACGCGCGTCAGGCCTGGGAGGTTGGGTTGCTCCTTGGTGTTGCGGCGCAAATGGCGTTGAATGGCCTGCAGGCAGTCGGCCAGGTGTTCCACCGCGTCAAGGGTGTTGAGGTTGTCTGGGCGCCAATCCAAGGTGTCACCTCCTGTTGGGGTCCGCGGGCGACGGACGCTGACTCGAGTATTCCCTGCGGGGAGGCCCCACGGGTTAGGTTTATTTATGTTATATAGCGAAACTAAATAAATGATCAAGTGGAATGCGGCCCTGGCCGCATTCGTGAGGGTTTCGGAATAGAGCCTGCGTTCACCTCTCATCCTAAGCGTGAAGGGTTGCCAAACGGGTGGACGCAGGGGCGGGCGCCGCACGGCGTGCCGGGTCACCGCTGCGAGCTTGCCAGGCGACCGCTTGCATCAGGTTGACAAACACCTGAACGGAGGTCACCGGGCCAACGCCCCCTGGGGTGGGGGTATAGGCGGCCACCCGGGCCGCCGCCGCTGGAGAGACGTCGCCGGCTATCGAGCCGTCGGGCAACTCGTTGATGCCAGCGTCCACCACCACCAACTCTGAGTGAACCCAGTCGGGTTGGATCAAGTGCGCTTTGCCCACGGCCACCAGCGCAAGGTCTGCGTGCCGCAGGTGGGCGGCCACATCACGCGTGCCGGCGTGGCAAACCGTCACGGTGGCGTTTTCGCGCAGCAACAGGTGCAAGAGGGGGCGTCCCACCGTCCGGCCACAGCCGACGAGGGCGACGTTTTTCCCAGCCAAGCTGTACCCGTAGTGGTGCAACAACGCGACACATGCCTGCGGGGTCACCGGATACAAACCGGGCAATCCGCTGAGGTTGGCCCACTGATTGGCTGGGGTGAGGCCATCCACGTCTTTCCAAGGGGCGATGGCTTCGACCACAGCCGCCTCGTCGATGTGCTTTGGCAACGGCAACTCGACCAAGATGCCGTGCACCTGCGGGTCCTGGTTGAGCTGTTCAATCTCGCTCACCACGCGGCAGGTGGTTGCGTGGTCTGGCAGGGCACGCAGGACCAGCTCAATCCCTAAACGGGCGGCCTGCCGTGCCTTGGCGCGGGCGTAACACAGCGAGGCGGCGTCCCCTTCCACATAGACCACCGCCAGTTTGGGCTGAACGCCGTGCAACTGCCACCGCTCGACCTCGGCGCGCACACGTGCCGCCAAGGCGTCTGCTACAGGTTTTCCTCGCATCTCCAAGCCCATGCCAGCCGCCTCCTTCCCTTCATCTCAGTCCTCATCCGTTGACCAGCGGTTCCAGCCTGACGGGCCTCCATCCTGTGGTCCTGTGGGGAGGGTCCAAACAAACGACCGCCTGGAGGCATACAACGAGTGACTCGTTTCTGCGCCCAGGCGGCCGGCGTCCGTATCCTGTCACACTCCCTCGTGGTTCCCCACTCTATCCGCCAGTTGTGCGACAGGTCTGATGTGCGGTTTTCGCTATCCGGGTCAAAGCATAGCAGGAGCGTGCCGAAAAGACAAGCGTTTGGCGTCTCTCTCATTTTGCCAGAGGGAGCTTGTTTTTTTCTAAGATGAAGCAGATGGAAGCGGACGTGTGGGTTGGGAAAAGGGTAAGTCCCCTAAAACTTTTTCCAGGTCTCTTCCCTATGCCCATGAAGCGGTTTTATTCATAGATTCGGTAAAATAGTAGACAAACGCTGACAAGGTGATGGGGTCGTGTCCCGGAACATAAGCCGTTCACTGGGACAACCGGGGAGGATGCAGCATGAAGAGGACAAGTCCGCGCAGTCTTGTTCAAGCAACCCTGAGCGCACCTGCTTGGACAAGGGTACTGACCAAGGTAAGACGCGGTGCGAGCAGACGCTCCTTGCAGGTCAAGGGGAGAAAGGGCAGCCTCCTGCGGCGGACGGTGGTGGGATGTTTGGCCGCCGCTTGGGCGAGTGCCGGTGTCGCCTGGGCCGCGACAGACCTGCCAAAGGCCAAGGCAGGTGAGGCAAGTGTTGACGACAGCCAGGCGGTTGCGGCAGCATCCCCAGCGGCAAAGGCGGGCATGCCTGCTCTCAGCCACAGCCAAACGGCCGCGGCCGGGCTGTTGGTAGCGCTTGGAGATTCTATTACCTTTGGTTACAATCTGCCGGATACAGACGGCAATCGAAAGCCGTCGCTCCAGGCGTTTCCAGCCCTGTTAGGCGAGCGAGAACGCTTGCGGGTGGCCAACCTAGGGGTCCCTGGCTGGACAAGCGCTGACCTCCAAGCGGCTTTAGGGCATCTGGCAACCGGTCAACTGTTGCGCCAAGCCCGCTTGGTGACACTCGACATCGGCAGCAATGACTTGTTGCGGCTGGCTGAGCAGCAGGGCATCCAGGTTGCGGTGGGCGGAGGTTCCGGCCAACTGACCGCAGCGCAGCAGCAGCAACTGACGCAGGCGGTGCAGCAGATGACGCGCAACGTCGCGGCGATTTTAACTGGGGTGCGCGAGCTCACCGCGGCGCCCGTGCTGCTGTACACCCTGTACAACCCGTTTCCGACCGGCAGTGCATTACACGACCTGACGGAACCGTTGGAACAGTCCGCCAATGCCGCGTTGAAACAGCTGGCTGCAACCTTCCCGAACGTGGTGGTGGCAGATGCGCACGCAGCCTTTGCGGGTCATGAAACGGAAGATGTGCGGGTGGCGGCCGGCGACATCCACCCCACGGTGGCAGGCCAGGCGGTGCTGGCACAGGCGGGCGCAGCGGCACTGGCTGCTGCTGGACTGCAGGTCACAGGCAGAACAGGAACAGGGCAGGAAACGGCAGCGGGATCGACCCAGAAAACGGCGGGGGAGGCTGCAGGACAGGGTGTTGAGGCGGCCACGTCGATGTTGGCCTGGACCGCCGGTCAAGCTGGGGGCAGCTGGCGCGGCGCGTTGGCAGGGTTGGAGGTGGCGGCGCAAGCACCCGCCGGATGGCTGGGGCAGACGCAAGAGCTGGCGTTGCTGGGACAGCCGGCTGGTCTGTTAGCAGGCTGGGCACCGCGCGGGACGGTGGGGTTGGCGGAAGTAAGCGTGCTAGCGATGGCGGGCAGTTCTTGGCACAAGCCGCTGACGTTGACGCTCACCGGCCCGCAAATCCCAGCCCATGCGGGAGTGTACGTGTGGGCGGGGAATGCATGGCAGCCTTTGCCAAGTGCGAACGTATCGGCAGGCCGTGTCCAGGTAGAGGTCACGGGCCCGGCTGACCTGCTGGTGGTGCGGCCTTCGACATCCAGTTTGGCAGGGGCCACCAGCCCCGTCACCGGGTTGCCGTTGCTGCGCAACAGTCTGCTGGGTGCAGGCCTGGTGGCGGTGGGGGGTTCTCTCTGCTTGTTGGCGCGGCGAAGGGCAGGGGGTGGATGGGACCGCAGTCAAGGTACGGGGTGCAGCGGGCGTTAAGCGGGGCGTGCAGGCCTGTGTAGGTTCCTGTCGCCCGAGGGAGGTGTGCACGTGTGGTGTCGAGGCCTTACAAACAGGGTGGCCTGGCTAGGGATGGGCTGTATGCTGGCAGGGGTGGGCTGGCTGACGTGGACGTGGGTACCGTGGTGGGGTGCGCACGGCTTTGGCCCTCGGCTGGTACGACAGGCGTTGTCGGTTGCTGCTGACAGCGCCGCCACGGCGGGCCGGCCAGGGGCTGACCGTCGCGCGGGTTCAGCAGCCGGGGTGGAGCCGCAGTGGACGGCGGCACCGGGCTTGTCAGTGGCGACGGGTCAGCTGCTGGGCGGGCTCTACCTGCCGGCTTTGCACCTGACCGTGCCGCTGGTCGAAGGCACAGACAGCGACAATCTGTGGGCGGCGGCTGGACACCTGACGGCCAGCGCGCAACCTGGACAACCGGGCACGTGTGTTGTGGCCGCCCACAACGCAACCTGGTTTCGCCATCTGGATGAGCTGCCGGTGGGCACCGATGTGGTGGTGTGGACAGCCGCTGGGGCGTGGCGCTATCGAGTCAGTGGCCATCAGGTGGTCACAGCGGGTTCTCCCCTGAGCAATACTGCCTTGCCCAGCCTCGTCCTGGAGACGTGTTATCCGCTGAATGCACTCAGCTTAACACCCAACCGCTACCTCGTCACGGCGGTCTGGGCGGGGCCGGCGAGCCCGGCTGATCTAACCGCGGCGGGCGCCAGTCAGTTGCCGCCCGGAGGATGGGTGTCCAGCGCGGGGGCGGACGCTTACTACGCCCAGCTGCCGGCCACTCTGGCAGGGCCATCGTTGACCGCGGTGGTCAGCAGTCTGCCGCTTGCTGCGCTTCACTACGCCGGTCAACCGGCCGCCGGGTTTGAGCAGAGTGCCCGGCCACTGGCGGCGGTACACGCGTTGACTCAGCTGTGGGCAGCCTGGCTGCAGGCCAACAGCCAACGCGATACCACCGCGCTTGCTGCCTTCAGCCGGGCGGGCCAAGGTGCAAGCGGGAACGCCGGACCCGAGCCGGCAGGCGGCTCCAGCGCGGCGGGGCAAACCGGAGCCGCCAGTGGGATGGGGTCAACGCCGACCCCGTTGTGGGGGGTCCCCTTGTCCCAGGTCACGTATACGCAGGGTTTGACGGTCACCTTGACGGTGAACGGTCACCAGTTGCAGCAGGTTGCCGGGGAGCTGGCGCTGCGCGTACACGGGCAGGTGTGGCGCGTGTTGCTGACCGCCGGGGTGGCGGCAGACGGGGCGCTGTCGTTCAAGAATGTCACGGTCACGGCGCTCCCAGGCTGAAGTAGGCTGCAGCGACCTGATGGAGCTGACCTTGATCTGGAACAAATTGGTCATTCGGCTGCTGTAGGATATCGTCATACATGGTCTGGAACTGACCGTCCACTTGATAGTAGTGGAGGTCTTGGTTCAGGTCTGTGCCGTAGGCCGCCAGGGCAAGGCTAAAGACATCGGCGGGCGCAAGGTTGGTGGCGATGAGAAACTTCGGCAAGGCCTGGACAAAAGTCGGCAAGCGTACCAGCGATCCCGGTTTTAACAGCTGTTTGGCGATGGCTTGCAAGGCCTGCTCTTGCAGCTGTTGGCGGCTAAAGTCGCCATCGGGCAAGGAGTAGCGCTCGTGCACGAGCTCGGTCGCCAGCTTCCCGTTCAGGACGTGCGGCCCTTTGCGGATGACCACGCCCCGGTCTTCTGGGTACCAAGGGTGGGTGAGACGCACGTCAAATGGTACGTTGAGCTGAATGCCACCCACCGCGTCTACAATCTCACGGAAACCGTTGTAGTTGGTTTCCGCGTAGTAGTTAATGGGAATGCCTGTGGCCTGGGCAATGGCGGCAACCGCTTCTTCAATGCCAGGGACAGTTCCTTTTTCCAATTGGGCGATGTATTGGACACTGGTGAGTTTGGTATACCCGTGTCCAGGCATGTACACGCGCATGTCGCGCGGCACACTCAGGACGTTAAACTGTTGATGTTCCAGATCTACGTGGACCAACAGGATGGAATCTGAATGACCCGCTTTGTCCTCAGGCCGCTGGTCCGAGCCAATCAAGACAACGTTAAACGTCGACTGCGATGGCACCTGTTCCGAGCCGTGAACCACTGGGACTGTCTGGAAGTGATGCTCGGGTTGCAACCGGTAATATAACAGGCTGGCCGTACCGACAGCGGCAACCAGCGCCACGCCCGTCAGGGCTATAGCGGCGCGCAGCCACCTGCGGCCGCGGGCCGTTGCGTGTGCAGATAAGTGGTGTCGTGCCATGGGACCTCCTGGGAACCAGCGCTGTACAAGGACTGGGCTTGCTGCGCTCGCCGTGGTTGTCCTGGGGTGACGCTGACTTTGCAGCGTGCAGTCACACCCTGGCCGGTACAGCGTACGGATTCCAACTCCCTCGAGGAGGGAGGGCGATTGAGCTCCATCATACCGTTTTCGTCCAGGAAATGCGAATTCAGGATGTTCTCCGCCGTGCCCATCGCGTTGGGTGGGCCGCTGCCGCAGACGCCATGTATTCCATGACCCCCCAGCTTCCCGTACCCTTTGCAGCCCCGCGATAACCTCTCCGCCGGCCTCCATTCTCACTACGTACGGCGAACCCCAAGAGTGGCAACACCCAACGCCACACCACGCGTCTCCCGTGCACGCGATCTCCAGCGGGATCGGCTCGGGAAATGTTAAGAAATCTATAAATTCTATGTTACATCAGGCGTACGCCGGGCAGACGCTGGTGTACAATAGACTGTGAAGTTCGACAACAGTAGATCATGGGTGTCGTCCGAAGGGAGGGCGCGCGGTGTTTTGGCAAGATGAGATGGTACAACGGTGTCTGGACGCCATCCCTGACCTTATCTGTGTCATCAGCCGCGAGGATCAATTGCTTTGGGCCAATGCGCAAGCCCGCCGTTTGCTGAATCTTCCATCTATGGAAGATCATCGTGAAACTCCTCGTGGCGATCCGGGTGGAGGCCCTGGCGACGTCTCGCTTGGAGGACCTGGAGAATCCCGTGAGTGTGCCCCTGTTAAACCCCCAGGGAGCGTCCCGCATGTGGATGCCGGTGCAAACCCTGCTCAAGGGCCTGGCGGGGTCCACGCCGGCGGTGCATTTGCTCCTCGGCCGGTGTACGAGTTGCTCACGGCTATGGGGTGTGAAGAAGCCGCCCAGGCGTTGGGCATGTGCAGGCAGGCGTGGGAATTGCAGCGGACAGTGCGGACCAGCATTCGAAAACCGTTGCCAGACGGTGGGATGCAGGTGTATGACGTATCCTTCACACCGTTGCTGACAAGCATGTATAAACACTTGTACATACACAAACACACGAACCGGGGCGAGGGCGGTCAACCGGGGGTGGCCTTGGTGGTGGCGCGCGACATCTCGGCCATCCAGCGTTTGGAGAACGAGCGTTTACTGGCGCAAGAGCGTTGGCTGCAGTCGGATAAACTCGCAGCCATTGGCCAGTTGGCAGCCGGGTTGGCGCACGAAATCCGTAACCCGGTGACGGCGCTGAAAGGCTTCTTGTGGCTGTTGCAGCGCCGATACGGGAGTGAGGAACCGTATCTGCCCATCATGAGAGCCGAGCTGGATCGCATAGAAGAGATCGTCAGCGCGTTGTTGCGTTTGGCCAAGCCGACCCCGCCGGGAATGAACACCGTTCATTTAGACCAAGTGGTACGTCACGTGCTGGCGTTGATGGAGACCGAGGCGTTGCTCCACAAGGTGCAGTTGCGCTGTTCCGTGGACGCAGACCTGCCGCCGGTGCGGGGCAATGAGAACCAATTGAAGCAGGTGTTGGTCAACCTGATTCAAAACGGCATCGATGCGGCGGCTGGACACGGCGGCGAAGTGGCGGTGGAGCTCATGCGTGCCGACCCAGACGGGGTGCGGATTCGCATCCGCGACAACGGACCTGGCATCCCACCGGAGCGTCTGCAGCGCATTGGTGAACCTTTCTTTACAACCAAAGACAAAGGGACCGGCTTAGGCCTGGTGGTCAGCCAGCAGATTGTCACCGCTCATCACGGACGTCTGCAGATCAGCAGCGAGGTGGGCGCAGGGACGTTAGTGGAGGTCTGGCTGCCGGGGGTGGCGGCGCAACTGCATGCTGAAGCGCTTCAGACGCCGTCCCAGTGCTTGTAACCCGCTACCGGTGTACAAAGCGAACAAGGGCATTAGCGGGTAGCGGAAGCGGTCCCACGCCGGAAACGCCAGAAACAACGCGCTATAATACACCACAAAGGCCACCAGCAGGGACCGGGCACGGCGCTGTAGGGACGGTTGCCTGCGCAACACCAGCATGCCAGCCACCGCCAACGCCATGAACACGTAGTAGGCGTACGTACAAATCAAGTTCCACGCCCAGACCACGCCGCCGCTTTGCGCGACCATGTGGAAGGTGTACCAAACGGCGTTGGTGTCGTCTTTGTACAGGTCAAACACCTTCCACAAGCCGTGGTACAGCCAGATCAGCGGGTGCGCAGAGATAAACCGCCACGCCGCCTGCATACCCAGTGCGTTTTGTACAATCTCGTCGCCGTGCGCTGCCAACAGCGGGTTGATGTCAGGGTTCCAGGACCAAAAGTAACCGCCATCAATCCAGGTGCCTTGCCACAGGTTGACGCCGCCGTTGGTGGACACCAGCACCCAGTGTCCGAGTTGCAGGCGGTTGCGCACCGTCAGAGGCAGGATGGCTACCGCCATCCCGGCCGCCAGACTGGCACTGTGCGCCAACGCCGTCCGCCACGAGCGGCCTAGCCGCCAGCGCTCCAGCAACAGCACAGCCCCAGGGAACAGCAGGGGCAATGGCCGTACCAGACAGGCCAAGCCGAGCACCCACCCGGCCAGGCCTGCACGTCGGTTTTCAGCGGGCGCGGGCGCCTGGACGCACAGCGGCAGGTACAGCCAAATCGCCCACAGCAGCAGCACGGTAAACAGTTCCTCAGAACCAAAAACCGAATTCCACAGCACTTGACTCGGCAGGAAGGTGTACGCGTACGCAGCCGTACAGGCGGTGTTGCGCGACAGGCCCGCGCGCACGGCGAGCAGGTAGACCAAGCTGACAAGGACGAGACTTAAGCCGGCTGTGGTACACCAGGCGGCAACCATGTGCGGCCCCGTCAGACGGAACACGAGCGACAAAAACAGCGGCCAACCTATGGGCCAATAGGCGGTCGGATGGCCGTTCCAAACGTATCCCTGACCGGCAGCCAACTCACTCGCACGCGCGTAGTACCAGGCAAAGTCGGCGTACTGGGGCGGGTGCATGAACCACAGCCAGACGCCGCGCAGCAGCGCGTTGACCACCCACAGGAGGACGATGTCGCGTCTTTGCGTCCGCAAGTCTGGCGCCGACGCCGGCCTGCCGGCGGGACCCAGCCAGCTGGAAACAAGGGCAGATTGGCCAGACCGGGGGCATTGCCAGGTGGTCCGCCAGCTCATTCCTGTGTCACCCGCACCCGCCGTGCTACCTGCTTTTGCTCTTCTTGGGCAGCGGGGTTCCATGTCCAGCGGTTGTTGGCTGTGTACGTCCACGCGGTGGCTGCGATGATGCCCGTCCACTGCCCCAGCAGGGGGGGCCAGCCGAGCCACAGGAACAGCTGCACCGCCAGTGCCGTCAGGGCGATCCCGCTGGCCGACACAAGCATAAACAGCGGCAGCTGCAGCGCCCGGCGGCGGCCCGATTGCGGACGCGAGCGCCACGTGACGCGGTCGTTCCAGAGAAAGTTGTGGCCCATGGCGATGAGCGAGGCAATCACAGACGCGAGGGTGGGATGCCAGTGCAAGCCGTACACGAGGGCACTCATGACGGCAGAGTTAACAACCACGCCCAAGGCGCCTACACCGCAGTAAATGTAAAACCGGCGGTCTTCCGGACTGCTCTTGATGAGGCGGACGAGGTGGCGCAGATAGTTCCACTGCTCGCGCCAACTCATCTTCGACTCGCCGGCGTCGCGCGCTTCAAAGCTGTAAGGTATCTCGCGCACCGTTTCGTAACGCCCTTTGACCAGCACTTCCATGAGGATTTTCCAGCCGACAGGGTCGAGCTCGACACCTTCTATCACCTCGCGGCGCAGGCCAAAGTAACCGCCCGTGCAGTCGCTGACCCGGCGCAGCCGGTGCAGGGCCAAGCGGCCGAGGGTGCGCGCGGTCCAGGAGACCAGTTTGCGGAAGGCGTTCAACCCGCCGTCCGATCCGCCCGGGACAAAGCGGCTGGGGATGACGAGGTCGAACCCCTGCTCCAACCGCTCGACCATCACAGGCAGCAGCTCTGGCGGATGCTGCAAGTCTGCATCCATGACCACCAAGTAGCGGCCACGGCTGCGCCGGAACCCTTCCACCACGGCTGTTGCCAAACCGCGGGCAGCGGTGCGGTGGACGTAATGGACGTGCGGGTGGCTGCGCGCCAGTTCGGCCAGTACGTTGGGAGTGTCATCACGGCTGTCATCAATAAACCACACCTCGTAGGGTTTCGACCACCCGTGCAAGGTGCGGTCAATGCGTTCCACCAACAGGCGCACATTGTCCCGTTCGTTGAACGTCGGGATGACAATGCTCAGGTGCATCCAATTGGCCTCATTTCCGCCGTTGTATGGTAACTTGGCGTTGCCCAGTCCATTATACCACTGGCAGCCCTGCGCTTTGCGCAGGCGCCGCAAGCAAGGAGGCGGTCAACAGTGAAGTTGGTGTTGTTGTCCGGGGGCTCGGGCAAACGGTTGTGGCCGCTGTCCAACGACAGCCGTTCCAAACAGTTTCTCAAGGTGTTGACCGGACCCGGCGGGCAGCCGGAGTCTATGCTGCAACGGGTATGGCGGCAACTAGGGGAGGCTGGTTTGCAGACCCAGGCTTACGTGTGTGCCGCTCGAGCGCAATGGGAAATTCTGTCTTCTCAAATTGGCGACGTGCCGTTTATTGAGGAACCGGAGCGGCGTGACACGTTTCCTGCGATTGCCCTGGCCACTGCATACCTGGTGGATAGGGCGGGCGTCGACCGCCACGAGGCCGTCGTGGTGGTCCCGGTTGACCACTTTGTCGATACAGACTTCTTCCGCTGTGTCGCGCGCTTGCCCGAGGTGTTAACAGCTTCCGGGGCTGATCTGGCTTTGTTAGGGGTGCAGCCGACGGAACCCACGAGCAAATTCGGTTACATCCGCTTGGCCAGGCCGCTGCCCTGGCCGGCTGGGGCAGCGCCCCAACCAACAGCACCCCTGCCGTGGGCGTGGGTGGACGCCTTTGTAGAAAAACCTGATGAACACCGGGCGGCCCAACTGCTGTCCGAGGGTGCGTTGTGGAACTGCGGGGTGTTTTGTTTTCGCGCGGGTTATCTGTTAGCACACTTGGAGCGGCTCGGTTTAGCGAGTCACTACGCCGGCGTACGCCAGGCGTTTGCGACCCTGCCGCAGCGCAGTTTCGACTACGAGGTGGTAGAACAAGCTGCGGCGGTCGTGGTCAGCCGCTATGCGGGGGCATGGAAGGACCTAGGAACCTGGAGCTCGCTGTCGGAGCAAATGGAGCGGTCGTTTGCTGGATTAGGACAGGCGGTGGCCTGCGAGAACACGCACGTGGTGAATGAACTAGGCATCCCGGTGGTGGCGATGGGGTTGCGCCATGCGGTGGTGGTGGCGTCGCCTGACGGGGTGCTGGTGGCGGACAAGGCCATGACCACGCGTTTGAAAGACGTAGTGGGCACGTACGGCGGACGGCCCATGTACGAAGAGCGCCGCTGGGGGACGTACCGGGTGTTGGATTATCAAAAGCTGGCGGACGGAACAGAGGTCTTGACCAAGTGTATTGAGCTGTACCCGGCTAGCACGCTGAGTTACCAGAAGCACTTAAAGCGCAGTGAGGTTTGGACAGTCATTGAGGGGATG
Organism: Alicyclobacillus sp.; assembly: GCA_023512635.1. Taxonomy (GTDB): domain Bacteria; phylum Bacillota; class Bacilli; order Alicyclobacillales; family Alicyclobacillaceae; genus JAILZF01. The sequence continues at coordinate 4,697 of JAILZF010000024.1, read as the reverse complement.
GGCGAGGTGGCTTTGGACAGCCGTATTCTGCCGATATCCGCGGGGGATGTGATTCGCATTTATGCCGACCAATGGCATGCCTTGCGCGCCGCGGCCAGCGGCCTGAAGATCATCGAGGTGCAGCGTGGCAGCTAGCTGGTGGAAGAAGACGTCGTGCGGCGCTATTTGACGTGGGAAGAGGTGGTGGCGCACTGCACCACGGGGGTGCATTGACCGGTGAAGGCTGCTTTTGCCATGAGTGGAGCGGGACCCTGCAGTCCGCCGCGCAGAGGCATGGACAGGCAGACCATGCCTTGAAGGCAGCGGCGGTGTCATCTTGAGGTGCACAGGGACCGGCGGTTAGCAGGGAAAGCGGCGCTCTGTGCAGAATGTACACCGGTGGAAACAACGGGATCGCACCCTTGGTTCACCGGTCGCCCCCGGGGACTGAGCGGCTGGCGGCAGAGGGGGCACGTGCATGGGGAGGTTGCGTATCACCTGGGTCGCGGCAGCGTGTGGAGCGGCCATGGCCGCCCTGGCGGTCGGCTGTGGGGGCGGTTCACCAGAGCATACCGCGTCAGACAACCGGGCGGTCGCCAATGCTGCGGGACTGACAGGCGGTCCGCAGCAAGGTGGCTCCATGGTCATCGGCCAGGCCACGCAATTTGATACCACGTTTATCCCGCAGTTGCCAAGCGAGTTGTACACCAACAACATCGTCTCGTTTACCTTTGATTCCTTGATGTGGTTTGACAAGAATCTGAATTTCCATCCGGATTTGGCGCAGTCGTGGAGCTGGTCGGCCGATAAACGGACGGTGACCATCCACCTCGACCCAGCGGCCAACTGGTCTGACGGACAGCCTGTGACGAGCGACGACGTGCTGTTTACTATGGACTTTTTAGCTTCGAAGACGTACCGCACCACCCTGCAGGGGCAGTACAGCTACTTGGTCAGCGAGGTCGTGGGTGCGGATGATATTTACTCGGGAAAAGCCAAGTCGTTTGCTGACACGGGCGGGTTTAAAAAGATCGATGAGAAAACGTTTGCGGTGACGTTCAAGCAAGTGGACGCGGCGGTGCTGTGGTCTGACCTGGCGCCGCTCACCCCCATTCCCAAGCATGTCTTGCAGAACATTCCTTACCAAGATTTCATCACGTGCGACTTTGACAAGAAGCCGACGGTGGTGGATGGTCCCTATCAATTTGTGCGCGTCGACGGCACCAATGCGGTGGAGTTGACTGCCAACCCGCACTATTTCCGCGGGGTGCCCCATATCCAAAACATCACGTTCAAGACGGTCAGCGCAGACGTCGCTCCGGCTCTGTTGAAAGACGGCAGTCTGACATTGCAGCTGGATGGACTGCGCCCGGTCGATGTCGACAAGCTGCGGCAGCTGCCTGGGGTACAGGTGCAGGTTGAACCGTCGATGAGCTACCAGTACCTGGGATTAAAACTGAACCACCCAGAGTTCAATCTGAAGTTTCGCCAGGCGTTGATGTACGGAATTAACCGTCAAGGCTTGGTGGACGGATTGCTCAAAGGCCTGGGCAAGGTGTTGAATGTGCCCTTGCCAGACGCTAGTTGGGCGGCTGCAGGTCCGTCTGACGGCATCAACCCCTACCCCTACAATCCAGAAAAGGCCAACCAATTGTTGGATGAGGCCGGTTGGAAAATCGGCCCTAACGGATGGCGGATTGACCCGGTCACAGGCAAAGACACCATACCGCTTGACTACCCGATAGGCAATGCGGTCCGCGTGTCTTCCGCCACCGCCATCCAACAGGACTTGGCCAACCTGCACCTGAAGGTAGATCTACATACGCCCCAGGACATTCAGGCGCTGGTCAGGAAGATTCGCACCAACGACCCGAGTATCTACATGTGGCTGCTCGGGTGGACGCTGACCGTTGACCCTGACCCGCGCGGGATGTACCGTTCGGACGACTCATACAACTGGCCGGACTTCAAAGATGCGAAAAACGACCAGCTGATTGCTGCCACAGCCGGGGCGGCGGCGTTTGACCCGAGGGTACGCCGGCAAGCGTTCATCGCCTGGGAGAAATACTACAATGAGCAAGTGCCCTACGTGTTTTTGTATCAGCCGGACAATCTGTATGCGTACAGTACCCGCTTGCAGATTCCTGCTGACGACTGGACGGTGCTGGGGCCTATCAACCCGCAAGACTGGTGGTTGAAACCGTAGTTGGCAGGTCAAGAAGGGAGGAGGACTGCCGGGATGGCACGCGCACTCCTGGTGATTGACTACACGGTAGACTTTGTTGCAGAGGAGGGGGCCTTGACGTGCGGGGCGCCTGCACAAGCTGTGGACGGGGCTATCACCCGCTTGGCGCAGCAGTTTGCGGAGCGTGGGGACTGGGTGGTGCTGGCGGTGGACGTCCATGACCCGGAGGACCCGTATCACCCGGAGTCCGTACTGTTCCCGCCGCACAACGTTCGCGGTACGCCCGGGCGGGCACTGTACGGGCAGTTGGGCGAATGGTACCAAAGGCTGCAGGGGGAAGGCGGAGCGGCTGCCGGCCGCGTCCGCTGGCTGGATAAAATGCGCTACAGCGCGTTTGCGGGCACAGACCTGGACCTGTACCTGCGCGCCCGCGGTGTCACTGAGTTGCATCTGGCAGGGGTTTGCACCGATATTTGCGTCTTGCATACCGCCGTGGACGCTTACAACCGCGGGTACCAACTGGTGGTCCATGAGCAGGCCGTGGCCAGCTTTAACCCAGCGGGTCACACCTGGGCGCTCGGTCATTTCCGCAATGTCCTCGGCGCCGAGTTGCGTTAGGGAGTGTCCAGCCAAGCGGGCAAAGCGGCCGCCGGGTTGCACGGCAGACCTGGCCTCCCCTGGCCTGTGGGCCGGCCTCCAACGCCGGCTGGGGACCCGGGCGAGCCCGTCCCTGGAAGGGACGGCTAGATGATCTCTGCGGCCGGCAGCCAGATGGTCACCGTGGTGCCTACGCCGACTTGGCTCTCGATGGACAGGGTACCGCCGTGCTGTTCAATCACTTTGTAGGTGACCGCCAAGCCCAGGCCGGTGCCTTTTTCTTTGGTGGTGTAAAACGGTTCACCGAGTTTGGCCAGCCGGTCGTGAGGAATGCCGACACCCGTATCAGCAATCCGCAGCAATGCACCGCTGCCGCGCCGTGTCAACTGGATTTGCAAGGTCCCGCCTTGTGGCATGGCTTCCATGGCGTTGCGCAACACGTGCAGCAGCGCCTGTTCCAAACGCTTCGCTATTCCCATGACCAAGGGCACGCCGGCCTCCCAACGGGTCTGCACCTCAATGTGGTGTTGTTGCGCCAGAACATGCAGACGGGTCAGGACGTTGGTCAGCAGCTCGCGCAAGTCCAGCCGGTCACGCGGACCAAACTGCGGTTTGGCTAAGGCAAGCAACTCGTTGAGAATCGACTCAATGCGGTCGAGCTCACTGTTGACGATGTCCAGATAGCGCTGCTCGGTGCCTGGGGGCGCGGTTGGCAACAGTTTGATAAACCCTTTGATGGCGGTCAGGGGATTGCGGATTTCGTGGGCCACGCTGGCTGCTAACTCGCCGACGCTGGCCAGTTTTTCAGCTTTGACAAACAGTGCGTCGAAACTCTTGCGCTCGGTGATGTCCTGTACGGTGCCGAGCACGCGCAGCGGGATGCCGGACGAGTCTGCCATCACTTCCGCGGCGCAGAACAGGTAGCGGATTTGGCCGTCCGGCCGCAGGATGCGAAACTCCGCCTCCGCGCGGTGGCGGCGGCGCAACTGCTGCAGTTGTTGGCGCAGTCGATCCCGGTCGTCTGGGTGTACCAGGTTCCACCAGCCTTCCGGACTGACCGGCGCTTGCCTGGGCTGCAAGCCACAGAGGCGGGCCAGTTCGTCTGGCCAATCAAAGCGATGGCGCAGGATGTCCCACTCCCAGTGGGCAATGTGGACCATGCGTTGGGCGGTACTCAGGCGTACATGGGCCGCTTCCAGGCGGGCCTCCGCCTGTCTTTGCGCCCGGCGCTCGCGGATCACCGCAGCGGCCAAGCCGAGACTGGCCAGGCTCAAACCTGCGAGCAGAACCATCAACAGCAGGCGGGCGTGGTGTAACCTGGTGGCAGCCGCCTGAATGGCATCCGCGTTTGGTAGTGTATGCGCCCACAACTGCAGGTGATCGGCGCTCGTTTGCAAGGTATGGGCAGCCGTCCACGCGACGCCCGCAGCCGCGCCTGCGAGCAAGGCGGCCAGCAGAGCCAAAAGCAACGGGCGGCTCCAGCGTGATCGGCACACACGGCGGCCAGGTAACGGTGGGTTCACAATATCCCTCACATATCCAGTCCCTCGGGGCGAACGGCGACTGGGACCTATTTACAACCACAAACTTCCGATTCACCCTATCATTCTACTTTGCACCTGGCATACGGGAAAGGCCGGTGGGGGGGTTGGCTGCCCGGATGTGGTACGCTGGGGGTGACGTTTCCGACCATGGCGGGTTAGGCTTGGCTAAGCTTGTAAAATCCAGCAAAATAAAGACAGGGAAGCGGCCCATCAGGCAGTTCGAAGCGACAGGTCAGCGGAGAGGCAGGAGAGGTCCATGGCAGGTCCCGCGCTCGACTGGGGACGTTTAACACAGCTGTTGCACCGGCGAACGCGTGGGTTTATCGGCGAGCCGCCGCTGTTGCAGGCGGCCGTCTTGATTCCATTGGTGGAGCGTACGCCCGGAAGCATTG
>JAILZF010000023.1 GCA_023512635.1 Alicyclobacillus sp. | reverse complement strand
GTTCATGGTGTATCCCTCGCGAATAGCGTAAGCAGCGGCCTGCACGCGGTTGCTCAAGTGTAATTTCTCCAAAATATTGCGCACGTGATTACGAACCGTGTTTTCACTAATGTAAAGCGCAGCAGCGATGTCTTTGTTGGTCGCCCCGACACTCAGGTAACGCAAGACCTCTATCTCTCGCTCTGTCAAGGCGTCGACCTGTTGGCGCACCGGTTTCTCGGCCGGCTTGGAAAACTCACTGATGATCTGCATCGCAAGGTTTCCTGGAATCACGGGTTCCCCCGCACTGACGCGTTTGACGCTCTCCAGCACCTGTTGCGGGCTGGCGTTTTTCAAAACGTATCCTGAGGCCCCCGCTTTCACCGCTTCAAACAGCGATTCTTCCGCATCAGAGACCGTTAAGATGAGGATTTTGACATATGGGTGTTCACGTTTGATTTGACGTGTGGCTTCCAGTCCGTCGCAGACCGGCATGTTAATGTCCATCAGGACGACGTCAGGCAGGTGCTGGCGGCACTTCTCCAGCGCCTGCCTTCCGTCCTCTGCTTGATCCACCACTTCAACCTCATCACTGCGGTTGAGAATCGCACACACCCCTTGGCGGAACAACTCGTGGTCATCCACCACCAACACGCGGATACGGCCAGATTGGCTTGGCGACATGGCAAACCCTCCTAACGGCAACTGCGGTGACCGTGGTTGATTTCATCTTACCGCAGGCGAGCCGCAAGAGGGGACGCCCAAGGGGTTTTTCGCCACTCAGCCTGGACTTGCACAGGGCATTCATCCTTCCAGCAGCAGCTGCTCCGGGTCCTCAATCATCTGTTTAATCTTCACCAGGAAGCGTACCGCTTCCGCCCCGTCGACAATGCGGTGGTCATACGACAAGGCGAGGTACATCATGGGCCGGATTTCAACCTTTCCATCGATGGCCACCGGACGCTGTTGTATCCCGTGCATCCCGAGGATGCCGACCTGAGGCCCGTTTAAGATGGGGGTGGAGAACAAAGAGCCAAACACCCCACCGTTGGTGATGGTGAACGTCCCGCCGCGCAGATCCTCTAAGCTCAGTTCATTGTTGCGCGCTTTCTTGGCCAATCGGTCGATTTCCCGTTCAATCTCGGCAAACGTCAAGCGGTCGGCATCACGGACCACCGGCACCACCAAACCGCCCTCGGTGGCCACGGCAATCCCAATATCGTAGTGGTACTTGAGGATCATGTCGTCACCCGAAATCTCTGCATTCAGGCGCGGGAACTGCTTGAGCGCGCCCACCACCGCCTTGGTGAAAAACGACATAAAGCCCAAGCCCACTCCGTGAGCCTCTTTAAAGTTATCTTTGCGCCGTTTGCGGATGTCCATGACCGCGGTCATGTCGACTTCGTTAAAGGTGGTCAGCATCGCCGCTGTCTGCTGGACCTCGACCAGGCGGCGTGCAATCGTCAGACGGCGCCGCGACATCCGTACACGCTCTTCATCAGGACGCCCGTTGGCCAGGGGGGTGGCTGTCGTTGGCGCCGGTGGAACCGTGGCAGGTGCGGCTGCTGGCCGACTTGCAGGGGCAGGTGATACAGCAGCCGCAGCGGCAGAGGCTGCACCCGGTCCAGGGATCACCCCGCTAGGGGAGCCAGCCCATCCGTGCTCGCGCGCTTGCCGGCGCATGGCTGGCGTCGGACGCAGGGGCAGCGGTGCCACGGTAGCTGTTTGTGCCGCTGGCGCGGGAGCAGCGGCAGGCGTCCCCGCAGCGGGCGCGGCTGCCGCCGGTGCAGCAGGGGCCGGTGCCACGGCGGGCGGGGCGCTGGCCGGAGCGGCAGGTGGAACAGCAGCCGGTGCCGTGGTCACAGGCCCAGCGGCCGGAGCAGCTGGGGTAGTTGGCGCAGGTGCGGCTGCGTTGCCCGCCCGCAGCACGCCAATCACCTCGCCTACCTGCACCGTTTCCCCGGCTTGCTTCCGAATAGACTCGAGCACGCCCGAATCGTTGGCGATGACTTCGACGTTGACTTTGTCCGTTTCCAGCTCCGCCAGCGCCTCGCCGGCGTTCACCGGATCGCCCGGATTTTTTAACCACTGAAGAATCGTCGCCTCGACAATCGACTCGCCTAACTCTGGAACCGTGATTTCACTCATCGCCGTCTCCCTCCGCCTCTGCCGCCAACGGCTCGCCGAGCGCGAGCGCCCGGGCGACAATCTGCTTTTGCATAACCTCGTGCGCATCGGCTATGCCCTCCGCCGGGCTCGAACGGGCCGGCCGGCCCACGTAGGCCAACGGACGGCCTGCCAACAACCGCTGCAACCGCGGCGCTACATACGACCAGGCTCCCATATTCCGCGGTTCCTCTTGCACCCAGATAAACTCCTTGGCGTGCGGGTAGCGGGACAGTAAGTCGGTCAACCGGTTAGCCGGGAACGGGTACAACTGCTCCAGCCGCAACACTGCGAGCGCCGGAGAAACAGCCTGCGCTTCCAAGGCCGCGGCCAATTCGACGCCGATTTTACCGGTGCACAACAGCACGCGCTCCACCGTCTCCCTGTTGCCAGCCGTAAGCGGCTCCACCCAGACCGGCTGAAACGAGCCGTGCACCAGGTCCTGTACACTCGCCGCTGCCCGCGGATTGCGCAACAGACTCTTGGGTGTCATGACAATCAACGGTCTGGGCTGGCTCTGTAAGCGGTGGGCTTGATCGCGTAACAGATGAAAATACTGGGCGGCTGAAGTGGGGTACACCACCCGCCAGTTGCCTTCAGCCGACAGCTGCAGGTAGCGTTCCAGACGCGCGCTGGAATGCTCTGGCCCTTGGCCTTCATAGCCGTGCGGGAGCAACAACACCAGGCCCGAGGTCTGACCCCACTTGGCCAAGCCGGCCGACAAGAACTGGTCGATCATCACCTGCGCCACGTTGGCAAAATCGCCGAACTGTGCCTCCCACAACACCAGGGTCTCCCGGGATTGAACATCGTAGCCGTACTCGAAACCTAACACAGCCGCCTCCGAAAGCGGACTGTTGCGGATGTCAAACGAGGCTTTCGCCTGAGGTAAGACGTGCAGGGGAGAATAGCGGGCGCCCGTTTGCACGTCGTGCAACACCAGGTGACGGTGGCCAAACGTCCCGCGCTCAGAGTCTTGGCCCGTGAGGCGGATAGGCACACCGTCAGCAAGAATGCTGGCGAACGCCAAAGCCTCCGCATGGCCCCAGTCTATCCGGCCGCCTTCTGCCAAAGCGGCTCGCCGGCGTTGCAAGATACGGTCGAGTTTAGGATAGACGTGGAAGCCTTCCGGATAGCGCAGCAACGCCTCATTGTACGCCTGCAACTGGGCCAACGGTACCCCTGTCATCACGGGTTCTGGCTCCTCCGGCGACGCTGCTTCGACTTGCGCCTGCCGCTCCTCACCAGTGACGGCGTGATAGGCTTCGCGCAAGCGCTGTTGCATGTCCTGGACGGCCGCCTCCACCGCCTGCGCCTGGATCCAGCCCCGCGTTGCCAAGACGCGTGTATATTGGCGGCGCACGGTTGGATGGGATTGAATCTGCGCGTACAGCTGCGGCTGGGTCATGGCCGGGTCGTCCGACTCGTTGTGCCCCCAACGCCGATAACCGACCAGGTCAATCAGGAAGTCCTTATGGAACTGTTGGCGGTATGCGTGCGCCAACTCAATCGCCGCCAAACAAGCCTCCGGGTCATCGGCAGACACGTGCACCACAGGGATCTCAAAGCCTTTCGCTAAGTCGCTGGCGTAGCGGGTAGATCTGCCTTCCTGCGGCTCAGCGGTGAACCCAAGCAAGTTGTTGGCGATGATGTGCACCGTGCCCCCCGTATGGTACCCGGCCAGGCGCGACAAGTTGAGCGTTTCGGCGACGATGCCTTCCCCCGGGAACGCGGCATCGCCGTGGATCAACACAGCGAGCGCGACGTTCACGTCCTGACGCGGATAGCCAGGCTGACGGCGGTCGTCCTGAGCTGCACGAGCAAACCCCTCCACCACCGGGTTGACGAACTCGAGGTGGCTCGGGTTGTTGGCCAAACGCACGCGCGCCCGTGCTTCGCGTCCGTCGCCCATGGTGCGGCTGGCCCCTAGGTGGTACTTGACGTCCCCCGTCCAACCGTAGTTGATGCCCATGGAGCCCTCGGACGGCACCAACTCCTTGTTCGGCGCGGTGTGAAACTCGGAAAAGATGGCTGTGTAAGGCTTGCCGAGGACGTGAGCCAAGACGTTCAAGCGGCCGCGGTGGGCCATGCCTATCATGACGTCGTGTGCCCCAGCCTCGACAGCGCGCAGGATTAACCGGTCAAGCATCGGCACGAGCATATCCACGCCCTCAATGGAGAAGCGCTTTTGCCCCACAAACGTCCGGTGTAGGAAGTGTTCAAATTCCTCCACTTCAATCAAACGGTGCAGCAGTGCCACGGCCTCCGCTTGCGACAGCGTTTGGCGCGTGACATTGTGCTGTTCAATCTGCTCAATAAACCAAGCGTGTTCATCCGGGTTCGGCAGGTGCCAAAACTCAAACGCCAAGGTGCCTGTGTACAGTTCACGCAACCGCTGCACCGCAGCCCACGCCGTCGGCACGTCGGCGGGCGCACTGGGCCAGACCCAGCGCGCCGGAATGGCTGCTAAATCAGCCTCTGTTAAACCACAAGCTGCAGGGTCCAGCAGGGGGACCGTCGCGGAGGCTGGCGCCAACGGGTGAAAGCGTGCTGCCAAGTGCCCGTATTGACGGATATTGCGCACCAATCGCTGTGCCCGTGTGACCCGTTCATAGACCGTTTCCGACAGCTCGGCCGGGACAACGGCGGCCTGTTGTCCTGGACGGGCGGGTGCACTGACCGCCTCCGCCGGTGCCCCCCCTGGTGCGGGCGGAGGGCCCGCTTGGACAAACCACTGCCGCGTCGCCTCGTCCACCGCCTCTGGGTTGGCCAGAAAGCGTTCGTACAGCTCCAAAGCGTACGCCAGGTTTAGACCCGTCAACGTCTGCCAGCCGGCCTCTGCCGGCTGCTGCCGGCCCCGTCCAGGACGGCGCCGTGAATCAACCTGCACTGCCGTCTCAGCCATGTGCTTCCCTGCTTTCTTTCCAGAGCTCGGGGACAACCCAGTGCTGCGCCTGTCCGCCAGGTGGTCATAAGTTGAACCTTCTCCTGCGAGAAGGTTCTTATGCACGGCCCTGCCGCGGCTGCCAGCCCTCCGGCTCCCCAGATGCTGATGCCCAGCCGCCCAGTGTTCACCGGGCGCTGGTGTGTCCTTCCTCATCATAGACCTGTCAACAAAGCCGCGCCAGATGGCCCACCATCTTCCTAATTTCCAGACGTGTGACATTCCTCTGACCGGCACACCCCTCTTGCCACGCTAGGTGTACCGTTTCAACGTTGCGGCGGGGTGAGCCACGCCACAGGCCAGCGATCCCGTTCAACTTGCCACATTTGCGCATAGATGCCGCCTTGTGCCAGGAGTTGGGCGTGCGTTCCTCGCTCCGCCAAACGGCCTTCCGCCAACACCCAGATTTCATCAAACGCCGCCAGGCCGGCCAGCCGGTGGGTCATCCAAAACAGGGTCCGGCCGCGGCCGTGCAGGCGCAACGTCTGCAGCAGCTGCCGTTCACTCAGCGGATCGAGCGCGGCCGCCGGTTCGTCCGCCACCCACACCGGCGCGGCAGATACCAGCAGCCGCGCCAGGGCCAAGCGCTGGCGCTGGCCGCCGGACAGAGCCGCACCGGCCTCCCCTGCGCGCGTTGCCAGGCCGTCTGGCAACGCCTCGGCCCATGCCAACAAGCCCACCGCGGACAGCGCCGCCCGTACGTCCTCGTCACTGGCGTCCGCACGTCCTAAGCGGACGTTGGCCGCCAAGGAAGCGTCGAATACGTACGGGTCTTGCTCACACACCGCCACCCAGGCATGCAACCCGCGCCCGGCGAGCTCCCGGACAGGGACGCCGCCAATCGTCAACTCTCCCGTATACGGGCAGATTCCACCCAAGACGGCAGCCAGTGTGCTTTTCCCGGCTCCGCTTGCCCCGACCACAGCTACATGTTGGCCGGCCGGGACGACGGCATCCAAACCGCGCAAGACCTCTGCTGCCTCAGGTCCATAACGGCAGCGCAACCCGCGCATGACCACCACGGCTGAGCCTGGCGACTGGAGCCCCTGGGGAGCGTACACGGGCGCCCCCCCTGGTACCGGCAGAGCTGCTACCCGTTGCAGCCGGCGCCGGGCAGTTTGCACCCGGCCCCACACCACTGCCGCTTGCGGCACGCTGGCCACCGTTTCCACGCCGACCCACACCGCGAGGGACAGCCCCACCGCCAGCGGCCCGCTAACCTGGCCGCAGCTGCGCAGCTCAGCCAAGCGCCAAAGAACCCCGGTCAAGGTCAACGCGGGCAACACCCCTGTCACCGCCAACCAACAGGCCCGGTGCTGATACAGTCGCTGCTGCAGCCGCTGCAGGCGCTGGCTGTCTGCCTGCCACCGCTTTTGCCAAGCTGACAAGCGGCCGAGAGCCCATAACTCGGCCAAGGCTGCGGCCGTCTGCGCAGCCCGCTTGTACAGGCGGGATCGCCGGGGGGAGACAGCCAAGCCCAAGCGCCGGCCGTGGACCACCGCTGCCCACGTCCCGGTGGCGCCCAGCAGACACGCACACCCCCCCACCCACAGCGCGAGTCTTCCGTCCACGATGGCCAACGCCAGGCTGAGCAACAGCGTAGACGCCGCCGCAACCGCCAACGCCGCGGCACTGTGATACAAGTCCGGCAGCTCCTCCGCATCCGCCGCGGCAGCCGCCAACAGCTCACCGCTTGACCGCGTTTGCAACAACCGGGGCGCCTGATGGACCCAGACGGCAAACAGCTGCACACGTGCCGCAGCTTGGGCGCGCAAGGCCGCCGCGTGCACCGCCAGGCGCTCGAGGTAGCGCAAGCCGGCGCGGGCTAAACTGTACGCGCGCACCAAGACCATCGGTACCCACAGCAGAAGCACCGTCGGTGGTTGGAACGCGGCGGCGGCAATCAGCCAGCCAGCGGTCGCCAGCAACGCCACCCCCGCAGCCCAAGCAGCCACCCCAGCCATAACTCCCCAGACGGCTGTCAGCCTAGACTGCAGTTCGCCACAGCCTTTCACGGAGCCACCACTTCCTGCCGCTTCCCCGTCTCGTCCAGCGCAGTGTACACCTGCCACATCGTCCGGTACAGTCCTTCCTCCTGCAACAACGCCTGGTGCGATCCGCTCTGCACCACGCGCCCTTGCTGCAGCACCACCACCCGGTCGGCCAGCAGCGCCGTAGTCAAACGGTGCGCCACCAGGATCCCTGTGCGCCCGCGCAGCAAGTCATGCAGGCGCTCCGTCAGCAGTGCTTCGGTGGACACGTCGAGCGCGGCGGTCGGCTCATCCAACAAGACCAATCGCCCGCCGTGCAACCAGGCGCGCGCCCATGCCAACCGTTGTACCTGACCCCCGCTGCAGCGCGCCTGCTCCCCCGTGCCCCCCATACCAGGCCGTCCCCCCCACGCCGGGTCTGCCCCAGCCCAGCGCAAAGCTGCCAACGCCGCCGCTGGCGGGAGCGCCGGATTGGCCCAGCGGATCGTCTCCAGTGCACGACCGGGAAACGGGTATGGACGCTGCGCCACGTATGCCACCTGCTGCCGCCAATCCACCAGGTCGATGTCTGCCAGGGGTACGCCGTCGATACGCACCTCACCGGCATCTGCTGCCACCCATCCGAGCAACAGGTGCAGCAGAGTGGTCTTGCCCGCTCCGCTCGGACCCACCAGCGCCACCACCTCACCTGGCGCCAGGTGCAGCGTCACATCCTGCAAGATCCACCCCCCTTGCGGGTGACGGACACCCACCCCGGTGAGCTCCACGCGGACCCCCCCTGGACGCACCGGCAGGCGCACCCGTTCTGCCGTAGGCGGCGCAGCCGCCGGCTGATCCAACACCTCCTCCACTCGCTGCGCAGCGGCCAAACCGCTGGCACAGGCGTGGAACAAGGCTGCCGCTTGCCGTACAGGGGCAAAACACTCCGGCGTCAGCAGCAAAGCAAACAAGGCTGGAGCCAACGCCTGCTGTCCGTGCACCAAGCGCAGACCCAAGCCCACCGCCACCACCGCGGTGGCCAACGCCGTCAACCATTCAAGGACCAAGCTCGTCAGAAACGCCCAGCGCAAAACCCCGTTTGCCGCTTGCCGACAGGCGTCGCTCACCGTCGCCAGCCGCTGTGCCTGCGCATGCGCGCGGCCGAACAGATACAAGGTGCGGAAACCTCGCAGTGCTTCCCACACCACCTCAGTCAGGTGCTGCAGCTGCAACCATTGCCCATACGCCCGCGCCTGCGCCGCCCGGCCTGTTAACCAACCAAACAGCGGCAGCAGCGGCAGCGTGCACGCCACCAGCAAGGCACTGAGCGGGTCGGCCCAGACGACAGCTCCCCATACCAGCGCACACGCCACCCCCGCCGCCCAGCGCTGCGGCAGATACTGGGCAAGGTACGGTTCCAACTCGTCGATCCCGGTGAGCGCCGCGGCGAGCCACTCGCTGCGGGAGATATGCGCCAGGCGGCGCGCACCAGGGGTTGTGGCCGCAGCATACACTTGACTGCGCAAACGCGCCAGCGCCTGAACGGCCTGCCGCCCGGCCCAACCGTCAGCCGCCGCCAGCAGAGCGCTGCGGAACCCTCCGGCCAACAAGACCCCCACCGCGCCCTGCCCCAGGGGGGCAGCAGACAGTTGACCCTGCCAGAGCAACGTTAAAACACGCGCCAAGAACCAGGCTTGTACCACGCTCGCCCCTTGCGCGCACACACGCAACCCAGCGGCTGCCCACAGCCCCCGTACCTCCCGGTTGAGCCAACGGCGCAGCCGTCTCTCTGACTGACGAAGGTCGGCTGGGGACAAGGACCCATCCAAAACCATGCCTTGCCTCCTTCATCCGTTCCACAACAGGCTGGTCCCCGCCGTAAGACGGTGGCTAACCATTCTGCGGTGGCCCCGCGGCTCAATACTCGTGCGGGTCCGACAGACGAATACGGCGCCGGAATACCCAGTAACTCCACCCCTGATACAGCAACACCAGCGGTAAAACTGACAGCGCAATCCAGGTCATCACCTGCAGGGAGTACGGGTTGGCCGACGCGTTGTACACTGTTAAACTCCACTCTGGACGGAGTGAACTGACCATGACGCGCGGGTATAAATCGATGAAGACGGTCGCCGTCGACAGGACAATGGTCAGCGATGTCATGGCAAACGCCCAGCCGTCGCGCCGTGCACGTATAAAAAACTGCACCGAAAACAACGCCAGTCCGGCCAGCAGTGGAACCGTCCCCGGGTCTATGCCGAGCTTGCTGAACATATCCGTCTCAATGTAACTAAAAACAACGAACAAAAAGGTGACTGCTGTGGTCCAAGCCCCAATGCTCAACGCCACCTTGCGTGCCCTTGCCTGCACAGCCCCCTCGGTGCGTAAGGTCAGGAATAAGGCACCGTGCAACAAAAACAACAGCGTCACACTCACCCCGCCAAGCAGGGCGTACACACTCAACAGGTCCCAGAATGTCCCGACGTAATTCATCTGTGCATCAATTGGCACACCGCGCATCATGTTAGCCAAGGCCACACCCCACAGCAACGGCGGCAACAGGCTGCCGCCAAATATCACCCAGTCCCAGACCTGGCGCCAACCGGGAGACGTGAGTTTGCTGCGAAACTCAAACGCCACCCCGCGGCCAATCAACGCCACCAACAAGAAAAACAGCGCCAGGTAGAAGCCACTGAACAGGGTGGCGTACCAGTTCGGAAACGCGGCAAACAGGGATGCCCCTGCGGAAATAAACCAAACCTCGTTGGCGTCCCAAAACGGGCCAATGGTGTTCAGAATCAGGCGCCGTTCGTCATCCGTGCGGCCAAGCCACGGCAACAGCATCCCCACGCCGAAGTCAAACCCTTCAAGCACAAAAAACCCTGTGAACAGCAACGCAATGATTAAAAACCAAAGGGTGTTCAGGTCCAATCTGCCCGCCTCCTTGCGCTGGTCCTGGTCCGCCCAGTCTGCCTAAGACATGCCCCGTGGTGCAGGCGGTCCCTCACCCAGCTGGCACACAGGGCTACAAGGGTGCAACTTCCAGGTCAGGGCTCGCCGCGGTCTCTTCCTCTGGTTCGGGTCCGCCGCGTACCACGCGAATCAAAAGGAAGATATCAACCACCGCCAACACCCCGTACAACACGGCAAACCCTAGCAGCGTCGTCCAGACCATGGCTGGGGAGACGGTGGGCGATACGCCGTCGGCCGTGCGCAGCAAACCAAACACCACCCAGGGTTGCCGCCCCACCTCGGTCATGATCCAACCCATGGAGTTCGCAATAAACGGCAAGGGGATGGCGGCCACCATCAGACGCAGAAACTGGCGATGGCGTTCGAGCCGCTCGCGCATCATCACCCAAACGCCGTACAAAGAAAACAAGATCATCAGCATCCCCGCCAACACCATGATGCGAAAACTCCAAAACGCGGTGCGGACCGGCGGGATGTAGTTGCCCGGCCCGAACTGGCGGACATAAGCCGCCTGCAGCTGATGAATACCAGGTACTCGGCCATGCAAGTGGTTGTACGCAAGCAGGCTGAGCACCCCAGGGATGTCAATTTCGAACGTATTCCGGTGATGTTCGGAATCAATCGCTGCCACCAACGTCCAGGGAGCCACGTCGGGACTGGTCTCCCACAAGGCTTCCGAGGCGGCCATCTTCATCGGTTGTGCCTGCATCAGATGCTGCGCCTGGTCATGCCCGACCACTGCCACCAACAGGCTTGACACCAGCGCAGTGGCGATGGCGATGGCAAACGAGCGCTGGTACACTGTTCCTGACCGCTGTTGGAGCAGGCCAAAAGCGCTGACGCCAGCCACAAAAAACGCCCCCGTGCTGAGTGCCCCAAGCCAGACATGCGGAAACTCCAGCCACAGTTGCGGATTGGCAATCAGTTGGCCAAAGCTGGACATCTCAACGTGCCCTGCACGCTGCACGTAGCCGACAGGCTCTTGCATAAACGCATTGGCCGTCAAAATCCAAAAGGCGGACAGGGTGGTCCCCACGGCCACCAGCCAAATCGACGCCAGGTGCAAGCGCGGCGACAAACGGTCCCAACCAAACATCCAGACGCCTAGAAACGTCGATTCTAAAAAAAACGCTGCCAGCGACTCTATCGCCAATGGGGCGCCGAAGACGTCACCGACAAAGCGCGAATAGTCGGACCAGTTCATGCCAAACTGAAATTCCTGCAAGATACCTGTGACCACGCCGACCGCAAAGTTGATCAGGAATATCTTTCCCCAAAACTTGGCCATGCGTTTGTAGGTCGCATCTTGTGTCGCCACGTAAAATGTTTCCATGCTGGCGATTAAAAACGCCAACCCGATGGTCAAGGGAACAAATAAGAAGTGGTAGACCGTGGTGATGCCAAACTGCCAACGCGCTAACAAGACGCTGCTCAACCGGTGGCAACCCCCTCTCCTCGTTCAAACCCGGAGAACGAGAATTAGGTTGTGCAGCCACCTGGGGGGATTATGCAAAAAATGGTTGAAGGTCTTCTCGCCGTAGCCGAATGGCTGGACGCCTTAACGTAGCGAGGCGAAAGTGCGCCAGCAATTCGCGCGGTTGCACAGGCTCAGGCCGTTCCAACCACCCGGCCAGGTAGGCCAACCAGCCCACCAAGCGGGGAGAACTCCCTCCGGCTGCCCGCCACTGACGCAGCGTCAGGGATCCATGTCGTTTGGACAAACGGGTACCATCGGGCGCCAACAGCAGAGGGACGTGCGCAAACTGTGGCGGCTGCCCGCCAAGGGCTTGGTACAGCCAGATTTGCCGCGGTGTCGAATCCAGCAGGTCGGCCCCGCGCAAAACGTGGCTGATGCGCATATGCAAGTCGTCCACCACCACCGCCAATTGGTAGGCGTACAGGCCGTCCGCACGCTGCACCACGAAATCTCCGCCCGCGCCAGGCAAAAAGCACTGTTCACCATGCACCAGGTCAGGAAAGCACAGGGGCTCAGGCGGTACCGCAAACCGCAGCGCCGGCCGTTTGGTCCGGGCGCGCAGGGCGCGCTGTTGCGGGGTGAGCTGGCGGCAGGTCCCGGGGTATACAGGACCTTCCCCCGTCAAGCCGTGCGGCGCGCTCGCCGCTTGCACCTGCGCACGGCTACAAAAGCACGGGTACAAGCGGCCGTTTTGGGCCAGCCGCCGCAACGCCTGCCGATAGAGAGGAAAGCGCTGGCTTTGCAGATACGGGCCATACGGACCGCCGCAGTCGGGACCCTCGTCCCAATCCAAACCTAGCCAACGCAGGTCGTTCAAGATGGAAGGCACGTAAGACAGGCGGGATCGGCCTGTGTCCACATCTTCAATGCGCAGAACAAACTCTCCCCCGGCTTGGCGGACCTGCAGCCACGCCAACAAGGCTGTCCAGGCGTGCCCCAGGTGCAACCAGCCGGTGGGACTGGGAGCAAAGCGGCCGCGTACCGGCCTTGGGCCAGCCATCAGCGGATAACACTCTCCTGCGCTTGGCAGGCTGGACACAAGCCAGTTACGTGTAGGCTCACCTGGTTCACGCGGTACCCCGTTTCCCCTTCCATGCGGCGGGCGATCTCGGGCGGCACGTCGACCAGGGTCTCTGCAATAGCCCCACAGCGTACACAGACGATGTGCTGATGACTCTCCAAGCGACCGTCGTAGCGGCTGATGCCGTTGCCCAGGTTTAATTCACGTATCAAACCGTGCTCCGTTAGATAGCGGAGGGAGTTGTAAATGGTGGCATACGCGTAACGCTGTCCGCGCGCCGCCAGGCGTTCCATGATCTCCGCGGCGGTCGGGTGGTCGTGCGCTTGGCGCACCACCTCCAAGACGGCCCGGCGCGGCTCAGTCAGGTTGAGCGCTCGCACGGTCTCCCTCCTCTCTGCTTGTTCTTACAATATAACACGGGGCGAATGAGAACAACCGCGCAACCTGCCCTATTGCGGCTGGTCTGAACGCGGTCAATGCCCGGACAAGGGCTCGTCGGCGGCTTCGGGCGACGTGGCCGACACCACCAATTCGGCAAACTCAACCCCGCGCATGTTTTGCAAAGACCGCAACAGGCGCTGCAACACCGCGTTTTGATCCCGGACCACCAGCACCTCTAAACACCGGTCGTGGTTGAGATGGATGTGCATGGTGGAGACAATGCTATGGTGGTACGCGTGTTGCAGTGCGGTCAGCGACGGTGTCAGATGCGTGGTGTCGTGCTTGTACACCAGGACGATGGCCCCCGCCATTTCCACGGTTAAGTCACGCTCTTGTTTAAATTTCAGGATGGCACCGCGGATCAGGGAACGTAAGGCATCAGAGCGGTTGTTGTGTCCCTGCCGCTCGAGCATCCAGTCGAATTCTTTCAATAAAGGCTCTTCCATGGAGACCCCGAAACGGACCACCGCCTCCGATTCCCGCCCTTCCTTCGCCATCTTTTACCCCCCTTGGCCCATGTCTTTCTCCTATACGAAACAGATCGTTGACGCCCCTTGCGAGATTCGAGAATAATGTTACTGAAAAATAGATTCGTGTTACTACAGCAAACATTCCCATGCGGCCGCAAGCTGTGCGTTGAAGTCTTGCCTCTGCACCGCCGGCATTGTCTACCAAGGAGGTTACCTCATGCGCTTGGACACTTCGAGCTTCACCGGCAAACCCAACTGGTTCAGCTATGCCCTTTGCGTGGGCGCCCTGCACATCGTCGGGATCGTCCTCTTGCTCAGCGCCTTGCCGCACCAACCCACCCTGCTGGGACTGGCGTTTCTGGCGTACACGTTTGGCCTGCGCCACGCTTTTGACGCGGACCACATTGCCGCCATTGACAACACCGTGCGCAAACTGGTGCAACAGCGCGAAAACCCAGCCGGAGTAGGCTTTTTCTTCTCGCTCGGCCATTCCTCCGTCGTCTGCCTGATGGCCGTGGCCACAGCGCTGGCGGTATACTGGGCAGAACGCGCCCTGCCGCAGTTGCAGAACATCGGCGGCTTGATTGGTACGTCCGTGTCCGGCCTGTTTCTCGTGTTCATGGGCGTACTGAACCTGGTCATCTTAGTACAAATCTGGCAGACGTTTCGCTCCATGCGTGCCGGCCAACCCATGGACAGCGATGCGTTGGGCCCCCAGGGTCTGATCACGGGATTGGTCAAACCGCTCTTTAAGTTTGTCAACAAGAGTTGGCATGTCTATCCGATTGGCTTTTTATTTGGCTTAGGCTTTGATACCGCCAGCGAGATTGCCCTTCTGGCCATCTCTGCAGCGGCCGCCAAACAGGCCATCACCCCTGCTGGCATCTTGTCCCTGCCGGTGTTGTTTGCTGCCGGTATGAGCCTGCTTGACACCGCGGACGGTGTCTTCATGTGCACAGCGTACAACTGGGCGTTTGCCAACCCTCTGCGCAAAGTGTACTACAACTTGACCGTCACCGGGTTGTCTGTCGCCGCTGCGCTTGTGATTGGCCTGATTGAACTGCTGCAGGTGTTAACGCCCGAGCTGGGCTTAAACAGTGGCGTCTGGGCGTGGGTGCAAAACCTCGACTTTGGTTCCCTGGGGTTTGTCTTGGCCGGCTTGTTTGCTCTCACATGGGTGTTTTCGTACGGCTGCTGGAAGTTGCTGCGCTTAGAAGAACGGTCGGTCAGCTGATGTGAAGGCGGGTACAGCCTGATGGGTGACCGCTCTGTCCCTTCGCCCCCCTGTCCTCCCAAGCTTTTGGGAGCTCTACCAACCTCTCATCCTACAAAAAAACCGGGGCGTTTATGGCGCCCCGGGAATGTGGGTGTACTTGCCTCGGTAAAACAGCAACGGATGGCCGTCGTTCAGCCCTCCGTCGACAACCTCACCAATAAGAATCACGTGGTCTCCTGCCGGATGTCTGTCCACCACACGACAGTCAAAGTATGCCAACACACCGTCCAAGACAGGGGAACCAGAAACCCCCGTCCGATAGCTGACTTGCGCAAAGCGGTCAATGTTTTTGGTAGCGAACTGCCGCGACAGTCCCTCTTGGTCAGCCCGCAAAATGTTCACCGCATATCCACCAGCCTGCATAAAGGTGTCAAACAGGCTGGAGGTTTTGGCAATCGTGACCAAGACCAGCGGCGGGTCGAGCGACAGCGACGTAAACGAGTTGACGGTCATACCGGCGGGCAGTCCCGCTGCATCTTGCGTGGTCACCACGGTGACCCCTGTGGCAAAGCAGCCTGCAATGTCTCGAAACTGGCGACTGTCCATGACACCCTCCTTGTGTCTTGCCCTCCCTGAGACAGCCGCAGGGGGAGCATCCAACCTCTCCCCCTGTCCTGAAGCGGTTAGCGAGCCGCAACCGGTTCTCCCAGCGGCCGCAGGTGGGGCATCACTTCACGGGC
Source organism: Alicyclobacillus sp. (assembly GCA_023512635.1). Lineage (GTDB taxonomy): Bacteria > Bacillota > Bacilli > Alicyclobacillales > Alicyclobacillaceae > JAILZF01. The sequence goes on along the minus strand of JAILZF010000023.1, from coordinate 5,181 downwards.
AAACAGGGTAATGTTCTTCATAGCCAACTCGTGTGACAGCGTGCCAAACTGAAGCATCGGCAAGAGGTTGCCAAAGCCAAACGCCTTTTGATATTCGGCCAGTTGTTGCCGGACGGTGTCCGTCGAGCCAACCAGCACATAGCCTTTCTCTAACAAAGTTTCAAAAGTTAAGTAGCTTGTCCCCAGGCCCCGCTTGTTGGCCAATACCCGCGCCATCGACTGGGGCGTCAGGTAGCCAGGCGGAAAGAACACGCTGGCTGGCATTTTAAACACGGTGTTGAACAGGTACTCCAGCGGAGCCTTGGCTTCAGCCTGTGCTTGGGCGTCCGTCTCCGCGACATACACCGGCAAGGCCCACCCCATTTGATCCGGTTGCGCCTCATACCCGTGCCGTTGGCAAGCCTCGCGAAACTCCTGAAAGACACGCCGCACCGAGTCAATAGAACTGTACGTCTGAAGATAAGTGTACCGCTTTGCTGCAACCCAGTCGATGGTCTCGACGCTGCCTTGCGAAGGAATCCAGACGGGCGGGTGCGGTTGCTGAACCGGGCGCGGCCAAGTGTTCACATAGCGCAACTTATAGTATTTTCCATAGAACTCAAACGGCTCTGGTTCTGTCCAAGCCCGAATGATCAAGTCGTGCGCTTCCATGAAGCGGCCGCGCGACTGCGTCGGATCGAGCGAAAAGGTATGGTATTCAGGGCCAATCCCGCGCACAAAGCCCGAGATGATCCGGCCGCCACTCAGAACGTCGAGCATGGCAATTTCCTCGGCCACGCGCTGTGGATTCTGGCGCAGCGGCAAAGCATTGCCAAGAATTGCAATCTTGGCCCGCTGCGTACGCGCCACCAGGGCGGCTGCCATGATGTTAGGCGAGGGCATCGTGCCATACGCGGTTTGGTGGTGTTCGTTCACACCTAGCCCGTCAAACCCCAACTGTTCAGCGTAGACCATCTGCTCCAGGTAGTGTTGGTAGATGGCAACACCCCGTTCCGGGTCGTAGAATTGACGCGGGTACGTCACCCACGCCTGCGGATAGCCGCTGTTTTCCGGCACATGCGGCCATACCATTAAGTGAAACAAGAAAAATTTCACGCCTCACCCCTCCTGGCAAAAAATTCTTGGACCAACCCCGCCAACTCCGCAGGTTTTTCCTGCGCCACCAAATGGCCGCAAGCCGGTACCACCTGCAGCTGCGCCTGCGGCAGCAGGCCAGCCAACGACTGACCATATGCCACAGGGAATACCCGGTCCTGCTCACCCCAGACCAACAGCACGGGCTGTTGGATACGATGCAGGCGATCCCGCAGCTTAGGCCGGTGGAAATACGGGTTCCACGCCAGGTGGGCAACGGCCGCGCGCGAGCGTTGGCGTGCCAGCACCGCAGCATCGTCCTGGCCCATGGCCGACAATCGCTGCTCAGCCAGCTCTTGGTTATAAAAAAGCAGCCGCGTGTGTTCTGCTTCATCCAGCATGAACACATCCGGTACTGGCACACCTTCCACACGGATGCCCGCAGAGCCGACCAACACCAACTGTGGGAAACGGCGCGGTTCAATGCAAGCCATCTCCATGGCCAGCCACCCACCCAATGACGCCCCTATCAACCTGACCTGGTTCAGACCGAGGGTATCCAAAAAATCCAAATAAAAATAAGCATAGTCTTCGATGTTGTCCGCTTCAGGCAGGCTGTCGCTCTCGCCAAACCCAGGGTGTTCCGGCGCTAGAACACGGTACGACGGCGTCAACCGGTCAAAAAACGGCAGCCAGGCGCCGCCCCCGCCACTGCCGTGCAAGTACAAGACCGGTTCACCCGCGCCTGCTTGCAACAAGCGAATGCGCGTGCCGCGGACCGATTGCCACTGCGCAAGGGTCAACGTGCTCACCTCTCTCATGATGAAACCGTTTTATTCGGGACACTGTCCCAAAATATATCGGCACTCTTATCATACCTTGTCTTGAATGCTGTGAAAAGTGTCGAAACAAGGCAGGATTGCCCGGAAAATCTAGATGTCTTACAATGGCTGTACCATCGGAGAGGGTGAAGGTGCATGGAAGAAACTCGACAGGAAAGGGTCCGTAACGTAGACGTGGCACTGGCGGTGTTGCAGTACCTTGCCAACGAGCAAGAGCGCATCGGTTTGCGAGAAGCGGCGCGCCTCTTTTCAGTTCCCAAAAGCACCTTACAGCGGATCTTCAACTCCCTACAGGCCAAAGGCGTGGTCCGCTGCGATGCAGTAACCAAACAGTACGAACTCGACTTTGGCATCCTCACCCTCTCAAGCCGGTTTTTAGCCCGCAACGACCTGATTACCGCCGCCACCCCAGTGTTGCGTACCCTGCGCGACCAAACCGGAGAGTCGGTCTGCTTAAACGTGCGTGTAGGCTTGAGTATCCTCACGGTATTGCAGTTTGAGAGCAAAGAGCCGCTGCGCTGGTCTCTGCAAGTCGGCGTGCCCTATCCCCTAAACGCCGGCGCAGGCGGCAAGGTGCTGTCCGCTTTTTCTGGACTGAGCGACAGCGACCTCGCCGCCGGCTTGCAGCCGTTGGCCAACGGATGGAGGGTCCCGTTAGACACGTTCCGGGCTGAACTGGCGCAGGTCCGCCAGCAAGGTTACGCGGTCAGCCATGGTGAGATCAACCCGGGGGTTACAGCCTTGGCCGTCCCGGTGTTCCGCCAGCGTGAAGTGGTGGCCAGCCTGGGCCTGTACGCCTTAACGGAACGGTTGCCCGACAGCGCCATTCCCGGCTTGTTGGACGCGTTGCGCCTGGCCGCTGAACAAATCAGCAGCATGCTCGCCAACTGACCCCGCTCCCCAATATTTCCCAACATTCGGCTCCCTTCCAGAACCCGTCAGCCTCCAGCCCGGGATACCCGCTCAGCTGTGGCCTACCGTTTGCACCGGTTGCACCCCCGCAGGCGTCCACACGCCGGTGACCGTTTGCCGGCCGCCGTTTTCCGTCCACCGTTCTTCCCGCTGCAGCTCTAACTTTTCATAAATCGGGATGTCGTTGGTGGAGAACAAGTACGCATCCTCAGTCGTCGAGGTATTGACGTGCTCGTGGTACGTCCAGCTGGGCACGACCAAAAAGTCTCCCTTCTGCCAATCAAAGCGGACGCCGTCGATCACGGTGTACCCTTGCCCGCTCTTAATTTGATAGACCGCACTGTTGACATGGCGATGAGCCTGGCCGTGGAATCCGGGCGGCAACTTTTGCATCCACGCGCCAATTTTTTCGTTGGCCGACTGCCCGTTGGAGGGATTGATATACTCAACTACGTACCCTTCCACCGGGTCAGGCGGGTAGTGTTCACTCAACCCGCGCAACGCCGCCTCGACCCCGGCAAACGGATAGACTGGCAACGGTGCTAAGCTGGGCGTGTGGTCAGACAGGGGCCGTACCATCCCGCCTAGGTACTTGTTCACACTGGGCGGCCGCGTGATCGGCTGCTTGGGCGTAGGGCTTGGTTCAAAGAAGGTCGCGTGCAGGTAAAAAATCAACGGTGTGTCCAGACAGTCCATCCACATCATCGGTTCGCTGCCTTCGTGCGCATGCTCGTGCCAGAGGCCGCGCGGCGTGATCACATAGTCGCCCTCGGCCATGTAGACGCGCTCTCCTTCGACCGCGCTGTACGCACCACGGCCGCGGATAATGTACCGGATGGCGGTCTGCGTATGCCGGTGGGGCGGCGCTTCCTCCCCTGGCAGCAAGAGCTGGACGCAGACCGACAGGGTCTGTGTGGTAGCCCCCCACCCGTACGGCTGCAGGTCGCGCATGCCAGGATTGATGAGCATCAGCACGCGCCGATCTCCACCGTTGTGAAAATGGATGATTTCGCCTGCGCGTTGCAAGTGCTTTTCAATCAGCGTACGCGGCCACAGGTAGGGGATGGGCCGCGACTTGGGCTCGCGCAGCATCACTTCCGGTGCTGCCAGCCACAGCGGCTCAAGGAAATCGGCAGAAACCTGCGCATGAAACTCAGCCATCTCTGGCGTAATGCGAAGTGGGCCAGGCATCTCCATCCCTCCTCTTCTTCAGCTATCTTATTCGCGCCAGACCCATGCATCCCTGCCATCCCGCGCCCCCGTCCGGTGTCGCCCGGCCAAGGTCTGCAGCTAGCGGATGCACCGGTACAGGTCAATGGGCAGCCGGGACGTCCAGGACGGCCACCTCTTTTAAAGCAGGCAGGACCTCTTTGGCAAAGCGGCGAATCTGCCGGACAAACAAGTCGTTGGGCATCGCGCCGCGGTTGAGGTTGAGCAACACCGTGTGCGCGCCGGCTTGTTGGACCTCCTCTAAGATGCGCGAAGTCACCTCGTCCGCGCTGCCCCACGGCCAGTCCTCCACGCGCCGGCGCAACTCCTCCATGGTCAGCCCGCGGTACGATTCACGCGTCCCCGCGACGGCGTCCCGGTTTTCTGGTCGCAGGTAGTCGTGAGCAGCCTGGCTTACATACTGGAACTGGGACTGGATGGACGTGTCTGTCACGTTGCCATGGCTAAACAGTGTAGTATAGAAGTAGTACCAGTAAGGGCCAGCCTCCTCAAAGGCCTGATCCTTGTTGTCCGCCACGTACACCTCAAGCGGCAAGACAATGTGCTGCGGGGTGATAGAGTGTCCGTAGCGCTCTAGTTGTCGGGCGTAATACTTGATCATATCTACCCGCGCTCCGCGGTGACTGCCTACCCCTGGAGTGATAGGAATGTTGTAGCGCGCCGCCCACTCGATGGTCTCCTTGCTGCTAGTGACCGGCACCCAGACAGGGGGATGCGGCTGTTGCACCGGACGCGGCCAGATTGACACGTTTTTGAATTCCCAAAACTGCCCGGAGAACGAAAAGACCTCCTCTGTCCACGCCCGGCGGATAATCTCCCAAGCCTCTTCAAACCGCGCCCGTGACGTCTGCGGCGGTATATTGAAGACGTTGTATTCGCGCGGGATACCGCGAGCAAAGCCGGAGATGATGCGGCCATTGGAAAGACAATCAAGCATGGCAAGCTCTTCTGCCAAACGCAGCGGGTTGTGCAACGGCAGTAGGTTGCCATACATTAACAACTTCAACCGCTTGGTCCGCTGCGACGCGGCAGCCGCCAACAGATTGGGAGAATTCATCAGGCCGTACGGTGAGGTGTGGTGTTCATTGAAGCCAACTCCATCGTAACCGAGCCTGTCCAGTTC
>JAILZF010000022.1 GCA_023512635.1 Alicyclobacillus sp. | reverse complement strand
GGGGGGGTTGACTTGCATCTGCTGTTTGTGTGCACAGGCAACACCTGCCGCAGTCCGATGGCGGCTTTTTTTGCGCGCACGCTGGTTCAACGCAAGGGCCTGCCGTGGACCGTGTCCTCCGCCGGGCTGCACGCTCTTCCAGGACAGCCGTTGTCGGGAGGAGCGGCGCGGGCGTTGGCGCGGCGCGGTGTGCCCGCCGAGGGGCACGCAGCCCAAACCCTGACTGCCGAGGCGGTGCAAGCGGCTGACTGGATCCTGACCATGACGTCCAGCCAGGCCACTGCGATTCTCCTTGAATACCCGGCCGCCGCGGGCAAGGTGCGTGTGCTAGGCCAGTACATGCTGCCAGCGTCCGGTGAGCATGGGTCCAACGCGCTGCCGCCAGATTCGCCAGACGGCCAGACCCGTTTCGACCTGGCCACGGGTGCCGCCGCGTCGACGGCCCCTGCGGTGGATATCGCGGACCCGTTTGGTGGATCAGACGCAGAGTATGAAGCGTGCGCAGAGCAGATTGAGCGGGCAGTTGAGCGCGTCATCGAGCTCTTGGAAAGGGAGAGGACGCTGTGAACATTGCTTTGGCGAGCGATCACGCTGGGTATCGCTTAAAAGAACTGCTAAAACCTACCTTGGATAAACTCGGCGTCACCTATGACGACCTGGGGACATTTGACGAACAATCGGTCGATTACCCCGACTATGGACGTCAGGTCGCCGAGGGTGTGGCATCAGGACGGTACCAACGCGGGGTCCTCATTTGTGGGACAGGTCTAGGGATGTGCATCACCGCCAATAAGGTTCCAGGCGTGCGCGCGGTCACAGCGCACGACGTGTTTTCCGCACGCATGTCAAGGCTGCACAACGACGCCAACGTGTTGACCATGGGCGAGCGGGTGATTGGTCCGGGTCTCGCGGCGGAGGTGTTGAAGGTGTGGTTGAGCACCGAGTTCGAAGGTGGCCGGCACGCTGCAAGGGTGGAAAAGATGCGGCGGATCGAACAGGCATACAGCCGGGAGCTGCCGCGGTGAGCCATCAGTCGGCGGCTGCGGCCCCGGCATCGGCTGTGGTCACGCCGGAGCAGGTACGGTCTGATCTGCGCGAGTGTTTAGCCGACCTGCTGGCGGCAGGGGCACTGCGACCCGGCCAGGTGTTGGTGGTGGGGGCATCCACCAGTGAGCTGGCGGGTCACCCCATTGGTACGCACACCTCGGTGGCACTGGGCCAAGCCGTCGTGGATGAGGTATTGGCCTTTTGCCGGGAGACAGAGAGCTACCCAGTCTTCCAGTGTTGCGAGCACTTAAACCGCGCGCTCGTGGTGGCTCGGTCCCTGGCATGGGTGCGCGGCTGGACTGAGGTGGCGGCGGTGCCGGTGCCAGGTGCGGGCGGGGCCGTGGCGGCGTGCGCCTACCAGACCATGGCAGACGCCTGCTTGGTGGAGCGCGTGACAGCCGACGCCGGGATTGACCTTGGCGGCACGCTCATTGGCATGCACTTGCGTCCCGTGGCCGTGCCGCTGCGCGGCCGACGGACGTGGGTGGGCCGGGCGTACGTTACGCTGGCCCGTACCCGGCCGCCCCTGGTCGGCGGGCCGCGGACCGTGTACGATGCAGAAGAGGCCCGCCGTCGCCTGCAGCAAGCCGGTCAGATGAGCGGCGCGGCGGACAGGGCGGAGGACGAGCACGCAGGAACCGCCCCAGCAGGCGGTACAGGGACCTGCAGTTAAGCGAATGCCGCCCCAGAGCAGGGCCCCCTAGCCGGGCGTTTTGCGAAGCGAGAGAGGAGCGGGAGAGAGATGGCCAACTTGCACCAGTGGGATTCCGAGGTCGCGCAAGCCATGGAGCAGGAGTTAAACCGGCAGCGTGCCAATCTGGAGCTGATTGCCTCGGAGAACTTTGTCAGCCGGGCTGTCTTGGCAGCCATGGGCAGCGTTTTGACCAACAAGTATGCGGAGGGATACCCGGGCCGTCGCTACTATGGTGGCTGTGAGTATGTCGATGTGGTTGAAGACTTGGCGCGCAACCGCGCGCGGCAGCTGTTTGGCGCAGACCACGCCAACGTGCAGCCGCACTCCGGAGCCCAGGCCAACATGGCGGTGTACTTTGCGGCCTTGCAGCCGGGTGACACCGTCCTCGGGATGAACCTGGCGCACGGTGGCCATTTAACCCACGGCAGTCCGGTGAACTTTTCCGGGCAGTTGTACCACTTTGCCGCCTATGGGGTCGATCCGCAGACCCAAACCATTGACTACGACCAGGTGCTGGCCATCGCCAAAGAGACGCGGCCGAAACTCATCGTCGCCGGTGCCAGTGCGTATCCGCGCGTGATCGACTTTGCCCGCATGCGTGCCATCGCCGACGAGGTGGGGGCGCTCCTGATGGTGGATATGGCCCATATCGCCGGCCTGGTGGCGGCGGGCGTACACCCGTCACCGGTGCCGTACGCGCAGTTTGTCACCACCACCACCCATAAAACTTTGCGCGGGCCGCGCGGCGGTCTGATCTTAACCGTGGCGGAGCACGCCAAAGCGGTGGACAAGTCGATCTTCCCTGGTGTGCAAGGCGGACCGCTGATGCACGTGATTGCCGCGAAAGCGGTCGCGTTGGGGGAAGCGTTGCAGCCTGAGTTCAAGGCGTATGCGCGGCAAGTCGTGGCCAACGCCAAGGCGCTCGCCGAGGCTCTGGTGGCACGCGGCTTTACCCTCGTCTCCGGAGGCACGGACAACCATCTGATTTTGATAGACGTCCGCAACTGCAACCTCACCGGGAAAGAAGCGGAAAAGCGACTGGACGCGGTTGGCGTGACGGTGAACAAGAACGCGATTCCGTTCGATCCGCAGAGTCCTATGGTCACCAGTGGTATCCGCGTGGGAACGCCGGCTGTGACGAGCCGCGGCTTGGATGAACAGGCGATGGCGGACATTGCTGACGTCTTTGCACTGGCGTTGCAATCGGATTTCACCGCTGCAGACCAGGCGGCGGCCCGTGCCAAGGTTAAGGCGCTGACGGAGCGTTTTCCCCTGTACGAAGGTCTGTCGTATTTAGCGTAAGCAGCGTGGACGCCACCCTGTCCGGGCGGCTGTGGGCGGGGGAAGCGGGGTTATAGCGGGCGAGCAACTCTGCACGTGACATCCAGATCAACTTCGGCTCCAGATTTCCTCCGCTGTGCCTCCCTTGACGCAGACGCGGGAAGCCGGCGGGGTGGTGCAGCCCCAGCAAGAAGCGCAGGTAACGCTGCAGCCATGCGTTGGCACGGGAGGGTGGCAGGTCTTCAACGTGGAAACCTAGACCTGCCATTCCTCGGTGCATCAGCGTGATGGCCATCACCCCAGCTAACTGGCGATAGCGCGGATGGACCTGCAGCAGCTGGGCAAGGTCCTGAAACGCTGCACGGGCAGCGCGCAGGCCTTGTGCCATGCCACGCAGGCCGCCGTCAGGTTGGGCAAAAGCAATCACACTGTCGTTTTGAAAATGCAACTCCAAGACACGGTCTCCCGACCGTAACACGCATGCTCCACCCTCGTCTCGCCGTACGCCCCAGCGCCAAGAACGGATTCCTACGCGAAACAGGGTGTTCACCGGCTCTACCCGGTAAACCCAGTCAAACACTTTGTCTACGCCCTGCCACAAGCCGCGCAGCAGCCGGACATACCCAGGGCAGCCTGCGTACAATCGCTGCCATTGAGCCTGGTGGTCCGCCTTGAGCTGTGCCAACTCGCTGAGGGTCACGCACCGGAAGCGCTGCTCGGCCAACCAGGTCAGCAGGGCCGGCAAGGCGGCCAGGGTGTGATCTGGCGCTCCCGGCGCACCGCCGGCGTCGTGCAGCAACAGCACTGTTCCTGGCCGGATACGGCGAACGGCGCGCTGGAGGATGCGCTGCGCCTGTTCAGGCCCGCCGGCTCGCCAGTCCATGGCCCGCGCTGACCACAACACCGGCGTCAGGCCATACCGTCGGCAGACCCAGTAGGTGACGACGTTAAACGCTCCCCAGGGTGGTCGATACCAACGCACGGGTTGTCCGCTCAGGTGCTGCAGGGTGGCCACAGCGTCAGCCACGTTGTGCCAAGCACTTCGCGGCCCGGTCAGCCAGGCGTGGCGATGGCGCTGGCCGTGCGGGGAGACTTCGTGGCCTGCAGCCAGCATACGCTGGATCAAGTGCGGGTGTTGGCGGGCGTTCTCTCCGACGACAAAAAAACTGGCCCGTACCCCGTACTCCTCTAGCAGATGAAGGAGGCGCGGCGTGTAACGCGGGTCTGGGCCGTCGTCAAACGTCAACGCCACTACGCGTGCGCTTGCAGGTCCGCGCCAGAGTGTCCGCCAATGCAGGACTTTGCCTAACAGCTCCGGCAACAGCGCGTAACCGCTCGCCGCGGCCAAGGCTCCCGCTGTGCCTAGCAGCAGCCCGTGGTACATGACCTTCACGCTCCTTTGGCTCAGCACCAGGGAAGGATGCAGGATGGGGAAACCAGGGGCGGCCGTGTCTTGCTGGGTCCGTAGAGTTCCTCTGCGGCCGTTCCTCATGCAGCACACAGCCCTCGCCCGTCACCGCGCCGGGCGGGCCCCCGGGCATATCCACAGCCCTGCCCAGCTTGTGGTGGCTTTCTACCGGGCACCCCCGCGTCGCCGGCGTGGGTGGGCAACCTCCAACTCTGCCGGCGTTGCGCCCGGCTGCGACAGCCGTGCCTTCGCTTTCCGTCCTTGGGCATGCCGGGCTTCAATCGGCAACACCAAGTAGAGGGCGCCCATCAACAGGATCACGGCGGCGCTAAACCAAAACGGCCCCCGCGGGCCAAACACGTCCCAGAACAGCCCCCCCAGGTAGGGTCCCGCTGTAGAACCTAGCCCTTCAACCGTCATGAACACGCCCCACAGCGTCCCTTTCTTATCGGGATCGATAGACCGGTCCAATACCCTGTTCCAGGCAGGCAAAATAAAAGCGTAACCCGAACCAATCAGCGGCACTGCAATAAACGTGGAGACCAGCCCTGGGTAAAGCGGGTACAATGCCAAAATCGTCCCGGCCAGGAAAAAGCCGCCCGTCAAAAACACACGGGACCCTACCTTGTCGACGACCCGTCCAGCCGGAATCAACAGCAGCACGGTCAACGCCCCACCTGCAACCAGGACCAGGCTGTACTGGGTGCCTGTCAGGTGCAGGACCACCCGTGCGTAGAGCGACAAAATCGGGACCAGCGAGGACACGGCAAACGTCTGCGCAAACATACCAGGGAAGAGAAACGCTGTCTCGCGTACGTTGCGCCACAGCCCCAGCCAGTAGCGGCGGCCGCGGCGCGGGCGTACCACGCGTCTCATCCGACTGCCGCCTTCCTGGCCTCTTCCCGCCGCGCCGGGCCATCCTGCTGCTTCCGCATCCGTCCGTGGGTTGGCCGCGTAGCCCGCGCCAGCGCTCGTCCCGCCGGGAGCCCATCCCGGGGGACGCACCCAGACCCAGGCCACCACAAAACCCAACGCGGCCACGGCCGCCAGCAACAGGAACGACACCCCGTAACTGCCGCCAACCAGGTTGATCACCACCGGCCCCAGTCCGGCGCCAGCCAGCCAGAAGATATACATGTAGCTCATAAACGCAGCGCGCTTGTCATCTGGGGTCGACAAGCCGATGGCCGCTACAGCTGCTGGCCACATGGGCGTGACCGCGGCCCCGTACAGGGCTAGGGCTGCCAGCAGTTGACCCACGGTGTGCGCCTGCTTCATGCCGAGGACCGCAGCAACGGCCAACCCAAAACCGGTCAGCACCGCCACCCTTGCGCCCGTCCTATCCACCAGCCAGCCTGCAGGTGCGCGCAGGGCGTTGTCCACCAGGTAATGGACCGACAATGCCAGTGCCGTCCACTCTACGGCAAATCCCAGTTGCGTACGGCCATAGGTAGGCAGCAGCGAGAGGGTGAGCGCTCCGCGCACAAACTCGGACAGCGACAGAGACGTCAAGACACTGAACAAAAACGGCTGAAACAGCTCTGGCTCCAGCCAGCGGCCTAACAGCCGTTGCGCCCACTGCATCCCCCGGGACACGCCACCCCTCCTCGCTGCGAGCGCTGCGGAACGCCCGTTAGTGTTGGTAAGAGTAGTGTGCCCGCGACGGCTGGCGACTTGCAAGTGCCCTCAAGGAGTCGGCAATCCGCTCCGCCGCGTGCAACAACCGGATTTGTTGCGCCTGGTGGCGCATCTGCTGCCGTTTATCCGGGTGCAGAAGCAACAGGTCGACCAGGTGTTCACTCACTTCACGCCGGTTGCGCGCCAGCACAGCCACCCCTTGGCGCACGAGGAACTTGGCGTTTTGCACCTCTTGCCCGGGAATCGGCCGGTAGAGCAACATCGGCAGTTGCAGTGCCAACGCCTCGGAAATGGTTAAACCGCCCGCTTTGGTCAGCATCAGGTCGGAGACCGCCATCAGTTCCCAGATGTCGTGCACAAACCCGTACACCCGCACCCGGTTAGAAGCGTCTGGGAGCAATTCATCGAGGTGTGCTTTCATCCGCGCGTTACGTCCTGTGACCACCAACACCTGCAAGGGCTGTGGCCAGTGAAACAGTTCCGCGCAAATCTGCTCCACGTCTCCCATGACACCGTAGGCCCCTGCCATGACCAAGACCGTGGGCAGTTGCGGAGACAGTCCGAGTTTGTGGCACAGCGCCAACCGGTCAAAGCGTTGATGGAACGCTGGCCGCACAGGGATGCCGGTGACTTGAATGGCTTCTCCGGGGATCCCGCGTGCGACCAATCCATGGCGGACGTAATCCGACCCCACAAAATACATGTCCGTCCATGGGTGGATCCACTGGCTGTGAATCGCGTGGTCTGTAATCACCACAGCGGAAGGGACGCGTGTGCGTCCTTGTTGCTTGAGGTGCGAGACCACTCCAGCCGGTGTAGGGAAGGTCGACAACACCACATCAGGTTGAAACTCGTGGAGCGTAGCCTCCATTTCGTCAATGCCGAGCGAATTAAGCTGCCGTTGAATCAGCGACGATGGCGGGATTTGGCTGGTTCCTTTATAAAACCAGCCGTACAATGCCGGCGCAAAACGCACACTTTTGAGGTAACAGTAGCGCACCACCGAATCGAGGACAGGATGGACTGCGCGGATGTAATCGACGATTTGCACCTCTGTCTCGGGCTGCATGGCCATCACAGCGTCTCGTACCGCATACGCGGCCTGTTGATGGCCTTCGCCGTACGTAGCAGAGAGGATGAGCAGTCGTCGCAGCTGGGACACGCCGAAGCACTCCTTTTCTCCAGCGGGACTCTCTGCGCGCAGGGTGCGCGCCCGCCAGCGCCTCCCAACAGGGCAGCGGCCGCTGTCCCGTTGGCAAGGACGGGCAAAGGCGTCCACATTATACCATAGGCGCCGGGCAGGCCGCGGCGGGTCAACCTGGTGGTTCGGACGGGTTCTGCTATAGTATAGGTACGACCCCCGGAGAATAGGAGCGTGACCTTGTGGGCCGCGTGCATGTCCTTCAACACCCGCTCATCCAACACAAACTGACGTACATACGCGCCAAAGACACAGGGACCAAGGAGTTTCGCCAGTTGGTGCAAGAGGTGGCGATGCTGATGGCCTACGAAATCACGCGCGATTTGCCGCTGGTCGAAACGTCTGTGGAGACCCCCGTGGCGCGCGCCAAGGCGTGGGTGATTGAAGGCAAGACGCTGGCGTTGGTGCCCGTGCTGCGCGCAGGTTTGGGCATGGTGGACGGAATCCTCGCCATGATTCCCAACGCCAAAGTGGGGCATGTCGGGTTGTACCGCAACCCAGAGACGTTAGAACCCGTGGAATACTACTGCAAGTTACCACCGCACATCGAGGAGCGCGACGTGATAGTGGTCGATCCGATGCTGGCGACGGGGGGATCAGCATGTGCTGCGCTGACCGCCGTCAAAGACCGAGGCGCCACCGCGGTGAAACTGATGTGCTTGGTGGCTGCTCCGCAGGGTATCAGCAGGGTACAGGAGCAGCACCCAGACGTCGATATGTATGTCGCCGCCATCGATGAAGGATTGAACGAACACGGATATATCGTACCAGGCCTGGGTGACGCGGGGGATCGCCTGTTTGGCACGCGCTGAGCGGGACGTCATACCCGTCATGGCAACAGCCTTGCGGACGAGGAGGGCACAGGTTGACAGGTGACACACCCATTCGCGTGATGACCGTGTTTGGAACGCGGCCGGAAGCGGTCAAAATGGCACCGCTGGTGCAGGCGTTGCAACACACGCCTGGCGTTCAGCCGCTGGTCTGCGTCACAGCGCAGCACCGCGAAATGCTCGACCAGGTGTTGGAGGTCTTTCACATTCAGCCGGACGACGACCTCGACATCATGGAGCCGCGGCAGACACTGGGAACCATCACTCGCAAGGCGTTGCAAGGATTGGAAGAGGTGATGGAGCGGCGGCAGCCGGACATCGTGCTGGTGCACGGCGACACCACCACAACGTTTGCGGCTGCGTTGGCCGCGTTTTATCATCAGATAGCCATTGGCCATGTGGAAGCCGGGTTGCGAACGTACGACAAGTACAGTCCTTACCCGGAGGAAATGAACCGCCAGCTGGCGGACGTGTTGTGCGATTTGTACTTTGCGCCGACCTTATGGGCGGCTCATAACCTCCGGCGCGAGGGTAAACCGGCGGACCGGGTGTTTGTCACAGGCAATACGGTGGTGGATGCGATGGCTACCACCGTCCGCGACAGCTACCGGCATCCGGTGCTTGACACGATACCTGCAGGAGCGCGTTTGGTGTACATGACGTCCCACCGGCGTGAGAACCTCGGCGCACCCCTGGCCAACATCTGCCGGGCCGCGCGCTGGTTGGTCGAACGCTTTGCCGACGTACACCTGGTGTATCCTGTGCACCTCAACCCTAGTGTGCGTGAGACGGTCTTTGCAGAACTGGGAGGACACCCGCGGATTCATTTAATCGATCCGCTCGGGGTCATCGACAACCACAACTTTATGGCGCGCGCCACGCTGATTCTGACAGATTCGGGCGGGATACAAGAGGAAGCCCCGTCGTTGGGGGTCCCGGTGTTGGTGTTGCGAGAGACAACCGAGCGCCCGGAAGGGATTCAGGCGGGGACGCTCAAACTGGTGGGAACCGCCACGGAGGACATCTGCGCCGCGGCAGAGCGGCTGCTCGCAGACGCTGCGGCCTATCAGGAGATGGCCCAGCGTCGCAACCCGTACGGAGACGGACGTGCTTCTGAGCGGATTGTCCAGGCTGTGCTGCATTTTTTTGGGCGCGGACCACGCCCGCAACCCTTCTCTTTCCCGTATGCATACGCGAGCAGCAGCGAGCAGAGATGATTAATCCTGTAAAATGTCGGCGAAATTATGAAAGGAGCAGAGCATAGCGGCCTCTATCGACCGATATCGACACGGATTCGTTGACAACGCTATCTTAGCTCCGGTACTATAGGCGAGGGTTACGGCCATAGACAGAGGGACAGGGGCATGCCTGTGAGCACCCCTATTGAACCACCGGAGCGAGATCCGCGCAGGCGCAGTGCCGGGTGAAAGCAGACCATTGACCCTGCCGGCGCAGGGAGGCGTCCTCGCCAGCTCTTCTCCTCTCTCATTTTGTTTCGCGGGACGGTGACCAGGCATCGCCGCAGAAGACAAAGGACAGCCGGGCAAGCAACGCAGGCAGGGCGTACTGAAAACGTATGCAGTCCTGCTGACGCTCATGTTGCAACTGGCGACGTGTGCTGTTGTCTTTGGTTGGCTTGGACACTGGTTGGCCGTGGCATGGCAGCGGCCGTGGCTCACCGCTGCCGGGGTACTGGCAGGGACGGGCATCGGTTTGTCCAGCATTGCCTTCCTGGCGAAACACCTGCTTGGGAGATAAGCCGTGAAAAGCGACGTAGAACAGTTGAAAGCGCGCTTGCGCGCCATCGCCTGGGTTGGCGCGGCGGTGTTGGCCGCCACGGTTGCAGCCCGCTGGCTCTTGCCGTGGCCAGCGTTTATCAACGGGCTGTGGCTAGGTGAAATCGGAGGAGCGGCGGCGGTGTACAGCATGGTTCGCCAAGGCCACTTGCGCAGCCGGCGGGAAGGAGCCGCCCTGATGGTGTCGGGGGTGACCGGTTACTTCTTTCGCCTGCTGTTGTTGTGCGCGGTGATCCTCGCGGCGCGCAAGCTGCCCGGATTCAGCCCGTACGGGGCATTGGCCGGTTACCTGTTGGCGCTGGCCTTGCTGGTGGCAGGCCTGTCTGTAGGCGGCCGCAGCGCTGACCGCTGACGGCGCCGGACGCTGGGAGGAAGGCAGGTGAGAGAATGCCTAAGCATCCGTTTCTGTTCGACGGAACCTGGTACCGTGTGGACCTGGTGACGGTTTTCTGGACGCTGGTGATTGGTGCGATCGTCGCCATCACCCTGGCTGTGGTGGCCCGCCGCCTCGACATGCGCAGCCCGCGCGGGTTGCAAAACGTCATGGAGTGGGCGATTGAGTTTGCCCGCAATATGGCGGGAGACACCATGCCCTCGGAGCGCGGAGTGCGGTTTGTGCTGCCGTTTGCCTTCGTCACGCTCGTTTATCTGTTCGCCGCCAATTGGCTAGGGTTGATTGTTACGCTGGAGTTTGAGCCGGCGCAGGACATCTCATGGCTGGGCATCCACGCCCATACCGTTTACTCGCTGCTCAACTCACCCACAGAGAACATGAACATGACGCTAGGGCTGGCGTTGTTGGTCTGGTTGGTCAGCCACGCCTACGGCTTGCGCCACCCTTGGCGCTGGCTGAAGACGTACCGCAACCCCATGGCCATCATTGATGAAGTCACCAACCCGCTGACGCACGGCATGCGACTGTTTGGCAACATCCTCGCAGGCGAGGTGTTGATTGAGGCCATTCTGAAGATGCCGATGCTGTTTGGCTGGGTGCCCACTGGGTTGCCGCTGCTTATCATTTGGCTGTTGTACAGCATGTTCGTTAGCACCATCCAAGCCTACATTTTTGCCTTGTTATTAACGCTGTACATTGGCCACAAGGATTACAGTGTGGCGCACCACTAAGCCGCATCACTAAGCCGCATCACCGACCTAATGGAGGAGGCATGTAAATCCATGGAACACGAACTGCACCTAATCGCTGCCGCGCTGTTGTTGGGCTTTGCGACTGTCGGCTCTGGTGTGGGCAACGGCGTGCTGTTTAGCAAGTTTGTCGAAGGCGTCTCCCGCCAGCCGGAAGCGCGCGGTACCTTGCTGGGCAGCGCAATGATTGGTTTGGCGTTCGTCGAGGCGTTCCCGGCCATCCTGCTCGCTCTCGGCCTGATGACGTTCTTCAGCTGATGGCAGGTGTCCGCAGTAGCGGGCCGAATCTGACGAGGGGGTGACGGACGTGGGCATTCTCGAGCCAGGGACGATGATTGTCTCAGTCCTAGGCTTTTTGATCAGCTTCGGGATTGTGTATAAAGTGGCGTTTAAGCCGCTGGCCAACATGATGGAGCAACGCCGCGTCCACATTGAAAACCAGATCAACGCCGCTGAGCGTGACCGCGCGGAGGCCGAGCGGTTGCTGGCAGAACAGCGCAAGCTGCTGGAAGAGGCGCGCAATGAAGCGCGTCAATTGCTGGATACCGCACGCGCCCGTGCTGACGAGCAGGCCCGGCAAATTGTGCAAGAGGCCAAGGCGGAAGCGGATCGCCTGTTGACCGAAGGGCGACAGTTGATTGAACGTGAGCGCGCTGAGGCCATGAACCAGGTCCTGCAAACAGTCACCGAGCTGAGTGTACAGCTGGCGGCCAAACTGTTGCGCGGCCATACCAGTGAAGCGGTGCAACGCGACATGGTGGCTGAGGCGGAGCGTCACCTGGGAGAGCTTGTGTCATGAGCAGCGCAGTGGCTCGCCGCTATACGCGCGGCTTGTTTGCGGTGGCGCAGGCGCATGAAAAGGTGGAAGCGGTCGATGCAGGGTTGGCGACAGTGGCGCAGGCGCTTCAAGACAACCCGCGTTTTCAGGCACTGCTCGAGTCGCCGGTGGTCAGTGAAGCGGACAAGCAGCGCATGCTCGCCGAGGTGTTTGCCTTTGCGGTCGATCCGCTCGTGCAGCGGTTCCTCCGGTTGTTGGTATCTCGCGGGCGAAGCGACCAAATCCGCGCCGTCGCGGCGGCCTTCCACGACTTGGCAGAGGCAGCCGCAGGACGGGTGGAGGTCACCGTGGAGTCGGCGTTCCCTCTGGCGGACGCCGAGCTGCAAGCGCTGCAGGAGCGGCTGAGTGCCGCATTACACCGGCAAGCGCGGGCGCAAGTGGTGGTCAACCCGGAGCTGATGGCCGGGGTGCGCATCCGCCTGGGTCACCGTGTGCTGGATGCCACGGTCTTGGGCGCCTTGCACCAGTTTGAGCAACGGATGGCGAATCGCAGCGCCGGCGCGTAATGCGCCCGGTCGGCAGGCCGGACGCGCACAGCCGGCGCTGGATTGTGACAACCCTAGGGGCTGGCAGAGAGCCAGCCGGCGCAGGTGGCGGCGGACGTGCCGCGCCGTTTGCGGCGGACGGTACGGCAGAAACGTTGTCTCTGGAAGGAGGAAGGGATTCCTTGAGCATTCGGCCGGATGAAATCAGCGCGCTGATACGCAAGCAAATTGAACAGTTTGAGGCCCGAGTAGAGGCTCACGATACAGGCGTCGTGCTGCAGGTAGGCGACGGGATTGCCCGGATTCACGGTTTGGACAGCGTGATGGCGGGCGAGCTGGTGGAGTTCCAGAACGGCGTCATGGGGATTGCGTTCAACCTGGAAGAGGACAATGTCGGTGTGATTGTGTTAGGGTCCGTGACCGGGATTCAGGAAGGAGACCAGGTCAAACGCACAGGCCGCATTGCTAACGTACCGGTGGGGGAAGGCCTGTTGGGGCGCGTGGTCAACCCGCTGGGACAGCCGCTCGATAACCGAGGCCCGATTGAAGCGACCACGTACCGTCCGATTGAGTCGCCGGCGCCCGGGGTGATTGTCCGTAAATCGGTGCATGAACCGATGCAAACGGGCATCAAGGCGATTGACGCGATGATCCCGATTGGCCGCGGTCAACGCGAGCTGATTATCGGCGACCGCCAGACGGGCAAAACGGCGATTGCTATTGACACCATCATCAATCAGAAAAACACGGGCGTCAAGTGTATCTATGTTGCGATAGGCCAGAAGCAGTCCACAGTGGCGCGCGTGGTGGAAACCCTGCGACGGTATGGCGCGCTGGAGTATACCATCGTCGTGGCGGCCAACGCCTCGGACCCGGCGCCGTTGTTGTATTTGGCGCCGTACGCGGGCTGCGCGATGGGCGAGTACTTTATGTACAAGGGCGAGCACGCCCTGGTGATCTACGACGACCTTTCTAAACAGGCGGCCGCCTACCGCGAGATGTCGCTGTTGCTGCGGCGTCCGCCGGGCCGTGAAGCCTACCCGGGTGACGTCTTTTACCTGCACTCGCGCTTGCTGGAACGCGCCGCAAAGTTGAATGAAGCCAACGGCTCAGGGTCACTGACGGCGCTGCCGTTCATTGAAACGCAAGCGGGCGACGTCTCCGCTTACATTCCAACCAACGTGATCTCGATTACGGACGGGCAGATCTTCCTGGAGTCTGACTTGTTCTACGCCGGTGTACGACCGGCGGTCAACGTCGGTATCTCGGTCTCGCGCGTCGGCGGGAATGCACAGATTAAGGCCATGAAGAAAGTGGCCGGCACCTTGCGCCTGGACCTGGCGCAGTACCGCGAGCTGCAAGCGTTTGCCCAGTTCGGCTCGGACTTGGATAAGGCCACACAAGCCCGGCTGGCGCGCGGGGAGCGGACGGTCGAAATCCTGAAGCAGCCGCAGTATCAACCGATGCCAGTGGAGCGGCAGGTGGTTTCCATCTGGTCGGTCGTCAACGGCTACCTGGATGACCTGCCGGTGTCCGCGGTGCGCAAGTTTGAGCAGGAGTGGCTGGCTTTCGTCGGCTCCCAGTATCCGCAGATCTACGACAATATCCTGGCGACGGGAGATTTAAAAGACGACACCGTCGCGTTGTTGAAAGAAGCGATTCAGAAGTTCAAGGCGACGTTTGTCGCCTGACCCGGACACCGCTGCGGCCAGAACGGGGCGGTCTCGGCAGCCAAGGGGGGTGAATGCAGTGCCCCAAAACGCACGCGATATACGGCGCCGCATCAACAGCATTAAAAATACCGCGCAGATCACCAAGGCCATGGAGATGGTTTCCGCCGCCAAGCTGCGCCGCGTCCAAGACGCCGTCCAACAGTCTAAGCCGTTCCTGGCGAAGATGCAGCAGATGCTGGCGGGAATCAGCAAGTCGGCGCGTTGGATCAAGCACCCGCTGCTCGCACAGCGGCCCGTGCGGCGCACCGGTTACCTGGTGATTACGTCTGACCGCGGATTGGCAGGACCGTACAATGCGCAGGTCATTCGTACGGCGTTGGCGGAGTTTCGCGGCAAAGACAAGGCGTCCTATACCATCTATGCGATTGGCCGGCGCGGCCGCGACTTCTTCCGCAAACACAACTACCCGGTTGGCGGCGAGGTGATTGGCTTATCCGATTCGCCAACGTACGCGAGCGTGCGCAGTTTGGCGGAACAGGTGGTACAGGCGTACGCAGACGAGGCGTTTGACGAGCTGTACTTCGTCTATAACGAGTTTATCAATCCAATCACCCAACGGCCGGTGGTGAAAAAGGTGTTGCCGCTGTCCGACCTGCCGGCTGAGTCGAACACCACAGCGCAGTACCTGTTTGAACCGGACGCGGAGACCGTGTTCGCTGAGTTACTGCCGCGCTATGCGGAGACGTTGGTCTATCAGGCGGTGCTCGACGCCAAGGCGAGCGAACACGGCGCGCGTATGACGGCCATGGGCAATGCCACGGATGCTGCAAAAGACATGATTGAAGCGCTCACGCTGAGCCTCAACCGGGCTCGCCAGGCGGCCATCACGACACAGATTGTCGAAGTGGTCAGCGGTGCCGAGGCACTCAAGTAAGCAGGCGCAGCACGTACATGCGAAGGAGGGAATGCCTTGAACAAGGGACAAGTCGTCTCGGTGATGGGTCCGGTGGTCGACGTCCGGTTCCCTGAGGGACAGCTCCCAGCCATCAACAACGCCCTGCGCATCGACGAAGAGGGCACGGTGCCGGTGCATTTAACGTTGGAGGTGGCACTGCATCTGGGCGACAATGTGGTGCGTACCGTGGCCATGTCGTCCACCGATGGTGTGGTGCGCGGCATGGAGGTACTAGACACCGGACAACCGATTGCCGTCCCGGTTGGTCCTGCCACACTTGGACGTATTTTAAACGTGCTCGGCGAGACGATTGACGAGCAGGGGCCAGTGGCCACAGACCTGCTGTGGTCTATTCACCGGTCTGCACCAGCGTTCAGTGAGTTGACCACCAGCGTGGAGATTTTTGAGACGGGCATCAAGGTGATTGACCTGCTCGCCCCGTACGTCAAAGGCGGCAAGATTGGTCTGTTTGGCGGCGCGGGTGTGGGCAAAACCGTGTTGATTCAAGAGCTGATTCACAACATCGCCAAAGAACACGGCGGTTACTCGGTGTTTGCGGGGGTTGGCGAGCGTACGCGCGAAGGCAACGACCTGTACCACGAGATGAAAGAGTCAGGGGTTATTGACAAGACGGTGATGGTGTTCGGGCAAATGAATGAGCCGCCCGGTGCCCGTCTGCGCGTTGCGTTGGCCGGTTTAACGATGGCAGAGTACTTCCGCGACGTCGAGCACCGCGACGTGTTGTTCTTCGTCGACAACATCTTCCGTTTCACGCAGGCTGGCTCAGAGGTGTCTGCTCTGCTCGGGCGTATGCCGTCGGCCGTCGGTTATCAGCCGACACTGGCCACGGAAATGGGCCAGTTGCAAGAGCGGATCGCCTCGACGGTGAACGGTTCAGTCACCTCTATTCAGGCCATCTACGTGCCGGCGGACGATTACACAGACCCGGCCCCGGCCAATACATTCACGCACTTGGACGCCACCACCAACCTGGAGCGGCGCATTGCTGAAATGGGTTTGTATCCGGCGGTGGATCCGCTGGCTTCGACGTCGCGTGCGTTGACGCCAGAGATTGTCGGCGAGGAGCACTACCAGGTGGCGCGCGGGGTCCAACAGGTGTTGCAGCGCTACCGCGAGCTGCAAGATATCATTGCCATCCTTGGCATGGACGAGTTGAGCGACGAGGACAAGCTGACGGTGGCGCGTGCACGCAAAATCCAGAACTTCTTGTCGCAGCCGAACTTCGTGGCGGAGCAGTTTACAGGGATTCCGGGCAAGTACGTGCCGGTCAAAGACACGGTGCGCTCGTTTAAGGAGATTCTGGAAGGCAAACACGACGACATCCCGGAGACGTATTTCCGTTATAAGGGTGCGATTGAAGAGGTCGTCGAGGCGGCACGAAAAGACGGGATTGCGGTCGGTTGAGGCGGCCGAGGCCGGAAGGAGCGGCTGGCCTGCGCCGAGGCTGAAGGAGGTACCGGTGCGGCCGGCGTGCCGCCGGGAGGTGAAGGGAATACGTGAGCACGGTCTTGTTTGAGGTCGTCACGCCCGAGCGTACTGTGCTGTCAGAACAAGTGACCATGGTGTTTGTCCACACCGGCGGCGGCGAGCTGGGCATATTGCCGCGTCACGCGCCGCTTGCGGCCACCGTGAAGCCGGGGATTGTCCGCGTTCGGCTGCCAGAAGGCGAGGACTACGTGCACGTGACGGGTGGCTTCTTGGAGGTTTTGCCGGAGCGTGTGACTCTGCTCGCCAACGCGGCCGAGGTGGCTCACGAGATTGATGTTGAACGCGCCCAACGGGCTAAGGAGCGCGCAGAGAAGCGCCTCGCCCAGCGTACGGACGACGTCGACGTTCGCCGCGCCGAGGCTGCTCTGCAGCGCGCCTTGCGGCGCCTGGAGGCGGTGGAGCTGTCCGGCCGCGCGGGCCAAATCTTGCGCCAGCGCTCCCCGCAGCGGTAAGCGGGGAGGAGAGGCCTTGGAACGGGCGGCGCTCCGCTCGTCACCGCCGACGCTGCCCGGCGGTGATTCGAGAAGTGGGGCGAGGGAAAAGCGGCATGGCGTTGGTGAGACCCGACGGGGTTTTGCCAACGCCATGTTTGTTGAGAGATGAAAGATATTTGCTGAGCGTTGAAAGATAGCAGAGGTGCAAGGGACAGCACCCGCAGACGCTGTTCCATGAAGCTGCGGGGGCCCGTTCGGGCCGAATCAGGCCTACAGCGGGCACGAAACATCCGAACGCATCCCCAGGCGCGGTCACGGTCGCTTACGATTCATCCTCCACGGTGACGTGTTCCTGCACAACATGCGTATACTCATAACCGTGTGTACAGTGTTCACAGTAGACACGGACCACACGTTCACCCACGGGGATACGCAGGTGATTGACTTTCTCGCAGCGTGGACAGACCGAATCCACTTCCCAGTGTTTGCTCCCCATGAGACACCCTCCCCCAAAGGAACTTCAAAGGCAGAAACCACATTTAGGAAGAAACCGCAGTTTGGGTTATAAATAATTTATATAATAAACATTATGCGCTTTTCAATGGGCTCGTGAAATGCATTTGTCCCTGACCAGGCGTCGCATGCACCTGCCCCCAACTGCAGGCTCCATGCACGTTCCCCTGTCCCTGTCCTTCAGTTCCACGCCCTTGAGCCAGCCTAACCGGACAACCAGCGAGCGCCTTTCCGCAAGGCAGCCGAATCCGTTCGGCTAGGTTTCTTTTCCACTCTGCTGGGTGTTTGTTATAATATTGAAGGCTGTCTAGAAAATCTGCCAGCTTAAACAAGGCAGGAGGGACCGCGTTGCAATCCTACTGGCACGCGTACCTGTTTGTGGTGGTGTTTGCCGTCTTGGGCGTGTTGTTGCCGGTGGGTGCTCTCTGGGGGATTGGACCGCTGCTGCGGCCCAACCGTCCTACCGCAGGCAAGCAAACCACCTACGAGAGCGGGGTCGATCCGTTCGGAGATGCGCACGTACGCTACAACGCGCGCTATTATTTGTTTGCACTCATGTTTGTGGTGTTCGACGTGGAAACCTTGTTTTTGTATCCGTGGGCAGTGAGCTTGAAAAAGCTCGGCCTCTTCGCCTTCGCTGAAATGGTTCTGTTCCTCATCCTGCTCGTGATTGGATGGGTCTACGCATGGCGAAAGAAGGTGCTGGAATGGAACTGACGCGAGCTGCGCAACTTCCGGTGATTGAATATGAAGGGCTGACGCCCGAAGAGAACGCCGAGCTACGGCGGGGCGGGGTGCTGTTACACTCGCTTGAACAGGTCAAGGCGTGGGCGCGCAGCAACAGCCTCTGGCCACTAACGTTTGGACTCGCCTGTTGCGCCATTGAGATGATGGGCACCGGCGCTTCCCATTATGATTTGGACCGGTTTGGGATTATCTTCCGCGCATCACCGCGCCAGGCGGACGTCATGATTGTTGCCGGAACCGTCACCAAGAAGATGGCTCCTCTGTTGCGCCGGCTGTACGAGCAGATGGCAGAACCCAAATGGGTAGTCTCGATGGGGGTTTGCGCCACTGCCGGGGGCCCGTATGTACGAAGCTACTCCGTTTTGAAGGGCGTCGATCAGGTGGTGCCAGTGGACGTCTACATCCCTGGTTGCCCACCGTCGCCGCCCGCGTTGATCTACGGGCTCAACTTGCTGCAAGAAAAAATCCGTCGCCAAGCGCGGTCAAGGCAGGTGACCGGCGCGTGAACGAGGAACCCCGCAGCGGCACAGACCGGCCCGCTTCCGGAGACGCGGTGGCAGGGGGGGTGGACCAACCTGCCACCGAATCGGCCAGCGAGGCTGGCCATTCGGCACCAGCAACGCCAAGACCTGCGAAGGCAACCGAGGGGACGGCGCGGACAACGGGGGCTGCACGTCCAGCGGCGACAGGGACAGCACGCGCGGCGGGGGCTGCAGTTGCGGCCAAAAAGGCCCCTCCTCCACCAGACCCGCGGGTAGAGGCTGCGAAAGCGAAAGCAGAGCAAGTGCGCCTTGCCTTGGAGGCAGAACTGGGAGATGGAGTGGTGGAGGAGACAGGAGCAGCCCACTTGACGCCCATGGTGCGCGTGCGCGCTGCCGACTGGGCGCGTGCGGTCGCCACGTTGAAAACACACCCGGATTGGCAACTGAATTACCTTGAAGCCATGGCAGGCACCGACTATCTGGCGCAAGGGTATCTCGAAGTCGTCGTCTATCTGCAATCCATTCAACTCGGGCACTTTATTTGTTTGAAAACACGGACAGACCGCAACCAACCTGAGCTGCCGTCACTGGTCCCTGTTCATCCTGGGGCCAACTGGGAAGAGCGGGAGATTTATGACCTGCTGGGCGTGCACTTCAGCGGTCACCCAGACTTGCGCCGCATCATGCTCTGGGATGAATTCACAGGCCACCCGTTGCGCAAGGACTACAACGCCTGGGACGACACGGACGATCCCGCTGCACCAGCCGGGTCTGCCGCGGCAGCGGCCCATCCCGACGGAACAGGAGACAACCCCGTTCACCGGTAGCACCACCCTGGGCCGTCCATCCGGCACGGTCACCCGGCGACGCGGCCGTGTGCAGCATCAAGAAGCGCGATGCGGCCGCGTACAAAAGGCTGCCTGGCGGTACGCCGCGTGCTCGCGGTCGTCCAGTGCGGGGGAAAGCGAGGGAACAGGATGTCGCTTATCGACGAAAAAGACCAAGTGCGGACAGAGGAGATGTTGCTTAACGTCGGACCGCAACATCCGAGCACGCACGGGGTCTTCCGGCTCGTGGTCAAAATCAGCGGGGAGACCATTCTCGACGCTGAGCCGGTGATTGGCTACCTGCACCGCGGAACGGAAAAACTCGCTGAAAACCTGCAGTATACACAGATCATCCCGTATACGGACCGGCTCGACTACCTGGCGGCGATGCTCAACAATTACGCCCTCTGCCACACGGTAGAACAGGCCTTGGGGCTGGAGATACCCGAACGCGCCGAGTACCTGCGCGTGATTGTCATGGAGATGAACCGCATTGCTTCGCACCTGCTGTTCATCGGGACCTACCTGCTCGACTTGGGCGCCATGAGCCCGTTCCTGTATGTGTTTGCCGAGCGTGAGCAGATTGTGCAGATGTTCAACGAGATCTGCGGCGCCCGCTTGACGTACAACTATATGCGTATTGGCGGGGTCAAGTGGGACGCTCCGCCCGGCTGGTTGGACAAAGTACGGGCGTTCGTCCCGCACATGCGCGAGCGCCTGAAAATGTACGATGACCTTATCACCGGCAACGAAATATTTCTCAACCGCGTACGCGGCATTGGCAAGTACGATACCGAAACCGCTTTGGCGCACGGCATGAGCGGCATCAACTTGCGTTGTACCGGCCTGGCCTGGGACCTGCGCCGGAAAAAGCCGTACAGCCTGTACGATCGTTTTGACTTTTCAATCCCGGTCGGGCAAAACGGCGATTGTTTTGACCGCTACTACCTGCACCTGTTGGAAATGCGCGAGTCGCTCAAAATTATCGAACAGGCGCTGGAACAAATCCCGGATTCCGGGCCGGTGTTGGGCAAGGTGCCCAAGTTAATCCGCGTCCCGGCCGGGGAGTACTACAGCGGCATTGAAGGGGCGCGTGGGGAGCTCGGGTTCTACATCGTCAGCGACGGCAAAGACAAGCCGTACCGGTTGAAAATCCGCAAGCCTTCGTTTCTCAACCTGCAGCTTTTGCCACAGCTGTTGCGCGGGCAGAACATGGCCAACCTGATTGCCATCCTTGGCGCCGTCGACATCGTGCTCGGGGAGGTGGACGCCTGATGTGGGGGGCTTGGCAGACCCAACCCTTGACCCTCGCCCACACCCTGGCCATGTTGGTGGGTGCTGTCGTCATCCTGTTGATCACCCTTGGCGTGGTCACGTACACCATCTTGGCGGAACGCAAGGTCATCGGCTGGATGCAGTGGCGCATTGGCCCCAACCGCGTGGGTCCGCTCGGACTGCTGCAGACGGTGGCAGACGTGATCAAGCTGCTCATCAAAGAGGACGTCATCCCTGCTGGTGCGGACCGGCCGCTGTTTCTGCTCGCGCCCATCATTGCCTTTGTCCCGTCGTTCATGGTGCTGGCTGTGCTGCCGTTTACCATGCACCACGTGTTCACGGCCAACCTGGCCATCGGTGTGCTCTATTACCTGGGGGTCTCAGCCATCACGATTCACGGCGTGATGCTCGGGGGCTGGGCGTCGAACAACAAGTACGCCTTGATTGGCGGCATGCGATCCGCCGCCCAGATGCTCAGTTACGAGGTGCCGCTTGGCCTGACGCTGGTGGGGCCTGTGCTGCTGGCTGGCAGCATGAACATCAACGAGATTGTCCAGGCGCAGGCGAAAGCGGGCATGTGGTACGTGGTGCCGCAAATCCTCGGTTTTCTCGTGTTCCTCGTGGCGGCCACAGCGGAGTTGAACCGGACCCCGTTTGACCTGCCGGAAGCGGAATCCGAGTTGGTGGCCGGGTACCACGTCGAGTACACCGGCTTCCGCTTTGCGTTTTTTATGCTTGCGGAATACGTTTACGTGTTCGCCATGGGCAGCCTCTGTGCCGCGCTGTTTTTCGGCGGCTGGAGCGGGCCGCTTTTGCCCGGCTGGCTATGGTTTGCGCTGAAGGTGACGGCCTTTATCTTCTTTCAATTTTGGGTGCGCGCCACCATGCCGCGCTTGCGTGTCGATCAGCTGATGACGTTGAGCTGGAAACTGCTGCTGCCGTTGGCGTTGATCAACCTCGTCATCACGGCGGGTATCAAGGTGCTTCTCCATTAAGACCCAGGGTCCGCAAGCAAGATACAGGCCAGTGAAAGTCCGCCAGGACAGCGCCACCGGCGCGCGGCCGCCTGCCGATCCGTTCGGCCACCCGGGGGTCTGTTCACTCGCTACCAGAAAGGGGGAGACCGCGTGTTCGGCTTTCTCAAAGGATTGAGCGTCACGTTGCGGCAGCTGCCCAAACACAAAATAACGCTGCAGTACCCGGATGTGCGGCCAGAGTGGCCCGAGCGGTTCCGCGGTGTGCACCGTTTTATCCCCGAACTGTGCATTGTCTGCAATCAGTGCGCCCGCATCTGTCCCACCAGCTGCATCTCGCTGTCGGGAACGCGCGATGAGAACAAAAAACTGCGGATTGATACGTACGACATCAACTTTGACATCTGCAT
>JAILZF010000214.1 GCA_023512635.1 Alicyclobacillus sp. | reverse complement strand
AGTATACCCGACGTAGTGTGGCAAAGTGGGTATCCGGGAGTTACCATTAAAACAGATCATGGATGGAGTCAAGGTGGAGGTACTAGTCTTTCCGCCCCATTATGGGCAGGGCTTTGGGTACTGGGTGACGCTGCGCACCTTAACAAATATCACGCTCATTTGCCAAGTGATGCAAATGAAGTCCTATACAGCATAGCAAAAGCTCACCCAAACGCATTTAACCGACCGAAGTCTAGTCCAGTCGGTCAATGGGGATTGGGTACACCTAACCCTACAGATGTGATCGCGGCTTTGTCGCAATATGTTCCTGATCATCAAGTTACAAATAGTGCATGGATTCCGTACAGATACATTCCCGGAATCATACTTATAATCCTGTTTGGTGCGTGGCTTATCAAATTGATGGCACAATGGAAGAATGCTACCGTTCTATACAGACACATTGTTAGAGGAGTTGTTCTGCTGCTCTGTGTCCGCCTGATCAGTCAAGTAATCATGCGAATTCCAACACAGGAAAACCGATACTCGCTGACAAATCCACGACTTCAAATTCTGATACAGTTGATCATCGTGACAATATTGATGGCATATTTCTTGCCGCCTGCTATCGTTAACCTTGTCACGAAACTAAAGTTTTGGATGTCATTAAAGTTCCGCTTTTCTGCTCAAAAATGATCTGCTTCGGCGTGAAGGGTACACAAAGACATGTTTGTTGAAGACTTCCCCCACCTCGTTACGAGATGGGGGCCTCGTCTGTCACGCGGTGGCCTGTGGCTGCGCCGGCGCCTGCTGTACCGCTGCCACTTCCGCCGCGAACTGCGCAGCGGCTTTCACCACAGGGGTTGCCGCAATCGCGTCGGCACCTTTCTGTGCGAGTTCGAGCGCAGCGGTAATCTCACCTTTCGTGATGTGCCACTCGGACGGCAGTAACGTCGAGATATGGAGCGCCAAGGCATTCACCTGCTCTGGGGTGAGGTCAGACAGTTTCTTGCCCGATGCCGCTATGGCCTGTGCAGCGTACTGACCCAGCGTGGTCTGCTTCAGATCCCCAATGGCCTTGTCCAGTTCCGCCTTCACATGGGCCTCCACGGCCTTCGCAGCAGGCGTCTCGACGAGTGACTGGACTACGTTGACGGCCCTCTGCTCAATCTGCTTCCCATGGTTGGTCACAAACCGAGCGAACTGACCAAGCAACCCTTTATGGGTGACGTAGGCGCTGAGCGAACCGACCACGACAGACGCGATTCCACCAGTCAAAACTTCAACGACAGTTTGCATAGTATCCTCTCCTTATCCTTGTAGAAGTTTTTGGGCTTGAGCAATCAGAGACAACGCCTGCTTTATGTCATCCGGGCTTGGCCCGGTTGATGCCGGGGCAGACGGCGCGGGAGCGGGTGCCGGGGTTGGCGGTGGCGCCGCCTTCGCCTGTAGCGCCTTGGTCAGCGCCGCCCAGGTAGCGGGCCCCACAATCCCGTCCACGGTCAGCTTTTGCGCCGTCTGGAACGCCTTCACGGCGGCCAACGTGGCCGGCCCGAAATCACCATCCACGGTGCCGCAGTTGTAACCGAGGGTGTTGAGGTCGGTTTGCAGTGTCTTGACCGCGGCGCCCGTAGAGTTGAGTTGCACAGTCGGGTTGCTCATCGGGGTCAAGTCTCCTTCCGTGTAGTTTCCGCGCAGGGCGTCAACTGACGGCGCGTAACTCATATCGACGCCGCCGGTGACGCCCTGTACGGTCGCCTGGTCGGTGTATTGCCACATCAGGTATGACGTCCAGTCCCCACACTGGGGCGGCGCTGACACGCTGTAGTCTGCGATCCACAGCGGAATGTCTCCGAGCCCGGTGAGTCCGTACGTGTTCGCATACCACACTCCGGTGTAGAGCATCACCTTGCGACCGGTTTGCTGTTGGACGTAGGTCACGAACGACCGCGCCCAAGCGGTGATTTGCGCGCCGGTTAGGTTCCCCGGCGTGGTCGGGGACTCCAGGTCCAACACCGGCATGAGG
>JAILZF010000213.1 GCA_023512635.1 Alicyclobacillus sp. | reverse complement strand
ACCCAGCCCCGGATGAGGTCTTTGTTCTGAACCAGATAATCGATGCGTGGAATCATGATGTCCACGCCGAGCAGCTTGCAGGCGTCGACCATGTCCTGACCCTGGGTCCACAACGCGGTGCCCGATCCCTGCCAGGTGTCGCCGCCGTCGCACAGCAGCGCGTGCGGCCGGTCGGCCTTGAGCATCTTGACCAGCGTGCGCAGGTGCGCAAAACCGCCCACCTTGCCGTAGGTCTTGGCCGCACGCTCGAAATTCAGGTAGGTAAAGGCATGCGCCTGGTGCGTGCCCGGACGGATGCCAAAGTATTTGAGCAGGTGCTCGCCCACCACGTGCGGTGCGCGCCCCCAGGCCTCGCCCAGGCCGATGTTGACGTTGGGCTCGCGGAAGTAAATCGGCATCAACTGCGCGTGGCAGTCGGTGAAGTGCAAGAAGCTGACGTTGCCAAACTTGGGGACGTGGTACAAGCGCTCGCCTGCACCGGGCTTGGCGGCGAGCACGTCCTCGTGCGTCAACGCCATACCCGAGGCGCTGGCCACGGCAAGCACCTGGAGAAATTCACGGCGGCTAAAACTCATGATGCGGTTCCTGTGGAAATGAACGGGAGCGCTGCGCAAGCAAAAAGACCAGCGGGCCATAGGGTCCGCTGGCCCTTGCGGGGCCGGGCACACGCAGCCCGGGGCGCGTGGTGCAGCACCTTAGGCGATGGTGGCCTCGTCAGTGCGCGACTCACCCTTGTTGTCGGTCCACTTGACCACCACCTTGTCGCCCTTGTTGCCGCCCTTGAACTTGAAGCTCAAAAACGGGTTTTGCGACACCGCCCCGCTCCACATCGCCTTGAGCACCTCTTTGCCATTGTGCGTGGCCACCACGTCCGTGATGTAGTGCGCCGGCACCAGGTTGCCAGACGCATCTTTGCGCGTGCCCGGCTCCATCGGGTGGCTCATGAGCACCCGCACCGTCGTCACCCCACCCGCTTCATTGGCGCGAATGCGCATCGGATCTGCCATCTCTGCTTCTCCTTTCCTCGTCTATGCTCGCACGCACTCAGCCGCCGCAGCCGCCCAGCGTGACCTTGGTTTCCTTGACCGCCGAGTACAGCTTGCCGTCGGCCTTGACCACCGCCAGCACGTTGGTGCTCTGCCCCATCTTCAGGCGCGTTTGCACCTCGGGCTCCGTGCCCGCCGGGATCATGAACCCCGCCGACAGCGGCGTCGGGTTCTTCTCCACCAGCAGGTAGATCTCCGTCGTGTTGGGCAGCTTGCTCACCGCCCCCACCGGCACCACGGCACCGTTTTCGGCGATGTCGGGCGAAATGATTTGCACCTGGTCGCTCGCCGCCGGCTGGCCACCAACGGCCGCCAGCGCCTCGGCCAGCGTCTTGGCCGCAAAGCCTTCGCGGCCCGCCGCCAGCGCCTGCTCAGCCGTCACCACGCCCAGCGACACCAGCGTCGCCAGCGCCCCACCGGCCTTGAGCACGGCACGGCGGTTGGAAAGTTCAGTCATCATCGTGCGCTCCTTGGTGATGCGTTTCGGCGGCGGACCCTACTTGTGTGGCCCGCCCATTCCATGGACCGATTTTGGGCGTCAGACGGCCGAGGGGCATCGGTATATCCCCTAAAAATTCAAATATTCTTTGGCGCTGATAGACAAGACCTATCAAGAAGCCCTTTGCCCCGCTGCGCGTGGGGCCACCCCCGTCACTTCAACAGCGCCAGTGCTTCCCGGAACCGCGGGTGGTCCGCGTCGCGCAGCCACTCGAAGCCCACCATCTCGGTGGTGACCAGCTCCACACAATTGGCGGCAAGCCGGTCCAACGCTGCGTCGCGGTCGCGCTCGTGGCGTGACCCGCAAGCGTCCGTCACCACCCAGACATCGAAGTCGTGCTCCAGCAGGCCAAGCGCCGTCTGCAGCACGCAAACGTGCGCCTCGCAGCCCGCCAGCACGACGGTCTGGCGCGCCGGGGCCGGCGGTTTTTGCAAATGTTTGGGCAGGCTGCGGGCATTGCCCGC
>JAILZF010000212.1 GCA_023512635.1 Alicyclobacillus sp. | reverse complement strand
CTGCGAAACCCCGAGGGCCACCTGCGCCTGTGCATAGCCGGCATAAATCCGCGTGGTCGTAGTATCCCCACCCCGGGACGGCATGAACTTGACGTTGTCCGAGACATTATCCAGGACCTTTCGGGACCGGTCGATGTCTTCCAGCGCATTTTTCACCTTATAGCTGTTAGCATAAGCTAACTCCAAGGCTTTGTCGTAAGTTAGGGGCACATTGGATGTGTCGGCACTGACCCCTGACGTAATGGCGCCCTGGGTGGAGAGCACCAAGGTTTTGGTGCCGTCAATCCACTCGCTGTCCCCGCCCAACCATTCCACCACCGGATTTGGCGGGACAAAGATTGCACCGTTCAACAGAACCGGAGCCGTGGGCAACGGAACTTGGCTGCCTCCGCGCCAGGCCATACTGGATCCAACCGTCAGGGTTACGTTCTGAGAACCCTTCGTTAAGGTAACCGTCTTAGAGCCTTCGTCTTCTTTGATCAGTGCCCCGAATTGTTTCGCAAATTGGTCAGCGGGTACAAGAACCTGGCCGTCCACCAACCGGGGCATGGACGTCCATTGCTGGGCTTGGCCGTTCACCACCACCTGCACCGGCTCCGCCTGCACGTCGGCCGCAAACACCGGAGCCGATCCGGCCATCATCGCCGTCAACGTCAGCACCGCCACGGGCTTCCACTTCACGCCAGGATCCCTCCTTCCAAACATGATTCCGAGCTACGGTTGTGCAACATTCCGGCCGAATGGACTCCTGCGTCTTCGCAAAGCGTGGTTGATTGGAGCCGCCAAGTATCCCCTGGAAGGGGAAGGGCCCCATAAAGGGGCCCTCCTTCGGCAGCCTCAGCCACCTATCTGTTTCGACTGTCAAGCGACAAATTATTGTTGGCTGGTCACCGTCACCGTCTGGGTGTTTTGATCCCAGCTCAATTGCGCGCCGAGCGCCTGGCCGATCCAGCGAATCGGGAGCATCACGCGGCCATCGTTGTACAACTCCGGCGCCACGTCCATCTGGACCGCCACGCCGTTGACGACCATGGTGGTGCTGCCCACCGTCATCTTCGCCACCGTGTTGCCCTTGAAGATGGTCACGGATTGATCCGCACCGTTCCAGACGATGTGGTCGTCAGTCACCCCCAGGGCGTTGGCCACAAACCGCACCGGCAGCATCACGCGGCCGTCGTTCTTGAGGTACGGAGCCACGTCCATGGTCTGCTGTACACCGTTGACCGTGTAGCTGTTGCTACCCACGGTGAAGGTCGCCACGTTGGAGCCAGTCTGTGCAGGAGTGGTGACGTTGGCAATCGTCGTGCTGGCAGCGGTTTTGTTGTTGTCATACCATGTTTGTACAGCATACGGGCTATTTAGGGCTGGGTTAGCATCTTTTGCATATGCCGTGTAAGACACAGCCGGACCTTTGACCTTCAGAACAATGCTTCCTTGAGGTACCGTACGATCGAGCTTCAATTTCGCATTGGAGATCGTGATCTGACTCGGTGTTGTACTCTCGGCATCTACGTAGAAATCAAGATAGCCTTTGTTATCAGAGCCGAGGCCCACCGAGACATCCTTAATCCGGAGATCACCCTGGGTGACCTCAACATTGGGAGTACCGTCGAATTGCACCCCATATGGCAACTCAATGTGAACTAGGTTGTAACCAGAGCCGACATCGGAGTTCTTGGCAAAGCCGCCAGCGATGTTTTCCGTCAGGGTGATATTCCCGATCGCCTGACTGCCAGAGCCAATGACTACATTCGGAGTCGTATCTGCTTTCACGGAGATGGGCGTCTGGACGGTAGCTACCGTGATGTTCCCGGTCACACCCTCGCTGCCACCGAGCTGAATCGTCAGATCTCCGCTAAACCCAGGTTGCAAAGCTACTTGCATGTTTCGCAGATCGATTTCACCTGGGTTTGTGGAATTCTTGTTGGAATTCCCGTTGACGATCAGTTTCAGGGTTCTACGGTCAGTGTCCGTATAAACCACCGTTTGAGTTCCTAGGCCGTTAGTGGC
>JAILZF010000211.1 GCA_023512635.1 Alicyclobacillus sp. | reverse complement strand
CCCTCTTTCAGCAGTCACCGGGCTGTGCCAGGTATTTGGGCATTTGAACCGCGGGCTAAACCCTTATGATCATTCTAGAAAAAGCGAAAAATCCCTGTTATCCACGGTTGAACAAGCGAATTTCAACGCCGAATCTGAGGCGATTCATTTAGGTCAAACCCAGGCCCAACCCCTGTACCGGCTGAATACATTCGGGATCGTCCACATCCGGGCGGTTGACACGCGTCGACACCGGGTAATATGCCACCTCCGCGGAAGGACAAGGTTGCAGCAGTTCCACCGCTTGCTCTGCACGCACACGCGGTGACAGCCAAGCCTCTTCTGCCGACTCTGGCAAGATCACCGGCATGCGCGGATGCAAACCCGCCAAACGGTCGTTGGCCGCACACGTCAGCAAGGCAAAGACTCCCCGAATATGCCCGTCTGACGCCGTCTGTATACTGTACAAACCCGCGAAGGCAAACAGCTTGCGCTGCGGCAAGACAATACGATACGGTTGCTTGACTTTGCCAAGGGCGTGCCACTCGTAATACCCATCGGCCGGCACCAGACAACGTTGGCTGTGCAAAAGACGGCGGAACCACGGTTTGAACACGACCGTTTCCGACCGCACGTTGATCACGCGCGTCGAGCCCTGGGAACGCGGCATCAGCAACCCCCAGGCCATCGTCCGCAGCACCCGTTTTCCTGCTTGCGAGACCAACACGGGCAGTTCTTGCGCCGGCGCTACATTATAGCGTGGCGGCAGCCACGCAGGTGCCAAATCTACCGAAAATCGAGTCAATACCTCCTCCCACGGAGCGGTCAAGGTGAACCGTCCACACATCCGTCTCCCTCCCTCGCGCTTAAGACGAACCTCTTGGTGCGGTGTTAGCCGGGCCGCACAACCGTCTCTTGAACCGTTGCCAATGTCCCTGCTTGCAGCGTGAGCACCCTGTCTGCCATCGCTTGTACGTCCTGTGGGTCATGCGTGACACAAAGCACGGGACACCCCGATTCCAGCAGCACTTGGCGCATAAACTGGCGAATGTGTTGACGCGTTTCCGGGTCCAAGGCGGCCAACGGCTCATCGAGCAGAACGTAGTCTGGCTCTAACACGAACGCGCGTGCCAGAGCCACACGTTGCGCCTCTCCGCCTGACAACTGATACGGCAGGCGATCCGCTAAGTGCGCGATTCCCATACGCTCTAATATGGTTTGCACACGCCGCCGGCGCTCCACCGCCGGCACCCGGCGCGCCTGCAACCCGTATGCCACGTTGTCCGCCACACGCAAACGCGGAAACAACCCATATTGTTGAGGGACGTAACCGACTTGACGCTGTTCCGGCGGTAGAAACACCCCTGCCGCGGCGGCAAACAACAACCGGCCATTCAAGTGTATGAAGCCGTCTGCCGGCCGTATTAGCCCTGCCAAGCAACGCAACAACGTTGTCTTGCCAGAACCGCTCGGCCCGACCAACGCTGTAATCCCCGGCGGTACGGTTGCCCGCACGGTCAGCGTAAACGCGGCAAGCGGTATACACACGTCAAACACCAATCCAGGCTGTTCCTGCACCAGAGCCCCCCCTTTGCTGAATGGCCGCACCTGCCCAAGGGTCATCCACCCGCCTTGCACCCTCGCCAAGTTCGTCCTTACGTCAGGCTTTGGCGCAGCCGCGTCAACAGCCACAACAAGCCAAAACCCAAAGCCATCAGCACCAAGGCAAGGACCACTGCCGCATGCAAGTCTTGCTCCAAGACAGTGTAGATGGCCAGTGGCATGGTCTGCGTCACCCCAGTCATGTTTCCGGCAAACAACATGGTTGCGCCGAATTCGCCCAAGGCGCGTGCCCACGCCATCGCCGCCCCCGCCCACAAGCCAGGCATCGCCTGTGGCAACTCTAGCCGCCAATACGTGCGCCACGGACCTGCACCCAGTGTCCGCGACACTTCAATCAGCGACCGGTCGACGGCAGCGAACGCCTGGCGGGCACTCTGTATGTAAAAGGCGGATCCTTCAAATGCCTGGGCCAACAC
>JAILZF010000210.1 GCA_023512635.1 Alicyclobacillus sp. | reverse complement strand
GGTCAAAGCTGCACCCTGGTCGATTGTCACCTTCTCTTTGGGCATGTACATAGTCGTGTTTGGCTTGCACAACGTAGGCTTGACAGGGATGCTTGGGCGTTTGATTCAAGGGACCACGCATAACGGATTGTTTGTTGCGACCCTCACCACAGGGTTTTTGGCGGCCGGACTGTCGAGTATCATGAATAACTTACCAACCGTCATGGTTGACGCCTTGGCCATCTACGGTACACATACCGGGGGAACTTTGCAGCAGGCTCTCGTGTGTGCCAATGTCATCGGCTGTGATTTAGGACCCAAAATGACGCCCATAGGTTCCTTGGCCACACTTCTCTGGCTGCATGTGCTGAACCGGCGCGGAGTATTGATCACCTGGCGAAACTACTGCAAAGCAGGCTTGGTCTTGACTGTCCCTACACTTTTGGTGACGTTAACGGGATTGTGTCTATGGATCTGGTTAAAAAATTGGATAATCACCTAGATAAGCCCAAATTAACAAAATGACCCCAATAGCAGGTGGCCTCTTTCCGATAGTTATAGGGAGCCTTTACTTTTTATGGATCTCGATAGGGAAGGGGCGTTGTTCAACGTGAAATCCCCCTCTTCAGGCAAAAGCAAGGCGTCTGCTGTTGGCCGAGCCGCACTGGCGCTGGGTCTCGGTTTGTTGGCAGGGCCTGCAGTTGCAGGGTGGGCTGGCACACTACCCGTGGTTTGGGCGCAAACGGTGAACGTCCATGAAAACACACAAGTCCATGAGCAATCCCAGGTACACAGCAGTGATCCTGCACACGTCAACGTCCATGTGCATGATAACGTGATCGTCCACGACAACAGCAATGCGCATGCCAACGTGCAGGTGCACGACAACAGCGATGTGCATGCCAATGTGCAGGTGCACGACAACAGCGATGCGCATGCCAACGTGCAGGTGCACGACAACAGCAATGCGCATGCCAACGTGCAGGTGCACAACAACAGCAATGTACACGTCAATGCCCAGGATAACACCCAGGGGCGTGTGACGGTGCAGGCGGCTTCTCAAGCCGACGCGGAGTCGGCCACAGCTTCCGCTCAAGTCAATGTCCAAATCGCTGTGCAAGCCCTACAAACGGCACTACGACAACTGGGCTGTGACCGGACCGACCTAGTGAGCGTCTACCTGCAATCCGTCAGCTGGTCGGCCGCCGACATGCAGCATATCCAAGCGAATGTCCAGCAGTTACAACATCTAGTGGCCCAGGTACACAGCAAAGGCAGAGTGGACACAGCAGACCGGCTGGAGGCGTGGCACTGTATGCTCCAGACCTTGACCAGCCTGCATGTGCACGTGGTGGGCCTCCAAGCGCAAAACCAGGTAGTGGATGTCCAAACTCCGCCCGTTGTAGCGGGGGTGCGCCTGCAGTTGCAGGATGATCAAGGACGCATCCTCTGTAGTCTTCCGGCACCTGACAGCAGCGCCAGCATCACCCCCTTGCTCACGACAGCCCAGGCAGCACAGAGCGCCGCCCAGGCGGCCCAGGAGCTCGCTAGCCAGCACACCGTGGTCTCTGACACGACCTTGCCGCACACGGCCACGCACGATCCACTGGGCATTGCGGCAGGCGGGTTGTTGTTGAGCGCGGGTCTGGCAGCTGGAGTACCCGCCATGATTGCGCTGCGCAGGCGTCGGCAGTCGTAGCGGGGCTGCTTATGATGAAGCGTACAAAAGGCGGCTCCAACTGGTTGCGCGGTGTCCTCGTCTGTGCGTGGGCGATGATGGTGTCGGGTGGCGGGTTGCTGGCGTGGTTTGGATGGGATGCATGGCAACAGACGGTGGGGTTGAACAGCCGTTCGCTGCCGGTGTACCAACCAGTTGCAACGAGGAGTGCTGCGCCTACCCCTGCTTTGACGGCTAACTTGGCGGGTACACCCTCCGCCTCTTCTGCGGGAAAGCAGCCGGTTTTGTGGACGCCACCTCCCCAATTAGGGCAAAAATGGGCACAACTGACCATTCCGCGGCTTGGCTTGTCAGTCCCTGTGGTGGAG
>JAILZF010000209.1 GCA_023512635.1 Alicyclobacillus sp. | reverse complement strand
AAGCTAAGTAAACCGCGGCAGCAAGGGCGTTTAACGCTTGGTTCGAACAGATATTAGAGGTGGCTTTTTCACGCCGGATGTGCTGCTCGCGTGCTTGCAACGTCAATACAAACCCGCGCCTGCCGTGTCTGTCCCGGGTTTGTCCAACGATACGTCCCGGCAAGCGGCGCAGCAACGCCTGACGCACTGCCATCATCCCCAAGTACGGTCCACCATAGGACAGGGAATTGCCCAAACTCTGCCCTTCAGCGACGGCTATATCAGCACCTTGCTCACCCGGGGAAGCCATCAGACCCAAGGCAATCGGATAAGCAGCCACAACGACCAAACTACCACAGGCATGAGCGATGCCGGCTACGGCAGACACCTCTTCGGGAATGCCAAAAAAGTTGGGAGACTGCAACAAAACGCCCGCCGTCTCTGTACTGCAGGCAAGAGCCCATTGGGACAGGTCAATCCGCCCTTGCGGACATGGAATCTCCACCACCTCAATGTGCTGACCGGCCGCGTACGCCGCCAAAACTGCGCGGTATTGGGGATGTACCGTTTGAGCCACCAACAGCTGGTTACGGCCCGTGTGGGCGCAACACACCAAGCCAGCTTCTGCAAACGCCGTGGCTCCATCGTACATGGAGGCATTGGCCACATCCATACCCAACAGCTCAGCTGCCATGGTTTGGTATTCAAAAGTCGCCTGCAGCATCCCCTGACTCAACTCTGGTTGATAGGGTGTGTACGAGGTATAAAATTCGGACCGGCTCACCACCGCCTCCACCACACTGGGTATGTAGTGTTCATAACTACCTGCACCCAGCAGGCGAATCCACCGCCCAGGGTCCGGGTGACGCTGAGCTAGCGATTGCATATGCTGCTGCAATGCCAGTTCGGCTAGCGGCGGCGGCAACTGCAAGGGACGTTGCAAGCGTACCGAGGCGGGGATATCTGCAAACAGTTCCTCCGTGCTCGTCATACCAAGCGTCGCCAGCATACGCTGCCGGTCTTCTTCTGTATGCGGTAGATACAACCCAACCCCTCCCTTCAACGACCACATCGCAGGACCTTTCATGGTCAAATCTCCCTGCAGGCTGGCACGGCTGCCCACTCGGGTTAATCCTCTATCCCTGGACTGACGCAGGAGCAGGAGACAACCCAGGGCGCGGACGTTGATAAAACGGTGTGGGCACCACCTCAGCGGCTGCCAGTCGACCACGGACATCCACTGTCAAGCAGGTCCCAACCGCACTAAACGCCACCGGTACGTAGGCCAAGGCAATCGGAACGTGCAGTGTCGGCGACCATGATCCTGACGTAATCCAACCTGCCTGTTGCCCGTCCGCCAGCACTTGGTACCCTGTACGGGCAATCTGGCGATCCGCGAGGCGTAACCCCACCAACTTGCGCTGTACACCTTCCACCTTCTGCTGTACAAGCACCTCATGTCCCGGGAATGGACCTTTCTGTAATTTGACAAACGCTCCCAGACCAGCCTCCAACGGCGTGATGTCTTCACGCAACTCTTGACCATAGAGTGGCAACTTCGCCTCAAGGCGCAACGTGTCACGCGCCCCTAGGCCAGCGGGCACCACACCACAGCGATCGCCTAGGTCCAACAGTTGGGTCCAAACAACCGGGCCGTCCGCCGCCGCAAGGTAAAGCTCAAATCCATCCTCACCCGTGTAACCTGTGCGCGAAACCACCACGGGACGGCCGCAGACCTGCATACGCTGCCACCGAAACGGTGCCAAACCAGACACGTCTTCAGCTGTGTGCATTTGTAAACACGCTTGTGCCGCTGGCCCTTGCAGGGCCAACAGGGCGACTTCTGCGCTTCGGTCAGCCACGCATACCCCTGGGACGGCGTGGTCTTGTAACCAGCGCAGGTCTTTTTCCGTATTGACGGCATTCACCACCAGCCAAAAGTGGTCTGTACCGGCACAATACACCAGCAAGTCGTCCAGGCAGCCTCCGTGATCATTCGTCAGCAGGGAGTACTGCACCCCACCGGGGGCGAGCTTAGACACATCATTGG
>JAILZF010000021.1 GCA_023512635.1 Alicyclobacillus sp. | reverse complement strand
ATCTGGGCCAGTGCACAGCAAACCACGCCGCAAGGGGTGGCGTTTGTCGCCAACATCCCGACGGAAGAGGTGTTTACGGCACCGCTGAAAACAGGCGTGGACGGCGTGGTCAGCAGCACCATGCCGCTGAATCACAACGGTAATTTAATAGAAGGTATCCGTCTGCGCTTTGAGCGCGGCCGGATTGTCGAGTACAGTGCTGAACGCGGACAAGAGGCACTGCGGCACATTATTGAAACGGACGAGGGAAGTCATTACCTGGGGGAGGTGGCGCTGGTGCCGGTGGACTCCCCAATTGCCCAGCGCGGGGTGCTGTTCTACAACACGCTGTTTGATGAGAACGCCTCGTGTCACCTGGCCATCGGCAAGGCGTACCCACTGTTGGAAGGGCTCACTCCAGGCCAGCCGGCCGACTGGGAAGAGCTCGGCCTCAACGACAGCCTGATGCACGTCGATTTTATGATTGGCTCAGACCAGCTGGACATCGACGCAGAGACGCAGGATGGTCGCACGGTTCCTGTGCTGCGCCGTGGCCGCTGGGCGCAGGAGGTATGACGACAGCGTTCTGCCGCGGTACGCCCTTGGCGCCCCGGTCCGGTGCAGGCGTCAGGCAGTGAGTCAGGGTTCAACCCATGGGGTGATATTGGCTAAGAGGCAAAAGGGGGAGCAGGATGGCGCTGCTGATCACGGGCGGAGCCGGGTATATCGGCAGTCACACGGCGCGCTGGCTGCAACAGCAGGGGGAGCAAGTGGTCCTGCTGGACAACCTTCAGAGCGGTCACCGTGCCGCCGCCCTCCAAACAGGCGCCCCCTTTTACGCCTGCGACCTTCGCGACCGCGAGCAGGTCGGTCACATCTTGCGCCGGCATGACATCGAAGCGGTCCTCCATCTGGCTGGCCGCAGTCTGGTAGCAGAAAGCGTTCACGAACCCTTGTTGTATTACGCAGACAATGTCGGTGCCACCACCACCTTCTTACAGACGCTGGTGGATCACGGGATTCGCCGCGTCGTCTTCTCCTCAACGGCCGCCGTGTACGGGAACCCGGTCAGCATCCCCTTGCACGAAGACCACCCGTTGCAACCCGTCAATCCATACGGCGCTAGCAAGCTGGCAGTGGAGCAGCTGCTCGCCGCCTGTTGGCAAGCGTACGGACTGGCTTCCGTCTCCCTGCGCTACTTTAATGTCGCCGGGGCTTGGGAGGACGGAACCCTAGGGGAGGCGCACCAGCCAGAGACCCACCTGATTCCCAATGTGTTGCAGGTGGCCGCGGGACTGCGTCCACACCTGACCGTTTACGGCGACGATTACCCTACTCCTGACGGCACCTGCATCCGCGATTTTGTCCATGTTCTCGATGTTGCTCGCGCACACCACCTGGCGGTGCGACGCCTGCGTACCGGGTCGGGCGGTGCCTTGGTGTACAACCTGGGGAGCACGCACGGTTGGTCTGTCTTAGAAGTGGTTGCCGCTGCACGCCGCATAACGGGGCATCCCATTCCCGTGTGCTTTGCCCCGCGCCGTTTGGGCGATCCGCCGGTGCTTGTGGCCGCAGCGGCGTTGGCAAGCGAGCACCTGGGCTGGCAGCCGCGCGCGAGCCTGGATGACATGTTGGCCAGTGCTTGGCGATGGCAGGTTTGCCATCCACGCGGTTTTTACGATGACGGACCCGGGCGGCAGGGCCAGGCTTAGCAGTGTCTGGGCGGGTTGAAGCGGCAGGGCCGGATGTAGGATTGTACAAAGGGTCGTATTTCACATAACAGAAAGGACGGTGGAGCCGTCCCGGGGCTCGGTTCACAATAGTGAAGAAGAGACGTAAAGGATGTGTGAACGCAACGATGCATACCCAGCGAGTGAACCTCCCGGGGACTGTGCACCAGCCGTGGTCTGGCACGTTTACGGAATACTTGGAATTGGTGCGGCAACACCCGCACCTGGCGGATGACGCCCACCAGCGGGTCTATCGCATGCTGACCGCCGCGGGCCGGGATGAACAGGGTTACTTGTTTTTCCGCCATGACTTGTTTGGTGTGGACGAGGTGTTGAATCGGGTGGTGGAGGAGTACTTCCTCC
The DNA here is from genome assembly GCA_023512635.1 of Alicyclobacillus sp. GTDB lineage: Bacteria > Bacillota > Bacilli > Alicyclobacillales > Alicyclobacillaceae > JAILZF01. The sequence continues at coordinate 21,772 of JAILZF010000021.1, read as the reverse complement.
CTGCTGCCCGTGGCTATGATTTGAAGCGCCGCCTGCTGCTGTTGGTGGGTCCGGTCAGCAGTGGTAAATCGACCTTCGTCCAGCTGCTCAAGCGCGGCCTGGAGCGCTTCACACAGACGGATGAAGGTGCGGTGTACGCCATTGAAGGGTGCCCCATGCAACAAAATCCGCTGTTGTTGCTGCCGCCTGCCGAGCGGTCCGCGTTGGAGCGGGAATTGGGCATCCGCATCGAGGGCGAGCTCAACCCGTATACGCGTTGGCTGGTGGAGTCCAAGTACGGCGGCGACATCGCCAAGGTGCGCGTCGTGCGCGTGTTTTTCTCCGAGCAGAAGCGTCTGGGCATTGGCACCTTCTCTCCCTCAGACCCAAAAAGCCAGGACATCAGCGAACTGGTGGGAAGTCTCGACTTTGTGGGGCTGGCGCAGTACGGCTCCGAGTCGGACCCGCGCGCTTACCGGTTTGACGGCGAATTGAATATCGCCAACCGCGGACTGATGGAGTTTCAAGAGATTTTAAAGTGTGACGAGAAGTTCCTCTATCCCCTGCTCTCCCTGACGCAAGAAGGCAACTTTAAAACCGGCCGCTATGCCTTGATCTCTGCGGATGAGGTGATAGTCGCGCACACCAACGAAGCGGAGTACGAGCGGTTTGTCAACAACCCGCGCAACGAGGCACTGCTATCGCGCATGTTTGTGCTACGCTTCCCATACCACCGCTCGGTGGCAGCAGAGGTACGCATGCTGCAAGCGCGTGTCCCCGGGCAGTATGAGCCGTACGCTTTGGAGACTGCCGCCACCTTTACCGTAGAGACCCGGTCTGAGGACGGCATGCGCGGCATAGACCCACGTTTTGTCGTGAACGTTCTGTCGGCGGTGGCTTGCAACACCCCGGGACCGGTCGAGGCGCTCGCCATTTTACGCGCATTGCGGCGGAGGCTGCCGGAGATTCCCGGAATCAACGAGCAGACACTCGACCACTACCTAGGCGCACTGCGGCGCGCTGCGCAGGCGTACCAAGAGCGGATCTGCGAGCTGGTGTTTGCTTCCCTGGATGTGGCCGAAAGCGAGCGTGAGATGCTGGACCAGTACATGCAGCAGGTTCAGCAGTGGGCAGACGAAGCAGCCCACGACGCGGGCTTTTTAGAAAAGGTAGAAGACCTGCTTGCTGTGCCTGCTAACGGCCGCGAAGCGTTCCGCGAGTCGCTGCTTGACCGGCAGCGGCGTGCGCGGGAGCTGCAGACCGAGTTCCGCCTGGAAGGTGACCCGGCCATCCGCCAATACCTGTGCCAACAAGCGTTGCAGCGGATCGACTCGCCCGTCCCGGTCTGGCGAGCCCTGCAAGCGCATGGGTTTTCCGCGGCAGCCGCAGAACGGCTGACTGCAAGCCTGCTTAGCCCCATCAACCCGCTGGGGTGAGGGAGGGGGATTATGGAACCAACAGGCGGGGGGCGCATGGCTTTGGACAGGGTGGAGGAATCACTGGATTGGTCGTTGTTTCTTAAGCCGCAGCAAGACGCGCGCAGGTACCGTGAACAATTGCGGACGTATATTTCAGAAACCCTGCCGGAGTTGGTGGGGCAACTGGGAGATGGCGACGAGACCGTGCTTGTTCCGCCGCAGGCTGACCCGCGCATCCGCTATCTGACTGTACCGATTCGCATGTTTGAAGGCGAAGGGGCCAGTGGCTTGTCTGACATCCCAGTCCGGGGGACGGGGGATGGGGACACGCCGTTGCTGTTTGGCCACGCCTTGACGGTCGACGACATTGCGGATGTACTGCTGCAACAGCTGCGGTTGCCGGGGTTGCGCACACAGCGGGCGGCAGAGGTGCCCTTGCACGATCTCGCTTGGACGTCGGTACGCCCGGCGGGACTGCTGCCGTTTCTTGATAAACGCCAAACCCTGCGCGCGGCGCTGCGGCGGCAACTGCGCGCAGGGGGGTCCACTGTGGCATTGCGCCGGGAAGACCTGCGCTTCCGCACACCGGCCGAGGGGCGCAACGAGACGTCTGCTTTGCTGGTGGCGGTACTGGATGTGAGCGCCAGCATGGGTGAGATTGAACGGCGGTTGGCGCGGACGTTGTTCTTCTGGACCAAGCGATTTCTTGTGCTGTGTTATCCCCATGTGGAAATCCGCTACGTGGTGCACCACACAGACGCGTACGAGGTCAGTGCAGATCAGTTTTTCGCGGTGCAAGAAGACGGGGGGACGCGCTGCTCTGCCGCGTATGCTCAGGTGCTGGAGTTGGTCCGGTCGTGGCCAGGCGGCAGCAATGTGTATGTATTGCATGTAACGGATGGCGACAATCAACCGGGCGACATGGATCGAGCGGTGGAACTGGCGAGACAGTTGGCCGATGTCAGCAACCTGTTTGGATACGTCGAGATCAACCCTGTACGGCCACCGTCGGAACTGCTGACGCGGCTGACGAATTCCATGAACAGCTCAAGCCGCAGTTACCAGGTGCGATCGGCGCGGGACGTTTACCCAGCTTTGTGCCGCCTGTTCTCAGACAGCAAGGAGCGCACGGGCGCGGTGGGTTAGAGGGGGACGGACAAGCGGTGAATGGAACCGGCGGACGAGGTGGACAGGCATACCCGATGGACATCCGGTCAGAGGCATGGCGCGAGGCATTGGCTGCGACGGCTCAGACCATGGGCTTGGCGCCGTATCCGGTCCAAGTGGAAACCGTTCCGGACGATGTCATGGCAGCGCTGGTGGCCAGCCGCGTGCCCAACCGGTTTTCGCACTGGGTCTTAGGGCGCGAGCTGGAACAATGGAAGGCGCAACCGCTGCCCATGGCGCGCGTGGTGTACAGCTGTCCGGTGTACCTGTTGATACGCAACGAGCTGACAGGGTTGCGTTCCCTCGCAGTGTACGCGGAGGCCTTGGGACATGCGGATTTTTACCGCCACAACCGGTGGCTGGCGTCCTCGGACAACCCCCTGCAGCGGTTTCGCTTGCATGCCCGCACACTGCAGTCGTATGAAGAGGCGTATGGTGAACAGGCGGTGGCGGAGTTGATTCGGCACGCCTGGACTATCCGCGATTACCCGGGTCTGCTGGTGCTAACGGCCGAAAACGGCCCTGGTTTGCAGGCCTGGGAACGCCACGTGCTGCTGCTGCTGGCGGAGGAGCTGGAGGCGATGGAGCTATTTGCTCGCACGAAACTGGTGAATGACGGCTGGGCGACGTACTGCTGGGTGCAGTTGTTGCGGCGCTGTCCCGGTCTGGAGAGGGACAGTGTAGAGGCGGCACGCCTTGAGGCGGAGGTGTTGGCCCGGCGCACGCCGGCTGCCGTGGGGTACCGTATGTTTGCGGAGCTGGTGCTCACGGAGGGCTGGGAGAAAGCACGGGAGGTACGCGGGCAACTGAATGACGCCGACTTTGCGGCCGCTTATCTGAGTGACGCTTTGGTCCGCCATTTCTACAGTGCGAAGGCCGGCGAGGAAGCGGCAACCCGGGAAGTGTTGGTTGAAGAGTTGCGCACCCTGGGCCGGCCTCGCCTTGATTTCTGGGAGGATCAAGGTCTGCTGCGGATGGTGCACCAGTTTACAGGCCGCGAGTTAAACATGGCTGAGCTGCGAATGGTGTTGGCCAGCATACAAGCTCTCTGGCGGCAGCCGGTGGTGTTTACCACCACAGTCGACCACCAAAGAATCTCTCTGCGCTATGAGCGCGGTCGATTGGTGGAAACCACCTATCATTGAACGGGGGATGAGCCCTGTGAAGGCTTGTTACCACAAGGACCAAACCAATCCGGCGGCTAAGGCAGCTAAGACCACCCAGACAATGGGCAGGTCAAACCATCCCACCCACACGGTGATCAAGCCGACCGCCACTTCTTCCCAGAGCTTTAAGTGCAGGGTTCGTGCCGTTTGCCAGGCCGCCGCGGCAATCATGGCAGCGATGGGGAACCCTGCGGCGTACCCGAGCCTGTATAAAAACGGGGTCATGCGTTGCAATCCGTACGAAATCCCGGCTGAACTGACAATCGACGGAATGCAGCAGGCAATACCAGCCACGAGGGCACCCACCAACCCGTCGAGGTAATACCCAATCCCGGTGATAAATCCCACCTTGGGGCCTGGGGTTAAGTAACTCAAAGACACCGCCCAGGCAAACAGGTTGGGGTTGAGCACCCCGTTGGCCACCCAGTGGCTTTGCACAATAGCAGTGGCACCGTTGCCTCCGCCCATTGAAAACACTGAGGTACTTAATAAAAAGACGATAAAAACCTCCCAGGCGCTGACTCCATGACTCATGGTGAATCTCCTCCCGACGAGGGCTGCTTCATTCTGGCTGCAGGGGACTGGGATGCCGGTCCTGGCGCGACGGCCGTGGCTTTGGCGGAATCCACCTCGGCCGTGGCTGCAGGCAGGCTGGCGGGACGGATGAGCAGCATGCTCAGCGCCAACCCCAGCATGGCAGCGAGGATGAGTGGAACGCCCAACCAGCTGACTACAAACACCGCTGCAGTGAGACCTAGGCCGAGCCAGCGCTGCCGTGGTTGTACACGCGTGGTTTTTAGCTGGCGCAAGGCGTTGCCGAAGAGTATCCCTGTGATGGCTACTCCGGTCAGCTCTTGCAAGGGAGCGAGCACGCCGCGCAGCAGACTGGGCGGAATCAGCAGGGTACCAAGCAGCACCATCAGGGCCGAAGGGAAGATCAGGGTGACCACTGCGACCGCACTGCCTAGCCAGCCGCGCAGTTTGAACCCCACCAGTCCAGCGAGGGCCAGGAATTTAGGGGAGGGCATGACGGTCGCAATTACCATGTACGACTGTAACTCTTCGTGCTCCAGCCAATGCCGCCTTTCAATCAACGCCTTCTCAGTACTTGCATTGGCGCCCCACATGCCGCCAAACGTGGTCAAACCCAACCATAGGAAGACGCGAGCCAATTCTTGAAGTGAGCCTTGAACAGGGCACGTGGAGGAGGCGGACACGGGTGTACGAGGTTCGCCCGGGTGATTAGGTTGGGAGTGCAAGCTAGCAATCCTCCTTTCTGCCATTGTAGAGTACAGGAACATCAGTGGATGGTCGAGAGACTGGTTGGAGAGCCTCGCTGTGCTGCGAGGAGAGCGTTTTGCAGTGGGAATTACGAACAGAGAAACATTCCTTCATCTTAAATATGGAGGATGACGGAAGGTTTGTGGTCACAAGATTCTGGTACGCGGCACAATGAGGCGTATGAGGGTTCAACGTTCTAGGTTCAACGTTATAGAATCAAGGGGCCTTGAAAGTCCAGACCCAGGTCGCGGCCGAGACGAATCACATGCGTGGAGGAGAAATCCAACGCCCGGTAGATACGCACACTGTCTTCACGCGGATGCACCAGCAGGCGCAGATCGTGCACCAAGCCGGCCAACGTGGCTTCGTCCAAGGTGCATTCAAACAGTGATTTTTGCACGCGCTGGCCGTAATTCTGGCAGGTCTGCGCCACTTTGCGCAAGCGTTTTTCGCCTGCTTTGTTATCTGTGCAGATGTCGTACGCGACGACCACGTACATCTCTTGCTCCCCTCTCCTTCCTTTTGCAGGGGCCGTCTGTGTGACGCGGACAATCTTTATCCATGCACAAAAAACGGGGTATACTCCGCGTGGTCTTGGCGGATGGCACGTGCCAAGAAGCGCGCTTGGACCAGGATGGCGTAGCCAAGCGGAATCTTTTGTCTAAGGAGTGGGTGTGTCACCTCTGCTTGTTTGCGGCGCTGATACTCGGCCAAGACCGTTTTGCGGCCTTGCGCGGAGAGCGAGACAGCCCCGCCGGGTAAAAAGGTAAAATCGTCTGCCTGCAACTGGCGGCGGTTGAACAGTGTGAGCGCGGTCCGATCCGCTATCACCGGCCGAAACTCTTCCATTAAATCGAGCGCCAATCCGGGCCTGCCCGGGCGCAGTGTGTGCAGATACCCCACCTGAGGGTCCAGACCTGTACACTCTAACGCAGACTGCACGTCGTGGCGCAGCAAGCCGTAAAGCAGGGAAAGCACCGCGTTCAACGGATCAAGCGGGGGGCGGCGGGATCGGCCTTGCCATTGGAGAGGTACGTCGACCGGGCCGGTCAGCAGGTCGTTCCAGAGGGAGAAGTAACGGCGGGCATTGACTCCTTCTATACCGCGTAAGACGGGTATCTCGGTGAGATGCGGCAATCGGCGCAAGTCACGCAGCATCTCACTCGCTGTTGTGCGCAGGCGCTCGGCGGCCTCCTGGTCATGCGAGTCTCTGGCTGCACGCAGCAGGAGGACCCGGGTGTTATGCAATTTGCCGGCGACAAACGCTTGCACCAGGGGCACTTGCCGATCTACCTGGCGCCACAGCTCATACTGGGCGGTACGCAACAAGACGTTACCGGAGACGGGTCCTTCCAACCGATATAGAAAGCGGCCCCGGTTGTCCAGTTTCACCACACTCTTGCCTTCACGAGCACACCGGTCCAGCAATGGACTGGTTAAAGACACGCGGCCTAAGACGACGATGGACTGCACCAAGTGCAAGGGGATACGTGCCAAGGTACCTTGTTCTGTGGTCATCCACACCGTATCATGGTCAAGTCGCGCGACGGCACCGTCGTGTTGCAGATACAGGGTTTGCTGCAAGACGGTCATGACCTGGGGACCTCCTCAACAGTGTAAGATGTGGACGTAGAATCCATGTGTTGCCAGACACGCCACCATGTTGGGCGGTTTCGTTGCGGGTGGGTGATTTGCGGCAAGCATACGGGCTGCAAGGAGCAGCGCGTACAGCGGTGGTTGTTCAAAGCTGGTGGCAAGGTGCTTTGTTGCAGGAGGGTACGCACCGCTTGGGCGATATCTTTGACCTGTTGGCGCAAGGTTTCGTCTATTTCAATGTAACGTCGCCGGTGTGATTGGATGTGAAATATGGCACCAATGCGAACAGGGATACCCAACATCTCTTCCAGACAAAGGGCTTGAGCCGCTAGCTGGATGTCGTCATGCAGTGCACGGCGACGGGGCCCGCGCTTGAACTCTACAGGGAATGGCACCCCGTCGCGCCATTCTATCGCATCGCACTTCCCCGTCAAACCCAGGCTTTCCGACCACACTGGGAACGACGTATACACAGGGTACCCACGCGCGGATAGCACTTGTTCTGAGTCGACTCGCGCATGTTGCCACCTGCCTTTGAGTGTATCCGCGTTCTCGAGAAAGGTTTGTTCTAGATGAATCAAAGCGCATTGCCGCGGACAGTAAACGTAGTGTTGCAGCGCGGAAATGGGAATGAAAAGTTCGTCCTCCACAGGGTCCGCATCCTTTTCAACCATGGGATAGGAACGCATTTCGTTGGGACTGAGGGTTTGGTAGATTGCGTTCAATTGTAGTATGGAGAAGAATGCTCGTGGATATACCTTGTCTTGCAGAATATAGCAGAATATATATCAATCTTTCTAACAGCCAGGTAATACAATCCGGCGAGGGCAAGCCAATTCAACGAGGATGAAGAAGAAAAGTGCATGAGGGAATACCGCCCTTTAATGGGGCCGCGGGACAGTCCCGCGGATTCACGTAAAAGGGACATTAGCAGCAATAACAGAATCACCACCTTCAATGGGGCCGCGGGACAGTCCCGCGGATTCACGTTGATATTGACGTTGATGCTGTCGCTCGCGCTGGCCCTTCAATGGGGCCGCGGGACAGTCCCGCGGATTCACCTAACCTATATAGAGCAGACCTGTCCAATCTAATCGTCCTTCAATGGGGCCGCGGGACAGTCCCGCGGATTCACTCTTCCTCACTCAGCCCTTGACGGACAAGGCTTTTTCCGCTTTCTTCCGCGAACCTATCGATACATCCTTAACATAGCCTATTTTATCCACTTGAACAATATCCATTTGCAGAGGAAAAATCCAGTGTTGATGCGGAAATGTTCGGTTCCGCGAACCCCCTGGCGATTTCCTGGCGATCAGGGTTCGCGGATTCCGCTCTAAGTGCTTTCTACATGTCCGTTCTTCCATTTGAACCCCTTATTTGAACCCCATACCCCTAAAGCCTGTATTTTTGTCTAATAGCCAGGGTACGTATGGGCCGTGACTCTGGTGTTTCTTATTCTCTATCTACTAGTTATCTAATTATCTGGTATCCCATAGCCGTACCGTCATGGCTGGCCAACGCTTACCTCTCGTATGTCACAGGGACAAACAGGCCCATGCCAAAGTGACAATTTGCGCCAAGGCATAATGGACCACCGACCGTTTCAGCAAACTCCAACTGCCAAAAGCTTCCGCGCATATCGGGCAGGCGTTGCCCTTTGCCGTAGCGCAGTTTTCGGAAACGTTGCGTTGGCCATAAGGAGCCGTGCACCTCAATCGCGGGCAACGGGGTAAGGCGAACCGGCTCTGGCCATCCGCGTAGTTTCAGCTCGCGGCGTATTTGGTCTTCCACGCCAAATTTACCGTTGCGCTTCACATGCCATGGATGCAGGTAAGGGGTACGCGACACCCAAACGCGCCCTGCTTGCAAGTATACGCTCCACGCGGCCCTGGCGGCTGACGTCAGGGCCAACTTGACCGGAGTAGCGCCCTTTGACTGCCACAGCGAGGCCATCTCTGTACCCCCTGTCGACTCGGCTCTGGCTGGCGGAGAAGTGTGAACCGTTGGGCCGTTTGCCGTCGCCGTCATCACAGCCTTCATGACGTCTGGATGATACATCCAGCCCTCCAAATAAACGTCCCAGCCGCGCTCTGGACCTGGCCACCAAACAGGCGTGTGCAGTCGGCGCAGGTCTTGCAGTGCCTGCAGCAACGCAGGCGGAAACGGTTCAGCAGCGTACAGCAACACGTGGTCAATCCGCCCGTCGCCGTCAGCGTCTTCTGGCAGGATGAAAAGATGCTCATGACCGCGTTCGCTGACTCGGCCGTCCGCCTCCCGGCCGGAGACCAACCACGGGGCTTGTGCTTCACCACTGCTGCGGTAGAGCAGCGCCAGGTGCATCACCTCTGAGACATCCAAGACCTCACCCCAGCGCGGCAGAACACGGCTGGTCAAAGCCAACCGGGCGGTGTTCACACGCTCAACCATCGCCGGCCGATGGCTGCCCGCGCGCAGCACAGACCCTCTCAGTGCGTTGGCTGCCGTTTGTTGGAGCGGCAGCCGTTGATACACTACCCAGCGTGCTCCCGCAGGCAGATTGCGGCGTTGTGCTTGCAGATCGTTCGTGTCTACCCGCAAAGCGTCCAACAAATCCCGCGGCAGAGCTGTCCCCGCTGCGGCGGGCCGCCTGCCGCGGCCACGCGCTCCCTCCCCCGCCCGTATGGAATGTCCGTCCGTTTGCCCCAGCAGCCATTCGGCGTATTGCTGCGGCGTGTACGGGGCCAACACGTAGACGGCTTCCAGCGTCTGTGCCGGGTCATCCGCCAAGCCGCTTCCCACCGGTGCGCAGTTGATGTCCATCCGGCACTCGTCGACGACCTCCGCCTGGACCCAACTCTCGGCACGGCCCAAGTAGCCCAGCCGTTGCCCAAGGTCTGCCAACAGCTGCCGCTGTTCTGGGGTTGCACTCAAGTGCGGCCAGTAGACACCAAGGACCGCGTCTTGGGGGAGGCGTAAAAACCCGTCAAACACCAGAGACGTCTTGTTTCCTCCGAGCGGCATGTAGTGCCGGGTGTGCGCGTGGACGGCCGGCGGCAGGGCGTACGACGGCAGCTCTGTCGCAAGCAGTTGGATGGCTTCACGCAACAAGGATTCTGGATAGACCTCGTACATAGCGTACCGGTACCAAGCCGCAATCAGGCTGCGCAGTAGCCGCCAAGGCGACGGCGGCCATTCCACTTCCGCTTCGTTCACATGCCGCCCCCACGGCGTGGCGTGGTAACCACCCGCCGGAAAGCGCAGCTCGATGCCAATCACGCGCAGCCCCTCCTCATTTTTTCTTGCGGTAGGTCACCGTCAACGGCTCGGCCAACATCCGTTCTGCACGAAGCTGTTCAATCCAACGCGGCAACAGCTCGCTAAGCTCGGCCAGTTCTGGCAGCTGCCAGCCAGCGGGCTGCGTGACCTCGACAGACAGGCACTGCAGGTCGCAAGCCGTGCGCAGGCGCAGCCCAGTTGCTAAAAAGCGCTGAATTTTGAACAGTGCAAAAGCCACTAAAAAGTCTTCCGACAATCCGCCGAGGCCGTAAGCGCGAATCTGCATCAAGTCCAGGTTGAAGTAGGCCGTGATTTTGCGTGCCACGTACTCTTCGCGTTGAAAGGGCACGTTGCCAAAGCCGTCCCGGGTCGATCCGCTCGGGTTCACGCGGTCGTTCTTGACGCCGCCGCTCTGTGCTACGCGTACGTCTTCGGCTTCAATAAAAGCAGACAGTGCACGCGGCAGGCGCAACCGCCCTCCGGCCAGCTCTTTCTTTGCCAGAAACAGCCCGTGCAGGAGTGCATTGGTGTCATAGTGGAAGACCAGACGGGCCAGTTTGCGCAAGTCCACCGGACCTTCTTCCATACTCGCCAATTCGCGTTTCAGCAGGTCGTGTACGCTTTTGTCTGCACCTTCCAAGATATAAGGAGAGTTCAGCCGGTGAGCTTCCAGCACCGAGTTGGTCAGCGGTTGCTGGTTTTCGTCATAGACCTTAACCAGCGGTAAGCCGCGCAGCGGTTCTACCCAGTCGTCTGCGACTTCGTCCCAGCACACGGATTCTAAGCGGTTGGCCATGCTTTGTGCCGATTCCACCAGCAGCATGCGGGATTGACCTGCAGGTGCGTCGTACTCGGCAGGACCCAAGTCTGGGAACCCGGTGGGTTGGAATCTCGTGCCTTGCAAAGGAGCCAGCTGGGCCTCTAGCAAGAGGCGGGGTGCGGTGCGCAGTGCTGCAAAATCCATGGGTTGATTCCTCCTTCTCAGGTTGCGGGCATAACCGTTTGCAAGCCCATTCGTGACACCGCCCATCTATGCTGCCGGGTTTGCGGGCAGCAAGAGCATCAACTGCCGGCGGTGTTGGCTGCGGCGGGGTCGGTGACGCGCCGCAGCAGGGTCGCCACATCAGACAGCGCCAGCGGGAAAGCCACCGCAGCCAAGATACGTCGCGGCGCCAAACCCACCGTGGCTACTCCGCGCAAGCGGGGTGCCAGTCCGCTGGCGAACAGGCGGCGCTCTGCCAGTTCCGAGGCGTGGCGCAGACGCAGCGGATCGCCCGAGTATAAGGCCTGGAACAGTCCGCTGGGTACAGCCAACCGCAGATCAAGCCCTGCCGGCAGCAACCGCTCTAGGTCTGCAATCGGGGTACAGACCAGCTTGACCACGGCCAGTGCCCAGGGCAGCCAAGCCGGGCTTGTGGCCGCTGCCGTCTGGGGGGACCGCCAGCGGGTCAGGGCACGCGTCGCGGACAGCGGCAAGAGGCCCCATAGCAGCTCCTCTAACCGGGCGTCTGACACGGTCCCCTGGGCAAAGGCCAGGATGTCCTCCCAATGTGTACGCAGCGGGCCGGACCACGGCTTGCCGTCGGGGCAGTGGCTGCGCCAGTCCGGGTGTTCCGCGTCCAGTTGCCGTCGCTGCAGCAGGCGGCAGAGGTTACGCGTCAGGTCCGCGTCGCTCCAAACCACGCGCGGCGTCGCATCCTCTGACCAGCGGTGAGGATGCAGCGGATCGACCGGGGAAAAGTAGGCACGCACGGCCGGGCCGTCCGGCCATGTCCAGGCGGCGATACTGGCGGCCAGCGCCATTTCGGCTGAACCGTCCCAGGCGCGCTCCAACCATTGTTCACTGCGCAACGCCAGGGGGGGTAACTCGGCACGCGTCTCTGGCCGTTGTGCAAGCAATCGCTCGACCTGGCCCAGCTTGCGCAACAGCTCTTGTGTGCGCCAAGCGCCGCCGTGCTGGCAGAGGGCAAAGACCGCGTCAGCCACTTGGCGGTGAGCACTTTGCAGCGCCTGGCCCCCTTTGCGCGCACTGCTGGCCAGGCGGTCGAGCCAGCCATCTGCCGCCAAGTCGTCGAGGAGGTCCGCTTCCACGCGACGGCGGACGTAAAAGCGAGTGAGTGGGACGGCAAGGAACATATTTCCGGATCGCTGCAAAAATGCGTATCGCTGAAAACTGTCAATGCCACGGTCGACGCCTAACTGTGCACAGGCGCGGGCTACATCCAGGCCGTTACGCGCGGCACGGCCATGAACCTGGGTGCGTCCTTCCTGGAACAGCGCGGCCAATTCAGGATAGGCAGCCTGGCGTCGCCACAATGGAAGCCATATTTCAGCACGCGCGGAGTCGGTGTCCTTTTCAGCCCAACCCCCAAAACCGGCGGCCACGGTCCGAACGGTAAAAGGAAAACTCATGCCAGCGCCCCGACCGCTCAATAAGCGTTTCGTGGCAGCCGTGGAAAAAGTCAAGGCGCCCTCTATCATTAAAACAAACTCCCAGGGATTGACGCGCGAGGAACCTTCATAACTGGCGCTGGCGTTGGGTCCTCCTGCCCAACCAGGGGAGAACTGGCCTATGGCCGCTTCCACCATGCCATCGACCGGTTCGTCAAATAAAGCCGCTGTCAACCAAGAGGCGGCCAGCGGATGCGCTTGACCTGTTTTTAGATCAAACACATCAGCCAAACGCTGCATGAAGTTATTCGTGAATTCCAGATTGCCATCGTTCCCGCCCGTTCCGAGCAGTGGTGGGAAGCTGGCGCCTTGAGGGGTGAGTACCAGGACGGCGTCGAGCCATTCCACTGCGTCGTCCGGTAGTTCGTTGCGGCAGGCTGCAATGAGTGCTTCTTTGCCTTTTTCTGAGGGCTTGGCATTTAGCTGCAGGCGAGCCAGAATTTCATCCACCGCAGCCACCGTGATTCGGTAGGCGGCAAAGCGCGGTGATCCCGATTGGCGGATGGCGTCAACGGCTGCCGCAGCAGTCTGACGCTTTGGGTAAAATCCACTCCCGCCATTCCACGGCGCAACCACCGGAGATGGCTGATACTCCTCCAAGAAAAACCGCATCAAGGCGCTGCGGTCTAAGCGCGAGGTCAATACAAAACCGTCCTCCCGCCACGCACCGGTCGCTGTCTCGTCCGCTTGTGCGGACACCAACCGTAACACACCGAGCGCTTTCAGATAGCTGGCCAAGGGCAAGGGACGGCAGCCGTTGCACACCACTTCATACACCATAGACACCCCTCCTTTCCGGTTCGGTCCGGTATGGCTGACGCCAGTGCTGCATTCCCGCCGGGCGGGCGGTTCGTCCCGGGCGTGCCTGGGTGGTGTCATTCGCCATGCTCTGCAGCCTCCTGGGCGGAGGCCCGCCAGTCGGCCACCCGCAACATGGTCTCCAGCCAAGCCAAGCGAAACGGTCCCCACCATGCCAACAGTTGCTGCACGCCAAGTAACCAGCTGACAGGGGCTTCAGGATTGGCTGCGTCTGTCCCCGCCTGCATCACGTCCAAATGCAGCGTGACCGCTGGCAACTGACGGCCGTCAGGCAGGGGGATGGCGGGCAGTGTGTCCCCGTCCCAGACGCCGCGGGCAAACAGCCGGTCAGTGTCAGGCAGCGGTTCGGTGGGCACTGAGCGCAGGTGCATCCGAACTTTGCCGTGGTGAGCAGCAATCAGGTAAGCAAGCAGGCGGACGCGCAAGTCGTTGCGCTGGCCGGCCGGGACATCAGCCAAATAGGCAAGGGCAGACGCCAGCTCATGGCGAAAGCCACGCGGGGAGCGAACGGGCTGCCTTGTTTGAGGGGAGGGCGTACGCTCCGGAGCAGCCATGTCCGCAGCCTCCCTCGGCTCACCCATCGTGTCGGCCGCGGTGGACTGTTCCGCCTGGGCAGCTGGCACAGCCTGTGGCGCGGCAACCACCTGCGCTGCCGGTGCCGGTCCCGATTGGGCCTGTTGGGGTACGGGCGGGCTTTTGGCTAATAGCTCTTCACGCCAAGGGCTGTCTGGCGGCAGGTGGGCGTGCATACGTTGGACAAACAGTGGGTGTGCCTTGCCGCGGTCGTGGTGCAGCGCCGCTTCAGTCAGCCAAGCCAGTTCCGGGACTTCCGGGAAAGCGGCTGCCAGCTCTGCGGCCGCCTGGGCCACGTCGAGCAGGTGTTGGCCGAGCCGCACCGGCGCCCCTGTGGCGGGGGCGTTGTCGTTGTCCGCGTCATGCGCCTCCAAGGCGGGGGCGGCAGTCGCAGTGGGTCCGGGCAACACTGGGGCAGGTAGTGACGGCACTGGCTGCCAGCTCAGCGGGTAAAAGCCAAGGGCAGGGTCATATCCACCCTGCTTGGCGTCGAGCAGCAGCAACTGGCCTGGGACCCAATCCTCCAAGGTGACGGGTTGCCAGCGTTCAGTCAGCGGGTCCCAACGCCAGGCGCGTCGCCCTTGTGCTTGCCCGCGGGTTTTCAGGTACTGGCGAAACAAGGACACCGGGACGTGACAGATTTCGTCGGCGTGCGGTGGGGACACCTCAGCGCCCGGCCCGTCCGCGGGCAGGTCGCGCCAAAAGACACTGACATCGAGGTCGTCGCTGTCGCGCACGTACGGTGAAACGTCGAGGTCAAACCCCGTAAGGTCCGGGGTGGTGTCAAACAGGTTGAGCAGGTCGCGCCGGCGCAACACGTGCCGGAATTGCAGCGCGTCTTGGATGGGCGGCAACTGGTCCAAGCGGGCGTCGCGGAGGTCTTGCAGGACCGTGCGCGCCTCCGCCAGTGATTCGGGTGTGTAGGGGGCAGCCAGGTCGGGTTCTTGTTCCAAGTCGATGTCTACCCAGGCGATGCGCGCCGTGCGGGATTCGCCAAAGCGGTTGCAGCGTCCCATGCGTTGCACCATGGCAGACCACGGAGCCAGTTCGCAAAGCAAGGTAGCGGCCGAGAGGTCGACCCCGGCTTCCACCGCTTGGGTCGCCACCACCACAGCATCTTGGCCATTGCACTCCGACAAGGCCTGGTTCAGGTGTCGCCGGTCGCCAGGGCGGAAGCGGCTGTGCACCAACAGCACCGGACTGGGTTGGCCGTCAGGGCCAGCGGGCGGCCGTTGGTAGAGCTCCTGGTACACCGCCTGTGCACGTGCCACGCGGTTGAGCACCACCAGCGTGACCGTACCCGGCTGGTGTTGTTGCCGTACCCAGTCGGCCAGTGCCCGGGCGTAACCATTGTCGGCGTTGTCTGCGGTCAGGCGCAAGGGCGCTGGCGCCACAGGCTTGGCTGCCGTCAGGAGGGGACGGGCAGCCGCGGCATCTTCTGCCGTCAGTTCAAACACGCGGGCATTCGCCACTTGTGTGCGGAAGTCCACCGTGGCCAACCACGCGGGTTGCAAGGTGGCGGACATCCAGACGGTGTGCACCGGGCCGAAGGTGCCGAGGGATTCGCGCAGGGCTTGCAGTTGGGTGGTGGTGGCCAGCGCGTCGCCGAGCAGCTGGGGCTCGTCAATCACCCACAGGGCGTCGTTGTTAAGCAGCGCAAAGTGCATCGGCCAGCGGTAACGGCTCATGCCGTAGCCGCGGTTGAGGCTGCGTGAGAGCAGCTGGTCTTGCGTGCCGACAAGCACCTGGCAGCGCTCCGGTGCGGTGTCCCAGGCCTGCGCGAGCTGGCCGCCCATCAGGACATGCACAGGGATGTCTGCGGCCAGGCCGAGTTGATGGAGCCAGCGGGTGATGGCCTCCGCGGTTTGTTGCACCAGGGTACGTTGCGGAAGACAGTAGACGAACCGGCGCGGGGTTTGTCGTTGTACCACCGGGTTTGCAAAACGGCGGCGCCACAGCCAAGCCAGGCTGACCGCAGCCGTCTTGCCGAGGCCAGTTGGTACGCGTAGCAGCAGCGGCCAGTCGTCTGCCAGAGCCAGGCGCTGTTGGTAAGGATAAGGGGGGTGGCCGGTGGCACGTTGAAAGAAGGTTGAAAAGTCCGTGGGGCATCCCCTCTCTCGTGTGGCGATTTCGGTCGAAACTAGACTCAACCAATCTATACCACAAACGCGACTGAATTGCCAGATTTGATAGAAGAGAGAAGCCCCGGCGGGTGATCCCTGGGGTTTTTTGGGGTGCAAGGGGGTAGGGCCAAAACGTGCGGAGATCTGGGATCCGACAAAGAAGTGGCCTCTAGAAAACAGGAACTTGTCGAAGCGAAGCGAATTGAATCTTAGGTACGATGGGACGGCCCAGCTGGAGCCGGGGGGAGGACCACGGTGCTGCAAGAGGTTATCCGACATATGCACCCGATTCTCGTGCATTTTCCTATTGCTTTGGTGGTCGCAGGCTTCCTTTATGACGTGGTCCAAGCGGTGCGGCGCGGCCAAGTAGACCCGCGATGCGGGCTGTGGGTGTGGTTGGCCGCCGCTGTGGGCGCGGCTTTGGCCGTCGCCACCGGCCCGGAGCAAGACGCTCGTGGCAATACCGCCCTCTTGCATACTCACCAGAACCTCGGCGACGCCACCCTTTGGCTGGTGCTGGCGCTAGCAGCATGGCGTTTGTGGGCAGTCTGGCGCGGAGACCGGCCATTGCGGCGGGTGCGCTTGTTGGTTTCCCTGTTGCTCTCCACGGCGGCGTGCGCAGGGGTGCTGGCCACCGGTTACTACGGCGGTGAGATGGTATATGAACAAGGGATTGGCGTGCGGGTACACGGGCAGCCGGTCAACCCGCCGGTGCACGGACAGCGGCCGTTGCCGCGTGGATAAGTATTCTGCACAGGGCGGGCGCCCGGTTGGGGGAGAACGGTGAACGCAAAGCATCAAGCGTATCAAATCTGGAACCAGCAACGGCGCGCTGACCAGGTACGGGAACTGCTGCCGCTCGTCTACAGCCTAGCCCGGCGCATCCACCAGGCGGCCGGCACGGACGGCCTGGAGCTGGGGGACCTGGTCCATGCAGGCGTGATCGGCTTGTACAAGGCCATGGAGCGGTTTGATCCAGAACGTGGTGTGCCGCTGGCAGCGTTTGCGGTGCCGTGGGTGCGAGGCAGCATGCTGGACGAGCTCGCCCGCCACCGCCGCATCCCGCGGGGATTGCGCGATAAACAACGGCGGCTGCAGCAGGCGTTCGACCGCTTGGCGGAGCGGTTGGGCCGCGAGCCCACGGATGCGGAAGTGGCCGCCGAAGTGGGTGTGTCGGTGCGTGAACTTGGGGCTTGGTATGCTGAACTGAATTGGACGTGCGTGTTCTCCCTGGAGGACTTAGAGGCTGCTGCAGCGGGCGGGTTGGCGGATGAACGGGAGTGGGCCAGCCCCGCCGCCGCCTTGGCGGCGCGCGCGGATCGAGAACAACTGGTGCAGGCCTTGCAGGCGTTGTCACAGCGCGAGCAGCAGGTGCTTTGGGGGTATTACCAGGAAGAGCTGACGTTGCGTGAGATTGGTGAGGTGTTGGGGTTAAGCGAGGCACAGGTTTCGCGCATCCGTACGCGCGCCTTGGCACGGTTACGTGCACGGTTGACGGAAGAGGGATAGCTCATCACGCGGAAGGCGCGGGAGGCGGGCGGCTGAACGCTGGGTTTTTCAATGCGGATGCAAGTTTTCACGTGGATTGCCGATTGAATGATATAGAAGGCTTGGGGCGAATAGGTGGTGGAAGGGTTGCGGATTCAGGAGTTCAATGGCTGGCCGTTGGATTGGCAACAGCGTTCACTCTCGTCTGCCGGACAGCAAGCCGGACGTGGGGGTGAAGCCGCTCGCGCTGCCCAGACGCCTGCCGCTGAGACCCAAGGGGCGGCAGCCCCGGCGGGGGCACTGGGACGGGCCGCCGCCAGTGCAGCAGACGAGGCGCGGGCGGAACGGCTGGAGCGTTTCCGCGCGCTTGTGCAGTCAGGTCAGCCGCTAGACCTGCCGAAACTGGCAGACGCCTTGACAAGGGCCGGGGTCTTGCCGGCTGCGCCAGAAGAGTAAGGGGAAAGGACATTCGTCACAAGCAGGCTGTGGTGCTCTCTTGCGCGAACATACCGTCAGGCGGCAGGGCGCCGGACTGAGTTTATCCATGAAAAAATAGAGAGAACCAGCGCGGGCGTTTTGCGGGCAGGGGTTAAAGGGTGGTCTGGCGATGAAAGAGGCAGCTGACCGATGGTTGTCCTTGATGGATAAGCTGTTGGCGGAGCACCGTCACCTGTTGGCGCTGTGCTTACGCCAGCGGGAGGCGCTGGTGCAACGCGACGCCTCGCAGCTCTGCCGGGTCGTCACAGAGATGGAGGCGGTGGTACAGCGTATCGAGCGCCTGGAGGCCGAGCGCCTGGACATGGTGCAAGTCTGGGCGGGCGAGGCGGGCGTAGACCCGGCGGCGCTGACGCTGACCTCGTTGGCGGGGTATATGGACGCAGAGCGGTACCAGCGTGTATCGGCCGCCGGTGCACAGCTGCGCGCGGTGCTGGCCGACATCCGGCGTGTCAATGAGGGCAACCACGCACTGGTGGAGCAGGGGTTGCAGTTTATTCGCAAGACGCTCGACTTGTTGTCCAGCGCCCTTGCGGCCGGTTCCGGGTACGGACCGGGGTTGGTCCGAATGGGTCAGGCGGCCCCGGCGTGGGCGGTGGACTGTGAAGTCTGATGGCTGCCATGCGGGACTTGTACAGGGGAGGCACACCATTTGTTTGGGACGTTTCTAGGTTTAGAGACCGCCAAGCGCGGTCTGCAGGCCGCGCAAGCGTCGGTCGAGACGGCCGCACACAACATTGACAACGCCAACACGCCGGGGTACTCGCGGCAGCGGGTGGACCTGACGGAAACTCCAGCTTTGCCTGACCCCAGCCTGGCCAGCGCCTGGGCTGGCCAGGTGGGCACGGGTGTGCAGGTAGAGCAGGTGCAGCGTCTGCGCGACAGCTACCTGGACAGCCAGTACCGCCAACAGAACCAGGCGCTGGGTCAATGGACGGCGGAGCAGGACGCCCTGCAAAAAATCTCGGCCATCCTCAACGAGCCGTCAGACACGGGGTTGTCTACGGTCATGCAGAACTTTTGGAATGCTTGGGACAAACTCTCAGCCAATCCGGGAGATTTGAGCGCGCGTACCTTGGTGGTCCAAAACGGTGTGACCGTGGCGCAGACCTTGAACCAAACGGCTAACCAATTGGCCGATTTGGCGGCAGATTTGCAAACGAGCCTGCAGACCAACGTCAACCAAGTCAACTCGTATCTGACGCAGATTGCTCAGCTCAACCAGGAAATCGACAGCGTACAAGCGGTAGGCGACCAACCCAACGACCTGTTAGACCAGCGCGACGAACTCTTGGACCAGTTATCCAACCTGGCGGACCTCGATGTGTCTGGCACTGGTGCGTCGTTCCAGGTCTCTATAGGCGGCACCGTGGTCTTGAAAGACGGCACGGTGCAGACGGACAGCAATGGCCAGCCGCTGCTGCAAGACAACGGAGGGACACTGACCCTGGCGGTCAACGGCGGGCAGTTGAAGGGTTTGACGGACGCCTTGGCCACGCTGCAAGGGTACCAGGCGGACTTGGACGCGTTTGCCGCCGGTCTGGCGAACGGACCGGTGACCATCACGCTGTCTGGTGCGTGGACGTTTGACGCAGGCCCTTCCGGGACCAACCTGCCGGTGTCCGTGACGTTCAACAACCAAACATACACCTCGGCCGATCCCGCGCATAACGCCCAGCAGTTGTTGGCTGCCACGGGCGGTTCAAGCAGTACGGCCAGCAATGGCGATGTCCTGGTCACCATTCCGCAGGGCACGACGCTGACCGTTGGCGGACTGAACGCCTTGCTGCAGATGGGATATGACAGCAACGGTCAACAAGGGGTTCCGTTTTTTGAGGCGGGCGGCGGAGCTGGCAGCGGATCGGGTGGGGGGACGTGGACCGCGGCCAATATCACGGTGAACTCCACCTTGACGCAGGATGTCACCAAACTGGCCACCGGGTTTACGCCAGATGCGGGCGACGGTACGCTGGCCATCACAGCGAGCAATGTAAAGAGCAGCCAGGTGCAGTTTGCAGCGCCGGCGGGCAGCAGTGTGCAAATGCCGCTGACGAAAGGTACGCTGGACGCTTTTTTACAAGCAGTGGTGGGCCAGCTCGGGGTACAAGGGCAGCAGGCCAACCAGCAGGTGACCAATCTGCAAGCCTTGGTCCAGCAAGTGGATACGCAGCGTCAGTCGGTCTCCGGGGTGTCGATTGACGAGGAGATGTCGGACATCATTCGGTTCCAGCAGGCGTACAATGCCTCAGCCAAGGTCATCTCTACGCTTAACGAGATGCTGGATGAACTGCTGCAAAACGTGTAACGTGCTGCACCGTAGTGCAGGCGAGGGAGGCCAAAAGCATGCGCGTCACGCAAGGCATGCTGAACCAGCAGATGCTGCTGGACTTGGAAACCAATACGGCGCGGTTGAGTGCGTTGCAAAACCAGATTTCCACTGGCAAACGGATCAACACACCCGCGGACGATCCGGTGGGTGTGGTGTTTGTCATGCGCTACAAGAACGATATCCAGTACTATCAACAGTACCAGGACAATGCCAGCGCCGCCCAGGGTTGGCTCAACTATACCGAAGGCGCTATGAACCAGGCGCAACAGGTGATGCAACGAGCGCGCGATTTGGCGGTGCAGGGGGCGTCGGATACGCTCTCGGACACGGACCGGCAGGCGATTGCGGCGGAAGTGGACCAGTTGTACCAACAATTGGTGAACATCGGGAACTCGCAGTACAACGGCCAGTATGTGTTTGCCGGACTGCAGACCAACCTGCCGCCGTATGCGTCCGCCAGTGCAATGACCCAGTCGACAGACACGGGACCCCTGTTGTACGACGTGGGTGACGGCGTGGAGCTGCAGGTCAATACGCCGGGCAACGACTTTTTTGGTTCTGGTACCAGCAATCCGCCGCCAGCCAATAGCGACAACGCGTTTGCGGTCTTGTTGAACCTCAGCAGCGCTTTACAAAGCAACAATGGACAGGCGGTCAGCGAGGTCATCCAGCAGATTGACAGCCGTTTGAACCAAATGTCTGCGCAACAGGCGCTGGTGGGGGCGCGTTTGGACCGTGTACAGTTTGAACAAAACCGGTTGGCAGGGTTAATCAACAACTTCCAAACACTGCTGGCGGGCGTGCAAGACGCAGATATGGCCAAGACCATCACAGAGTTAAATACCGCCCAATCGGTGCAACAGGCGGCTTTAGCGGTGGGTGCACGCGTGATTGTGCCGACACTGGTAGATTTTCTGAAGTGATTTCGTCTTTGGAGAGCGGGGATGAGGCCTGCATGCCCGGATACGGCCGTCCTGTGTGGCACCACGCTGCGCGTGGTCCTGAAACCTCCTCATGATGCCTGCCGCGGCCGTTGGACGAGGAGGTGTACGGTATGAACGTCCCGCAAATCCAAATCCGTCAAACGTTCGGGCAAATCGGCCTCTCATACACGTCTGCCCGGTGGAGCATTCGAACACAACCTGCCGATCTCTCTATCGACGCCCCTGCGGCTGTTCTTTCTATTCACACGGTTCCTGGCCGGCTCGACATTGACCAGACACAGGCGTTTGCAGACGAAGGACTGCGCACGCCGCTTGCCTTTGCAGTCCACGAGGCCGCCCGCGCGCGTCAAACCGCGGCCGAGGGCGTCGCAGAGACCGCGGACTGGGGGCAGCGCCTGTTACACATTGAGCGCGGGGACGCTTGGCCCTCCTGGATGATGCGCTACCGCGAGTCTATGCGGCAGGTTGTACCTGCGCTGGTGCCAAGGCCGTTTTCGGTCCATATTCACGGTGAGCCGGGACACGTGGACATTCGGGCGGATGTACGGCCTGTCCGTGTTTCGGTACAAACCCATCCAGTCCAAGTCGCCTTTTCTCCAGGCTCCGTGAAGACCTTCGTGGCAACGCCACCGCAGATTCGTATCCTTTCTCCCCCGGTCGGTCGTTTGTTAGACACAAGGGTATAAAG
>JAILZF010000208.1 GCA_023512635.1 Alicyclobacillus sp. | reverse complement strand
TCCCCGTGGTGCAACACCGTCAGCCGGTCGGCGATGGAAAACACCACGTCCATGTCGTGTTCAATCACCAGCAAGGTCACTGAGCGCGGCAATTGGCGAATGACCTCGGCGGTCTGGGCCGTTTCCGCCGGAGACATGCCGGACGTCGGCTCATCCAGCAGCAGAATGCGCGGTTTGGACGCCAACGCCAAGAGAAACTCCAACAGCCGTTGCTCCCCGTAGGAAAGCGAGTGTACCGGCACGTTCCGGTGCTGGCCCAGCTCCCACTGCCCCAACAGCTCGTCGGTCTCCCGACGGATATCAGCATAAGAGCGCAACGACTTGAACATTTGAAAGCGGTACGGTTTGCGCGCCGCAATCGCCAAGTGGATGTTTTCTTCCACCGTCAAGTTGTTAAACAGGTTGTTTTTTTGAAAGGTGCGGGCCATACCCAGGTGCACCAATTCGTTTGGCGGACGCTTGCTAATCTGTTGGCCGTCCAGGTAGACCGCGCCCTCATTGATCGGCAGAACCCCCGTGATACAGTTGAACAGCGTGGTCTTGCCGGCCCCGTTTGGTCCAATCACGACATGGCGTTCGCCCTCTGCAACCGTCAGCGAGACGTTGCGCAAGACGTGCAACTGACCAAACGACTTGCTGACTCCATCTAACCGCAACAGGCTCACGGGGCCACCTCCTCGTTGGCGTCGTGCGCCGCGTGCGCAACAGCCGAAGCAGCAGACAGCGGTTTGCGGCGGCGAAGCTGCAGGTATTGCCCCGCCAACCGGAACCAGTTGACGATACCGCCGCGCCCAACCATCACCAGCAACACCAGCAGCGCGCCCATGATCAACGGCCAGCGCTCAGTGTCGTTGCTGATCCAGTTTTGCAGCAGGATAAACACGCCGGACCCTAACACAGGTCCAAACAGTGTGCCGACGCCACCGATAATAACCATCATCATAACCTCGCCGGACAGCATCCAGTTGGTTAAGTCGGGGCTGACAAACATGTTATAGTAGGCGTACAAACCTCCGGCAAAGCCCGCCAACGCGCCAGCAAGCGTGTACGCCAACAGCTTATAGACGCGCGTGTTGTACCCCAACGCACGCATCCGCGCTTCATTTTCCATGATTCCTTTGATGACGCGGCCTGCAGGGGAATCGACAAACAAGCGCAAAAACACGTAGACCAGTAAAAACGCAATCGCCATAGCGTAGTAAAGGCCGTGCGTGCTGCCAATCTCACCCCAGCCGAAGTCGAGCGCAGCGCTGACCTTCATCCCGTCTGAACCGCCTGTGAGCGGTTTCATTTGCCACGCCAGCGCGTAAAGCATCTGTCCAAACGCCAGCGTAATCATCAGAAAATAGAAACTGGAGGTACGGATGAACAGCATCCCCGTGCACAGCGCCACCACACCGGCCAAGACCAAGGCTAACGCCAGCAGCGCATACGTGTTGGTCATGGACTGCCCAAGGATGGCCACAGTATACGCGCCGATACCAAAAAACGCTGCGTGGCCTAGCGAGACCATTCCTGCATACCCCATGATTAACCCCAGGCTGATGGCGAAGATGGACATGATCAATACTTCGGTGGCTAGGTTTACCCCGTAATCTGAGATCACCCAAGGCAGAGCGAGCGTAACCACAGCCAAAACCGCCAAGGAAAGGTATTTCTGCTTCACGCCGCCACCTCCCGGCCAAACAACCCTTGCGGCCGTACCACCAGCACAACCACCATCACCAAAAACACCAGCAACATAGAAATTGATGGGAACCATACCTTGCCGAGGGTTTCAATGATGCCAATCAGGATGGCAGCCACAAAGGACCCTTTCCACGAGCCCAACCCGCCAATGACCAAAACAATCAATGAAGTGACCAAGATATCCGAGTCTTGCCCGGTGTATATCCCCTCGAGCGGCCCGCCGAGCACTCCGCTCAACCCCGCTAAGGCTGCACCAAAGGCGAAGACCCCCGTAAACACCCAGCGGACGTTAATCCCCAATGCGGAGACCATGTCGCGGTCGTCAACCCCTGCCCTGACAATCGCC
>JAILZF010000207.1 GCA_023512635.1 Alicyclobacillus sp. | reverse complement strand
CTCTGATACCTACCGCATTGGTGGGGGCTTTGTTTGAAGAGCTCTTTGAAGACCTGTTCGCCAGTGGCATCACCTTAGGGCTTGAATTTTTTATCACGGGCCTGATCCTCTGGTGGATGGACCAAGTTCCTGCAGGGGGGAAGCGCGAGGATGACTTGAGTGTCTCGGACGCGCTGTGGGTAGGAACACTGCAAGGAATGGCTATCTTGCCCGCCTTGTCCCGTTCCGGTTTGACTATCGCTGCTGGTTTATGGCGGGGAATGGACAGGGAAGCCGCCGGACGGTTTTCGTTTTTGCTGGCCATCCCAGCAACCCTAGGTGCCATTGCTGTAGAGTTAGAAGACGTCTGGAGTGAGCCAGGCTCATGGCATGCCGTTTCTTGGGGACCCGTGTTGAGCGGGACGGCAGCCGCTGCCCTTGCGGGTTACGCGGCGGTGCGCGGCACCCTCTGGTTATTACGGCATGCGCGAATGAAGTGGTTTGCTGTGTACACCTGGATTCTTGCCGAGTTTGTGTTGGTTGATCAGCTTTTCCACCACCGTTGGTTTCCACCCCTGTGGTAGGTGGATCCTCGTAAAGTTCGCCCTGGGTCGATTGCACATGCACTGTGTGGGCAGGTCAGGCGAATCCGCCCGGCCTGCCTCTTTCTGCGTTGTCTGTACCCGCAGCCAAAGCCTCGCTCGTCTGTGACCTGCGGCGATACACCTGACGTTTCCCAACTGGCGTCTGAGAGGTTCCCTGAATAGGGAATTGGATAAAAAAGTCCGAGGAAGTTTACTAAGACCCCGTCTGCCGTGGGTGCATCCGTACGGACCTGACAGTGTAGCCGAAACACCCCCTGCTTCGCCTTCTGCGGAGGGGAGCCGTTACACGTCAAGACCGATGAGACATGGAGCAAGACTGGGCGAAGTCAAATAAGCCCGCCATTCGGCGGGCCCTGCAGTAAGCCATTTACCACAGTGATTGGTTAAGTGATTGGTTAGACCCGGTCTGCAGGCACACGGACGCGCCAGGCCACCACCCGTACCCGACGTATGACATACAATCCGATGGAAAGGATGAGGAGGACTGCCAACAACCAGACCCAGGTGGTCAAACCTTGGAGCAAAGCCATCCACCAGGAAGAGCCATGGTTAAGGGCTTGCAGGCTAGAAAATGCCGGTACAGACTGCATCCCGAGGGCTGACACCGCTTTGCCGACACCCAAACCCCAGAGCACGATGGTCAACACCGCAGCCAGAACCCCGTGCGCAAAACGCGCCAAGAAGTAGGGCGACATGCGTATATCTGTGTGTGTAATCACACTGGCCACCTGGGCGTGTACCGCCAAACCACTCCAGGCAATAATCCCGCTGACCACAGCAACACGTTGCAGCAGGGGAGCGTTCACCACGGCAGCCTGTGCACTGCCAATGTCAATTTCCAGCAAACCGGCCAACGTTGGGTTGACCAAGCTAGGGTCAACCCCCATGAGGTGATACACCAAACGCAACGGCATGCCCAGCAAGGCAAGAATGCCTGATAAGTGGAGAATCTCTATCATCACCGCAAAAAACACAATGAATCCACAGATCATAAAAAGCGTCATCATGGATTCAGTCACGGATTCCCGCAACAGTTTGCCAAACGGACGGCCGTCTTCTTGGCGCGCACGAGCAATCTCGCGGAACGCACGGACGAACAGGTTGCCTGGCTGCGGCGCTTGCTCCTGGACGCTTTCCTCGTTGCTGCGCCGTCCCCACAGCTTAAAGCTGACGCCGACGATAAACGCGGAGATATAGTGGGCAATCGCAATCAACGGCCCCAACACAGGCGCCTTGAACATGCCAACTGCCACCGCGCTGATCATAAACAGCGGATCAGCCGTATTGGTAAACGCCAGCAAGCGCTCTCCCTCTACGCGGGTACACATCTTCGACTCGCGAAACCGAGCGGTGATGACCGCATCCATGGGATAACCGGCCGCCAACCCCATCGACAAGGCAAACGCACCAATGCCAGGCACACTAAACAGCGGCCGCATCAGGGGTTCCAACAAGACGCCTAACC
>JAILZF010000206.1 GCA_023512635.1 Alicyclobacillus sp. | reverse complement strand
CCGCAATACGGGGCTCGGCCGTTGGAACGGGCCATTCAGCGCCATATCGAAGACCGGCTTTCTGAAGCGCTGTTGACGGGCGAAGTCAAGCCTGGGGATACGGTTGAATTTGGCAGCGATGGCCAGTCGCTCACCATCCGGCAAGTGGTGCATACGGGTCAACCGGCGGTCCAAGCGTAAAAGAGTGAAGTGAAGTCAAGCGGAGCGTTGAGCTCCGCTTGGCGCATCTATGTGCTAGGTCTGCGAGTCAAGGGCTTGTGTAGAGGGAGAGCAAAGGCATGTACCCCATTGAACAGAACAGGAGCTGTGAACGCTACCGCTTTGCTGTATGATGGTAAAACAAGCTGTAGCGGACGGGGGAACAGCATGCCGAAAGTTCGTTCGAAGTTCGTTTGTCAGGCATGTGGTTGTGAGTCGGCCAAGTGGATAGGGAGGTGCCCAGGCTGCGGTGCCTGGAATACTTTAGAGGAAGTCGCGGAATCACCGGCTGCCCGGCCGGGCCGCAGCTACCCAGGTGACACAGCCCAAGCCGTCTCTCTGGCGGACATCCCCGCACAATCTGACTTGCGTCTGTCCACTGGGTTAAGCGAATGCGATCGTGTATTGGGCGGTGGACTGGTAGCCGGCGCCTTGGTGCTGATTGGCGGTGACCCTGGCATAGGAAAATCCACTTTGTTGCTCCAGCTGGCGTACACGGCCGCATGTGCGGGCCGCAAGGTCTTATACGTCTCTGGGGAAGAGTCGGCCGCCCAGTTGCGGTTGCGGGCTGAGCGGCTGGGGAGTACGCATCCGCTGGTGTACGTGTTGGCTGAGACGGATTTAGACGTTGCTTTACAGGCCGTCGCCCGCTTGCGGCCGGATTTGCTGATGGTGGACTCGATTCAAACCGTTTTTCGCCCGGGCGTAACCTCCGCCCCAGGTAGTGTCGTCCAAGTGAACGAGTGTACCAGCGCGTTGCTGCAGGTTGCCAAGTCACAAAGCCTGCCGACGCTGATGGTGGGGCACGTGACGAAAGAAGGCAACCTGGCAGGGCCGCGGATGCTTGAACACATGGTTGACACGGTACTATACTTTGAAGGAGACCGGCACCACACGTATCGATGGTTGCGTTCTGTAAAAAACCGGTTTGGCTCTACGCAAGAACTGGCTGTGTTTGAAATGAGCCAGGAAGGATTGCGGGAAGTTCTCAACCCGTCCGAGATGTTTTTGTCTGAGCGTACCGCCGCTGTACCTGGATCGGCCGTGGTGGCCGCCATGGAAGGGTCTAAACCCTTGTTGCTGGAAGTCCAAGCCCTCGTAGCACCTGCCGGCTACAGTGCGCCGCGACGGATGACCACCGGGGCAGACCCACAACGTGTCCACCTGATGGTGGCTGTATTGGAAAAGCGGCTGGGTTGTCGTCTGCAGGCTGCAGATGCATACATCAATGTGGCGGGCGGGGTTCGCGTGGATGAACCTGCGATTGACTTAGGGATGGCCCTTGCCCTGGTCTCGAGTCACCGAGATCAACCTCTAGCAGCGGGAGATGTGTACGTAGGGGAGGTCGGCTTGACTGGGGAAGTCCGTTCCGTACACCGTTTGGAACAGCGAGTACGCGAAGCGGAAAAGCTAGGGTTTACAAGGTGTATCGTGCCGGCCTACAACCTGCGCCGGGTGCAGCGCCAGCCGGGGGGTATTGAGGTCGTTGGTGTACACACGTTGCAGGAAGCGATGCAGATCGCATTGCAGGGGTGAACTATGCGCGAAGACGCAAAGCGAGAAGCGGCCATCAATAAGATTCTGCGAATGGTGGCCCCTGGCACGGTCTTGCGGGAGGGAATCGAGAACATCCTGCGAGCCAAGACGGGTGGCCTCATTGTGGTGGGTGCTTCCGATCTAGTCCTCAGTTTTATCGACGGAGGATTCCCGATACAGTGCGATCTGACAGCGTCCAATTTGTATGAGTTGGCAAAGATGGACGGCGCCATCATTGTCAGTGAAGATTTGAAGAAAATTTTGTACGCCAATACCAACCTCAATCCAGACCATACGATATCCACCACAGAAACAGGG
>JAILZF010000205.1 GCA_023512635.1 Alicyclobacillus sp. | reverse complement strand
TCGAGAACATCCTGCTGAAGCTGATTCAGGCTGCGGATTACGATGTGGAGAAGGCGGAGCGGGGGATCATCTACATTGATGAAATCGATAAAATTGCCCGCAAGTCTGAAAACCCGTCCATTACACGGGATGTCTCAGGAGAAGGCGTACAACAGGCACTCTTAAAGATCTTGGAGGGTACGGTGGCTAGCGTTCCGCCTCAAGGGGGGCGCAAGCATCCGCACCAGGAGTTTATCCAGATTGATACTACCAACATCTTGTTTATCTGCGGCGGGGCGTTTGACGGATTGGAGACCATCATTAAGCGTCGATTGGGGCGTAAGGTGATTGGGTTTGGTTCTGCCGGGGCGGCCACAGAGTCGACCGACGAGGTGTTGTCCAAGGTACTGCCGGAGGACCTGCTCAAGTTTGGTTTGATTCCGGAGTTCATTGGTCGTTTGCCAGTGATTGCGACACTGGAGGCACTGGATGAGGCGGCGTTGCGCCGGATTCTCACCGAACCAAAGAACGCCTTGGTCAAGCAGTATCAGAAGTTGATGGAAATGGATGATGTCACGCTTGAATTCCACGATGATGCGCTTTCGTATATTGCCAAGGAAGCCATTAAGCGTGGTACGGGTGCACGCGGCTTGCGTGCCATCTTAGAAGGGATTATGCTGGACGTGATGTACGAATTGCCGACCCGGGACGATGTCAAAAAATGCATTATCACACGGGAAGCGGCGATGCGTGAACAGGGCCCAGTGCTGCTTGGTAAGGACGGTAAAGCCACCAAAATTATTCGCAAATCGGAAGAAACGGCTTAAACGTTGGCTTCCCGTGTCGGCCTGCTAGGGCGTCATACCCTGGCAGGCCGTTCTTTTTTGCCGTGTGCCCGGCGCCGCAAGGGGCGCGCATAGCCAACCAAGGCTTGGTTTATGGCAGGATCCAGCAGGGAATACTGGGTACCGCAGACCTTCACAGCCAGGGAGGGGTACCCGTGAGCGCGACGGTGCTGGCCGTCATCCAGGTGTTTTTTGCTGTGGTGATTGGCCTTTACTTTTGGAACCTGCTGAAAACACAGAACAGCAACCGCAACGCGATTGAAAAAGAGTCCCGCAAAGAGCTTGAAAAACTGCGTCGAATGAGGGCTATATCGTTGAGTGAACCGCTGTCCGAGCGCACGCGCCCAGGATCAATGGAGGAGATTGTAGGTCAAAAGGACGGGCTCAAGGCGCTACGGGCAGCGTTGTGCGGTCCGAATCCGCAACACGTGTTGATCTACGGCCCTCCCGGCGTCGGCAAGACGGCAGCGGCGCGGGTGATCCTCGAGGAAGCCAAGAAAAACCCTGCCTCCCCCTTTCGTCCAGATGCGAAGTTTGTCGAGATTGACGCCACCACCGCGCGCTTTGACGAGCGTGGCATTGCCGATCCGCTGATAGGGTCAGTCCACGACCCGATTTATCAAGGAGCGGGTGCCATGGGCATGGCGGGTATCCCGCAGCCCAAATCGGGAGCCGTGACCAAAGCGCATGGAGGCATCTTGTTCATCGATGAGATTGGCGAACTGCACCCGATACAGATGAACAAGCTGCTAAAAGTTCTAGAAGACCGAAAAGTGTTTTTGGAAAGCGCGTACTACAGCTCTGAGGACCCAACCATACCATCACACGTACACGACATCTTTCAAAACGGGTTGCCGGCCGATTTTCGACTGGTGGGCGCGACCACGCGTGCCCCTGAGGAAATCCCTCCTGCCATTCGCTCGCGCTGTGTGGAGATCTTTTTTAAACCGTTAACCCAGGATGAGATCTTCCGGATTGTGCAAAACGCGGCTGATAAGTTGGGCGTCACCATGCCTGATGAGGCAGTTCGGGAGATTGCCAAATACGCCACCAACGGCCGGGAAGCGGTGAATCTGGTGCAAATTGCCGGAGGTTTGGCGTTGTCCGAGCAGCGCCGGGATATCCACTTGGCAGACGTCCAGTGGGTCATTCAGTTTAGCCAAATCAGACCGCGCCCAGAACGCAAGGTGGCGGATCAACCCCAGGTGGGGGTGGTCAACGGATTGGCGG
>JAILZF010000204.1 GCA_023512635.1 Alicyclobacillus sp. | reverse complement strand
GTAGTGGAAAACGTGCCGGGGAACAGTCAGGCTGCCGCTCAACCGCACCATGTGGTCGCAGGGAAGCCGGGGGTGGTGCGCAAGGTGTTTGCTGAGCGCGGTCAAGCGCTGGTGAAACCTGGGCAAGTGGTGCACTCAGGGCAGGTGTTGATCTCCGGCGCCTTGGCGGGCGGTGCGGTGCACGTGCCAGCGGCTGGCCGGGTGTGGGCTGAGGTGTGGTATACTTCGCGGGTAGAAGTGCCGCTGCAGGTCCGCTGGAACGGCTTGACAGGGGTGCGCAGCGAACGGGATTACCTGGTTATCGGTCCCTGGGCGGTGCATGTCTGGGGTTGGGACCCTCCGTTTACCACGGCTTTTACACAGGATCAAGAGACTGACTGGCAACTGGCTGGACGCTCCTTGCCCGTACAGTGGCGGCGGGAAATGGTGTACCAAGCGCAGACTCAGGATTGGCAAGCCTCCGTGACAGACGCACGGGCGCGAGCACTGCAGTTGGCGCTGCAAGATGTGCAACGGCACATGCAGGCTGACGGTTCCCTGCTCGGTCAGAGTGTTTTACAGTGGCAAGTCAACCATGGTAAGCTATACGCAACGGTTTTAACGCGAACGGAAGAAGACATCGGCGTACCGGCACCGATTCCTCCCGAGTCGGAGGCATCGTCTGCGCGATAAGACACCAAAGGAGTGGTTAGAGGATTGGGGCAGGACACCGTCGTCCGCAAGTGGGCGTTTGCAAACAACGAGGAAGCCGCCTCGGTGTTGGGGCCCAATGATACACTGCTGCGCCTGCTTGACGAGTCCTTCCATGCGAAGGTCAGCATTCGCGGCACGGAAGTGTCCTTGACCGGCCAAGAAGCGGAGGTCCAGGCGATGTACGCAGTCCTCAAAGCGGTGACGCAACTGTCACAATTGGGGGTGCATTTGACGGAAAGTGACTACCGGCATGCCCTCGATTTAGCAAAGGCTGGGGAAATCGCTGAACTGGTGCCGCTGTACACAGCGGAAGTGGCCACAACGTTCCGCGGCAAGCCGGTGCGCGTCAAGACACTAGGACAACGCCGGTATATTGAGGCCATTCACCGCCATGACATCGTGTTTGGCATTGGGCCGGCTGGAACAGGAAAAACGTACCTGGCCGTGGCCATGGCGGTGACAGCACTGCGGCGCGGTGACGTCAAACGGATTGTGCTGACCCGCCCGGCCGTCGAGGCGGGTGAAAACCTCGGTTTTTTACCGGGGGACCTGCAAGAGAAGGTCAATCCCTACCTGCGGCCGATTTACGATGCCCTGTACGACGTGTATGGCCCAGAGCAGGTGCAGCGGGCGTTAGAACGCGGGAACATAGAAATCGCCCCGCTGGCGTACATGCGCGGGCGGACGCTGGACGATTCGTTTGTCATTTTGGACGAGGCACAAAACACCTCGGCCGAGCAAATGAAAATGTTTTTAACCCGCTTAGGGTTTGGCTCGAAGATGGTCATCACGGGCGACGTAACTCAAATCGATTTACCCCCAGGCCGGCCGTCCGGCCTGGTGCAAGCGTCACGCATTCTGCGCAATATCTCCGGCATCGCCTTTCACTACTTTACAGGGCAAGACGTGGTCAGGCATCATCTGGTGCAAAAAATCATTGAAGCTTACGATGCAGCTGGCAACGTGCGCGCGGTGCCGTAAGGGCGCGCAGGCCAAGCCGGGCGCGGTGATGCAGGTGGCCACCGCCCCGCGCCCGGGCGAGGGGATGCAGGAATGAACGTTTGGTCGAACTGGAGCCTGTCAATCCGTCAAGTGTTGGACAATCCTGCGTTCCGTGAAAGCCGGCGCGTGCGTCTGGTGTTGTACGCGCTGTTGTACATTGCCTTGTACGCACTCTTGGTGGACAGTGTCTTACCGCCGCGGTATGCGTTTTCTCCAGGACAGGTCAGTCCGGTGACGATACGCGCACCCATCACCGCTGTCGACAGCAAAGCCACTGAAGAAGCGCGGCAGGCAGCCATGGCCAAAGTGCCTAAGCAGTATGTGCAGTCGCCTGCGGTTGAAGAAGCGGCGCTCAAAGCGGTCG
>JAILZF010000203.1 GCA_023512635.1 Alicyclobacillus sp. | reverse complement strand
GTCCACGGGTTCGTAGAAACTGGCATCATCCCCTTATTTCGGAAAAAGCCCCCGGCCCAAGCCGGGGGCTCGACAGCACAGCGGCCTTTGGCCAGGCGAGCAGATGTCAGGCAGATGGAAAACGCTTGAGGGCAATCACCGCGTTGTGCCCGCCAAAGCCTAGTGAGTTGGACAACGCACAGCGCACGTCAGCCCGGCGGGCGACGTTGGGCACGTAATCGAGGTCGCACTGCGGGTCTGGCGTTTCATAGTTGATGGTGGGGGGCAACACGCCTTCCTCCAATGTCTTGACCGTTGCCACAGCCTCGACGCCGCCCGCCGCACCAAGCAAGTGACCGGTCATCGACTTGTTGGAACTGACCGCGAGCTTATAAGCGTGTTCGCCAAAGGCGCGCTTGATCGCCATGGTTTCCAGCATATCACCCAGGTCGGTGGACGTGCCGTGAGCGTTGATGTAGTCTACGTCCTCTGGCTGCAGCCCAGCATCGTCCAGTGCCGCCACCATGGCCCGGTACGCTCCGTCACCCTCCGGGTGTGGCGCGGTGACGTGAAACGCATCGCCCGACATGCCGTAACCAATGATTTCTGCCCGGACCCGCGCCCCCCGCTGCAAGGCGTGCTCCAAGGATTCCAACACGAGAATGCCAGCGCCCTCCCCCATCACAAACCCGTCGCGATCCCGGTCGAACGGACGACTCGCCCGCTCCGGCTCATCATTGCGGGTGGACAAAGCCTTGGCGTTGCTAAATCCGGCGAGCGCCAAATCGACGATAGCAGCCTCGGCGCCACCGGCAATCATCACGTCGGCCGCCCCGCGCTGGATGATTTTATAAGCATCCCCAATGGCATGCGTGCCTGTCGCACAGGCTGAAACCGCCGCACTGTTGGGACCTTTCGCCCCCATCATAATGGACACTTGCCCAGATGCCATGTTGGCAATCATCATAGGGACAACAAACGGGCTGACGCGGCGCGGACCGCGCTCCAACAGCGTCCTGTAGTTTTCTAACAGGGTTTGGATGCCGCCAATGCCCGATCCGATGTAAACGCCAACCCGGTCTGCGTTCTCTGGGGTGATGACCAGCCCCGCATCGGCGATGGCCTGGCAGGCTGCAGCAACGGCAAACTGCGTAAAGCGGTCGAGCCGACGGACTTCCTTGCGGTCAATGTACTGCTCTGGGTTAAAATCGCGTACGATACCCGCGATTTTCGTCGGGTATTCAGACGTGTCAAACATATCGATGCGGGAGACGCCTGATTTGCCGGCTACCAAATTAGCCCAGAACGTAGGCACATCGCAACCGATGGGCGTCACCACACCGAGCCCAGTGATGACTACTCGCCGTTGCACCGCAATCCCCCTCCCCTCCGCACCCGTGCCGGCCCGCCAACCCCGAGCCACGGGTGGGCCTGCGTCCGCCAAGCCGCAACAAGCCGGCCAGGACCAACCCACAGAGCGGGCTGGCCAGATAACAGAAAGCCCCGGCCATTGCGCGGGACTCCCATGTCGTGCACAAGGTGTGCAACACCTCTGTCATCTGTCTAAACCGTCGAACCAGCCCTGGCCGTCGAATCACGACTGATGCTGCTCGATGTATGTAACCACGTCTCCCACCGTCCGGATTTTCTCCGCGTCCTCGTCGGAGATCTCCATGTCGAACTCATCCTCCAACTCCATGATGAGCTCCACCACGTCGAGGGAGTCCGCACCCAGGTCATCCTTAAACGTCGAGTCTGGCGTCACCTTAGACTCATCAACTCCCAAGCGGTCGACAATGATGTTCTTTACTCGCTCGAACGTATCAGACATGCTTTCACCCCCTCTTTGGGACAGCCACACCCCAGAGTATACTACATGGCCATGCCGCCGTCGACATGGAGCACTTGCCCGGTGATGTATCCGGCGTCTGGCGACGCAAAAAACGCCACCGCCTTGGCCACGTGCACCGGTTGGCCCACCGCCCCCAAGGGGATTTGCTCCACCATTTTGTCGACAAGGTCACCTTTGAGTTCGGCTGTCATATCCGTCGCAATCAAGCCTGGCGCCACTGCGTTAACCGTAATGT
>JAILZF010000202.1 GCA_023512635.1 Alicyclobacillus sp. | reverse complement strand
GATCTGCGCGCCAATGGTACAAGCCCCGCCTAAGGCGTACAGTCCCACCCCGCGTCGGTCAGCCGTACCCCACCAGCGTCCTAACTGCCGGGCCTTCGGGCTGGTGGCAAAGTGCAGAGCCATGCCAGAAACCGCCTGCAGCCAAGCGCCAAACACCGGTTCATTCCAATGGTGGATGGCAGCCCCGCGCAAGACGTTCCCTACAGCATAAGCCACGGCGCTGAGCAACCCGAGCAGCAGTCCCGACTGCATGAACCACGTGAAGACGCGCACCCCTATCCCGGCTTGCGGCTGAACCGGCGGCAGTGGCGTCTCACGGCTGCTGGCCACTTCGGCACGCGCTTTCTGGGACGGAACGTAACTAATCAACACCAGACCGGCCAAGGTGATAAAAAACCCAGCCACGTACCACCAGGTCAGCTTTTCACCCAGAATCACCCAAGCAATGATGAACGTAAACAGAGGATTGCTTACTTGAAACACACTGGCCCGGGCCGGTCCTAACTTCACGATGACATCAAAGTAAAACAGCCGTCCAAGATACGTGGAGAACACACCAGCCAATAAAAAAAACACCGCTCCTAGCCACTGCCAGTGAAAGCTACTGCCAGGCAACATGCACTGACCCAGAAACAAGACCAGCGAGACCACCACATTGGACGTCACAGAGATTAAAAACCCGGCGTCTACATCCACGGTGGCCGATGCCAGCTTGGTTAAAATGGTGTTAAGAGAAAACAAAATCAGTGAGCATACTGCTAACGCAGTCCCCATGCGTACCCCTCTTTCAAGTCACCCCCGCTCAGCCGCTAACCCCTGGGGCCACCGGTGGGCGGACTTTGATCTCGGTGTCCTGCACCTGCAACACGATCAGCGCACCCGCCCATAACATGACCACCGACAAAAGCAACACCAAGGTATACGAGTGGAAGGCGTCGTAAAAAACCCCAGGCACAAACGCTCCTACCGCGGAGCCTATCTGGTGACTGACCGAGATATACCCAAACGTGGTCCCTGTCGAGTAGCGTTGAAAGCAGTGCGCACACAGCGTGCTGGTGGGAGCAATAGAGGCCATCTCGGTAGCACCGTACAACACGCCAAAGACCAAAAGTTCCGTTGGCGTATGGGCGTACAACAGCAGCAAAAACGTGACGCCGCGGGCTGCGTAGATGCCGGCAAGCAGACGATTGCGCCGTACGCGGTCAGACAAATGACCCGTGCCGATGGTTCCAAAGATGTTAAACACTGCAATGATCGAAAAGGTGAGTGCAATCAACGAAACAGCAAAGCCTTTGCCCGCTGCGTACGGAATCGGGGGGGGGCCAATCAACCCTGTGGCTGAAAATCCACAGATAAAGTAGGGAATGGTCAGCGCCCAAAACACGCGATCACGCAGCAGCACCGGAAACAGGCTGCCCTTTACGGGTCGAGACGGCGCGGTGTCCACAGCTGGCCCTCCAGTCTGGCCGTACGGCAGCAACCCCATGTCTTCCGGCTTAGAACGAATCAAAAGATAACTAATAGGAACGAACACCACCGTCACCAGCAGACCGAGGACCAGCATGGAAAACCGCCAGTTGTACAAGGTAATCAGATACAGGGCGGCCGGAACCACCGCCAACTCGCCCAAGGCCATACCAGACAGGGCAATCCCCATGGCCAACCCGCGTTTTTCCACAAACCAGCGAGCAATCACGGCAGAGGCCGTCACATTGGACGCGCCGGAAAAACCAACCGAGGCCACCACCCCGTAGAGCAGCACCAGTTGCCAGATCCGAGTTGCGTACGCCGAGGCCAGCAGGGACAGGCCTATGAGCATCAGGCTAAGGGTCAACACCAAGCGCGCTCCATAGCGGTCGTTGAGCCGGCCCGTCCACGGCTGACACAACCCATACACCGCCAGGCTCACCATGGAAATGACCGTAACCACCGCCCGGCTCGCTGAAAAGTCTGTTTGCCAAGACGTTACATAGGCGCCAAAGGAAACGCGAATCCCAAGTGACGCAAACAACCCGAGAAAGCTAACGGCCAAAACCACCCAACCATAAAAAAACCTCGTGGGACCTCTCGTCGGCTGCATCCATGTACT
>JAILZF010000201.1 GCA_023512635.1 Alicyclobacillus sp. | reverse complement strand
AAGCGGGCGTAAGGAGTGCAACCATGTTTAAACGCGTGTTGATTGCCAACCGGGGCGAGATTGCTGTACGTGTCATCCGGGCTTGCCGCGAACTCGGCATTGAAACCGTGGCCATCTTTTCAGAAGCGGATCGCGATGCTTTGCACGTACAACTGGCTGATGAAGCGTATTGCATCGGACCCACCCCAAGCAAGCAGAGTTATCTCCATATCCCGAGCATTATGTCGGTGGCCATGCTGACGGGTGTGGATGCCATTCATCCGGGGTACGGGTTTCTCGCAGAAAACGCTGACTTTGCCGAAGTCTGTGAGACCTGCGGCATTACGTTTATTGGACCGAGTGCTCGTGCCATCGACACCATGGGGGACAAGTCTCAAGCGAAACAGACCATGCGTGCGGCAGGTGTCCCGACGGTACCGGGCAGCGACGGCTTGCTGGCGGATGCCGAGGAAGCGCTTGCGGTGGCAGAACGGATTGGCTTTCCGGTCATTATCAAAGCCACGGCCGGAGGCGGGGGAAAAGGGATTCGCGTGGTACGCGATGCCCAGGCTTTGCGGCAAGCAGTGACCATGGCCCAAGGTGAAGCGCAAGCGGCGTTTGGCAATGGCGGCGTGTACCTCGAGAAATATATTGAACGGATGCGCCATGTTGAGATTCAAGTCTTGGCTGACCGGCACGGCAACGTCATCCATCTCGGTGAACGGGATTGTTCCATCCAACGCAGATTGCAGAAATTGGTAGAAGAAGCCCCTTGTCCTGTGTTGCCAGAGTCGACGCGTGTGGCGATGGGAGAAGCGGCGGTGGCGGCAGCACGGGCGGTGGATTACGTCGGTGCGGGGACCGTTGAATTTATCTACGCCCCTGATGAGGACCGTTTTTATTTTATGGAAATGAACACACGCATTCAGGTTGAGCATCCGGTAACCGAATGGGTCACCGGGGTTGATTTGGTCCGTGAACAAATTCTCGTGGCAGCGGGTGAACCGTTGTCCGTTCAGCAGGCGGATATTCAATTACGCGGGCACGCCATTGAATGCCGGATCAATGCGGAAGACCCTGATCACCAGTTCATGCCCAGTCCCGGGGTTATTCGAGACTACTTGCCTCCCGGAGGCATCGGGGTGCGCGTGGACAGTGCAGTGTATCCAGGATACCGCGTGCCACCTTATTACGACTCGCTGCTAGCTAAATTGATTGTATGGGCACCAACTCGTCTACAGGCCATTGACCGAATGCTGCGGGCGCTGACAGAGTTTCGTGTGGAAGGGGTCAAGACCACCATCCCGTTTCACCAAAAGGTCATGCGCAATCCCCGCTTTCGTGCGGGCGATGTGACGACCCGCTTTCTGGAAGAGCAGGTGCTGACCGAGTAAGCGTCAGGCTTTGGCGCCTGACGCCTGGTCTGGTATACTTCACCTCATGCAAGGCGGAAAGGGTGTTGAACCATGCACGACATGGAATACCCGGCGACGGAACTCGGCAAAATCCAAATTGCTGATGAAGTCATTCAAATTATTGCCGGTCTTGCAGCCTGCGAAGTAGACGGGGTTGTTGACATGAGCGGCAGCTTTGCCGGGGGATTGACGGAGTCGTTGCTGGGCCGCAAAAACCTGAGCAAAGGCGTCAAGGTTTCTTTTGGCGAAGGGGATAAGTCATGCAGCCTGGACTTGTCCGTGGTGATTGCGTTTGGTGTCAATATTCCCGAACTCTCCGTGGCTGTTCAAGAACACGTCAAGCGCGCCGTGGAAAGTATGACGGGTCTTGAGGTAACGGCAGTCAACGTCCATGTGGCCGCAGTGGCTCTGCCTGCGGAAAAAGGCAAAGAAGCTCTTGAACTGACGGGGGAACGGCGGCCGCGGTAAACCATGCGCGGCCGCCGATGCGCGGCGTGAGGGGAGGGATAGCGTGAGTGCGTTGGACCGGATTTTGTTGACGCTGATGTCGCTTGCAGGCCTGTGTACTGCAGCCGGGGTTTTTTTAGTGGCCGGGGGAGCGCTCTCCCCGTGGACGGCCATGGGCTGGATGACGGCGTATCCCGGGAATGTCTGGGGGCTAGCAGCAAGCATCCTCTTGGCGGTGCTGGGTGTACG
>JAILZF010000200.1 GCA_023512635.1 Alicyclobacillus sp. | reverse complement strand
GCGGCAGGCAGTGCCTCAGCCCTGATGGGGGTCATCAGCATGCTGTTGGCGGCTGTCATCTCTCCTCTCGTCGGGATGGGAGGCATTCACTCTGCCGCCCCGGTGGGTTGGGCCATTGCCGCCTGCAACGTTGGCGCCGCGGTGGCCGCTTGGTGGTTGGCACGTTCTGATGGCGACCGAACGGTAACCAACCTGCAAGCAGGCGCTTAATCTGCCTAACCACCTTGATGTCACACTTGGTCTGTATCTCTAAAGGTGACCCATGCGAACCAACAGCCGGCCGGAGGAAAGCGATGGCCGGATTGCTTGTCTTCCCCGGTTCAGCGTGATACAATCCGACTAAGGTCATGAGTAAACTACGAATAGGAGAGATGGACATGGCAGAAACACAGACGCAGGTGACGTTACCACGGCTAAACGAGCCTGCTCCTGAGTTTGAGGCTGTCACCACGCAAGGCAAGATCAAGCTGAGCGATTTCCGTGGCAAATGGGTAGTATTGTTCTCGCACCCAGCCGACTTCACGCCGGTCTGCTCCACCGAATTTGGCGCCTTTGCCCGCCGCGCAAGCGAGTTCGAGCAACGGAATGCGCAACTGATTGGATTGTCTGTGGACAGCGTGCAATCGCACATCGCTTGGGTACACGACCTGGAGCGCGTGTTTGACGTGAAAGTGCCATTCCCGGTGATTGCTGACCTCGACATGAAAGTAGCCCATCTTTACGGTATGATCCACCCGGGCGCCAACAGTACAGCCACCGTGCGTACCGTGTTCTTCATCGACGACAAAGGCGTCTTGCGCGCGATGATTTACTATCCGATGAACGTAGGCCGCAGCATTTCGGAAATCCTGCGCGTTCTGGACGCCTTACAGGTAGCCGATAAGAACGGCGTCTCCTGCCCCGCCGACTGGAACCCGGGCGATCCGGTGGTGGTTCCTGCCCCGGCCACAGCCAGCGCTCTCGAGACCCCTGAAGAAGCTGCTGCCAAAGGCTTGGAGTACAAGACCTGGTACCTGCGGACGAAAAAGCTGTAACCGTTATAACCCCCTTCCGTCCTTCCTTAGGACTGATGACAGAGGGCAGTCTTGTCAAGGCAGACTGCCCTCAAGCGTTTGCTCTGAATCCTCCACGACTTGCTGCAGCTTCACCCCTGCCTAGAGAGACTTCCCTTCTTTGAATGCTGCGGAGGAACCCCAACCTTGGGGGAGTGTTTCTTTCAAAAAGAAACAGCATAGCGCACCAAACGCTAAGATCAAGCCAATGGTCAGAAAGGCTGCTGATATCCCGTGGTGATCAGCAATCCACCCTAACGTGGGGGGTAAAGCGAACGAGCCGAGCGCAACCCCGAAGAAATTCGTTAACCCCATGGCACTGGCCAGTTGGGAAGAGGGAACCATTTCCGAGATGATGGTAGCCGAAGCCAAAGGAATCACGGCCCAAGCAAAAAAGCCAATCACCGCGATGCTCAAAGTTAAAACCCAGGTGCTGACGGGCAGGGTGCTGATGATCAACGTAGCTATAGCAGGCAAGGCCAGTGACACCCAGGTGACCTTTTTCCGGCCAATATAATTGGAGACCACCGGCAAAACAATCTGCCCTGCACAACCTAACAACCCACCCACGGAAAGGATGTAACCGATTTGCGCCATGGGGTAGTGTTTGGATTGCAAAAACAGCGCGGAATACCCGTTGAATCCTTGGATCCATCCCAAGATTACGATATTAATGAAGATAAGCAGAATCATTTGCGGGTTGGTCAGAAGACTCCAGTAGCTTCCCTCCTTTTTTACACCGTGGCCGCCTAATCCCTCAAGGTGTACCATATCCTCCGGCCGAATGGAAGGGAGCAATTTCCATAGCCATGCAACCACAAGGACCATGGGAATGGCCAATATCCAATACACGTTTCGCCAACCGGCGTGAATGGCCAACTGTGTCATAATAATTGAGCCCAAACCCACTCCGACAATCGTGTATCCGGCAGAAAAGATACCTAAATTGAGGGAACGCCGGGAAGGTGTAGAGATTTTTGACATCATAGCTTGTCCCAACGACCAACCTACGCCGTCCCCTAAACCAATCAGGTCCCGCACA
Organism: Alicyclobacillus sp.; assembly: GCA_023512635.1. GTDB lineage: Bacteria > Bacillota > Bacilli > Alicyclobacillales > Alicyclobacillaceae > JAILZF01. The sequence goes on along the minus strand of JAILZF010000200.1, from coordinate 6 downwards.
ATAAAA
>JAILZF010000199.1 GCA_023512635.1 Alicyclobacillus sp. | reverse complement strand
AATGCTCAATGGCTCCAGATTGCGCCGCCCCGGCGTCGGCGGCATGGCTCAAAGCCAACAAATAACCCAACGCGCCAACACTCCACGGTAGAAGAGTCAGCCACGCCGCCCGTGGCAGCAAGCCCAACATCCATCCCGTACATCCCAACACCAATCCGGCTACCCATAGTGCCGAATAAGGAAAAAACAGAGCTTGGGGCCATACCGAAATCAACAGCGTCCCCAGGCTCAAAAACACAGCAACATCCGTCATGGAACATTGCAACCGAGGAACCGTAACTCTCCTTGATTCAACGCGATACGCTGCCCTTCCCGACACCATGCGGGCCCCCTCGACAATCATTCCATTCCAATAGCTTCGTGACTTAGCACGCGCTCTCCTGCAATCTGGCGTTCTACCCATCATGTATCTCATGCGAATCAAACCATATTATTCGGCTCTACGTCAAAAGGTGTGGGATACTTGACTGTGGCAAGAATCCCTGAAGCATCTTGCGGAGGTAGCGATCCCGATTGCGAAACCCATTGCTGACGCGTTTCAACTGCTGGATTTTGGCTTGCATTCCGTCGATGCAGCCATTCGTCCAATTACGCGTGGTCCCAATGGGCAAGGAACTCCCGGCACCGGATCCGGAAGCGGCCATCCTCCCAGGCCTCGGCGTTGATCAGCCAACTACTCAAGGCCTGGTCCGGCGTGTCGGCGGTAGGCAGACGGAACAGTGTCCGCCGATTCTACCTGAAGCCGGCAAGCCGCGGTCAGGGCGAGATACCGCTGCTTCAATGGCGGCCTCTTGGACTTGCCGCCCGATGAAGCGCTCAGCCCCTAAGAGCAACGACCAATGGGGAATAGGCCGCCTACCTCGGCCTGTTCCAACCGCAAGACCTTATCCAAGCGCGTGTTGGTGTCGTCGATGACGTGAAACGAGTCAGCTACGACCCGCAAGGGCACTAGCGGATGATCACCGTGGCATAGCTGCGCCTGAGGTCCGCCGTGCCTACGCAAGCACGTCCAAGGGGATCCGGCTTACGCGTGCGGGTGTGGTCTTCCTCCAAAATCGCCAGGAGGCGCCGCTCGAGCGCTTTCACGCCGAGTATGATCAGCAAATCCTGGGCCGCGAAAGCTGTGCTCGTCAGCGCTCGACCCAATTCCCCGGAATGGCCCGCCATAAGTTAGCGTCTAGTGGCACCGCGCGCTCCACCAGGCGCCACAACCGCTTCGGCCTCCTGCCCAGGACCTCCGCCACACTCCGAATACGCTCTCGGCGCAAGGCATCAGCGCCGCCGTCTGCGCCACCGGCGTCCAAGCTGTCAGCCTGCGACCCTGCCGGTTCCATTGCTGGTGGCCGCAATGCGCGCACGCTGCCGGGGACCTGCAGTGGAAGTGTACCCGTCCGCGTCGACCACCTTCTCCACCGCGGCATCGTCCAAGCGCCAGGTACCTGACTTAGACGCAGATACAGGAACCACTCCGTGGCGCGCACGCTGGCTAATGCACACAATGGGACATGCTGCCGTATCCCTTTCCTCCATCACCGATCCGATAAGTTTTTTTCCCGGAGCCGTATACTTGACGCTATATGATGGTGTCGTTCTGGACGTTTACACCAATAGGAACCTAGAGGACAGGTGTACCCTAGCTCCCACCCGGCCCACCGTCCCTATCGTCCCTACTCTGACGGTATGGGTTTTACCCCCTAAATTCCTGAAGACTGCATTGGCAGCAAGGCATACGTAAAAAAGACAACCGGGTAATGTTCCCGGTTGTCTTTCGAAACGGAGCCTGTACCTGACTGACTTGCCTGATCTTATTGCCCAGGCCAAGTGACAGGCACTGTAGCCACCACGGTCCTTCCGTCCGCTGCATCGAGATACAAGGTGGAGTTGAGCGCTTTCGCGATAGCCACCGTGTACTGCGGGGCAGTTGTTCCGCCTCCCACTTGGATGTACGGTACGGCACCATCCTGAAGCGTGATGGATACCTGACCGTTGCTTCCAGTGGTAAGGTAAATAGTCGGCAGGTAGCCGCTCTGGATACCCGACGCCGCCAAACCGGTTCCGGTAACCGATCCATAGTTCGGCGACACCATGTAACCCGAACCGCTGTCAACCGTGTTATAGAC
>JAILZF010000020.1 GCA_023512635.1 Alicyclobacillus sp. | reverse complement strand
CCTCAACGGTGTAGACCGCGGCACGGAGAAGTCCATTTTGGAACAGCTAGAATTACAGGATCCCGAATTGGCAGAGGAAATCAAAAAGCGAATGTTCACCTTTGACGATATCGTCTTGTTGGACAGCCGCTCGCTGCAACGGGTGATCCGCGACGTCGACCCCAAGGACTTGCAACTGGCCTTAAAGGTCGCTTCGCAAGATGTACAAAACGTGATCTTCGCCAACATGTCCAAGCGAATGGCCGAGACCTTCAAAGAAGACATGGAGTTCATGGGTCCGGTGCGACTGCGGGATGTCGAGGACGCGCAGCAGCGCATTGTTGCTGTGATTCGGCGTTTGGAGGAGATGGGCGAGATCATCGTCGCCCGTGGCGGAGGTGACGACATCATTGTCTAAGGTGCTTAGGGGGGCTAGGGCGGCAACGGGGCAATCTGGGGTACCGGTTCCCGTTCCGGACATCCTTGCCGAGGTCTGGTGGGGGGCGAACGAAGCGAGTGCTTCTCTCCAGGTACCGCGTACAGGCGGGGAAGATGACTGCGACAAGGCCGCGAGCGGTGAACCGGCGGAGGAGCTTGCAGCAAACCCGGGGACGGTGGCCGGCTTACCGGGATCGCACACTTCCCCAGCGGAGGCGGTGGAAACGGCATTGCGCGCGGCCTGGCAGCAGGCGCAAGCGATTCTCGCAGACGCTCAGCGCCAAGCGGATGCCTTAAAGGCGGCGGCTCAGGCGGATTTAGCGGCTGCGTTTGCGGAGGCGCGTGCCGCAGGTTTTGCGGCTGGTGAACAAGCGGGGCGGGAACAGGCGGCGGCGGAACTGGCGGCAGTTACCGCACAGGTGCGGCAAACGTACGAGCAGCTTTGGCGGGAAACGGCTTTGCAACGGGCGCAGTGGTTGGAGGGTTTAAAAACGGCGGTGGCGGACCTGTGTGAAGTGGCCCTGCAGCGGTTGCTGCACCGAGAGCTGGCTTTGCAGCCGGCCGATGTCGCAGCGCTGGTGGACGAGCTGTTTCAGCGTGCACAGGCTTGCACCCGGGTGCAGGTGCGTGTACACCCGGACGATTACGCGGCGGTCTTGGCGGCACAACCGCGTTGGCAGTCGGAACACGGCAGCGAGTGGGAGTTGGCCGTGGTTCCTGATCCGCAAGTGGAGCCTGGTGGTTGTGAGTTGTGGACAGACGTGGGGCGTATGGATGCGCGGTTGCCGACGCGGGTGGAGCTGTTGCAACCGGTGTTGCGTTCGGTTTTAGCCCAGGAGGTGCAGTCGCTTGGCGAGCGCGAAGAGCATGAAGTGGGCGGAGGCGCTGCGTAAAGCACCGGTGTACCGAATGTACGGGCGGGTGTTAAAGGCGGCCGGTCTTACGCTGGAATCGGCAGGTCCCCCGGCCAGGGTTGGGGAGTTATGCCGTGTCTTGGCGGGAGACGGTGAGGTGTGCCAGGCCGAGGTGGTTGGTTTTCGTGAACAGCGGTTGGTGTTGATGGCGCTGGGGGAGGTGACCTCCCTGGCCCAAGGTGCTGAGGTCTGGGCTACGGGGGAGCGCTTTGCTGTGGCTTGCGGACCCGGTTTGCTCGGCCGGGTGGTGGATGGTTTAGGGGAACCGCTGGATGGACTGGGGCCAGTTGCTGGTATCGAGCGCCGTCTTGTCGATGCACCGCCGCCACACCCGCTGCGCCGCCGGCGCATTGCACAGCCGTTGGCCACTGGCGTACGGGTGTTGGACACGCTGTTGACAGTCGGGGAAGGACAGCGGATGGGGCTGTTTGCGGGCAGCGGGGTTGGCAAGAGCACCCTGCTGTCCATGATTGCCCGCAATACGGCGGCGGACGTCAACGTCATTGCCTTGGTCGGCGAACGCGGGCGCGAGGTGTCAGAATTTATCTCGAACGACTTAGGGGACGCCGGGTTGGCGCGCAGCGTGGTGGTGGTGGCGACGTCTGACCAACCCGCGCTGTTGCGTGTGAAGGCGGCGCAGGTGGCCACGACGTACGCCGAGTATTTTCGGGACCAAGGGCTCCGGGTCAATCTGATGATGGATTCTTTAACGCGCTTTGCCATGGCCCAGCGGGAAATTGGCTTGGCGGCAGGTGAACCGCCGACCAGCCGCGGCTATACACCGTCTGTCTTTTCCGCCTTGCCCAAGTTGTTGGAACGCGCAGGGGCAGGAGAAACCGGCAGCATTACCGCTTTTTACACCGTGTTGGTGGATGGGGATGACCTGCAAGAGCCGGTGGCGGACGCGGTGCGCAGCATTCTCGACGGGCACGTGGTGTTGTCGCGAACACTGGCCAACGCGGGCAGGTTTCCTGCTGTGGACGTCTTGGCGAGCGTCAGTCGCTTGTTTACGGCTCTGGCTACACCCGCGCAGCAGTCGGCCGCGAGACAGGTGCGCGCGTGGTTGCAACGGTACAGCGAGACGGAGGATCTGGTGCGCATTGGTGCGTATCAACCCGGTGCTGACCCCGAAACGGACATTGCGGTGCAAAAATACCCGGCGTTGTGCGCTTTTTTGTCGCAGGCGGCTGATGAGCCTTGTGCGGCAGAGGAAGCCTTGCTGCAACTCTACCAATTGGCTGGGGTGAGTGCATGAATCCGCGGTTGCAACGCGCCTTGCGCTGGTTGGAATTGAAGAGAAGCCTGGAGCAAGCGGCGGGCGTACGCTTACAGTCTGCCAACGCGGCGTGCCGTTCGGCGGAAACGGTGTTGGCCCATTGGCAAGCGCGTCTGGCGGCGGCGGCCGGGCAACGCAACCAGAGTACGACTGGGGCAGAGTGGCGGATGTGGCAAGACCAGTGGACGGCTTTGGCGGCGGCTGTGGCCGCGGCACAAGGGGATGTGCAGCGGTTGCGGACCGCAGCCGGCCTCGCTGAGCAACAATGGGTGGCGGCACGTCAGGACGTCCGCCGTTGGGAGCGTTGGACTGAGCAACTGCGGCACATGGAACAAACGGTGCAACAGCGTCAGCTGCAACGCGAGGCGGATGAGCGGGCTGCACAAAGAAGCGCGCAGGGAGGGGAGTAGCATGCCGACGGCACACTCAACAGCAGGTGTGGGCCCCGTCAAAAAGACTCCTGCAACGCCTGCACCTGCTCCTCCTCCCAGTCTGCTGCGCCGGGGGATGCAGCGCTTGCTGTGGTTGGTCCTGGTGGTAGGGGTCCCGCTGGTGGTCAGTGCTGTGATGGTCGCTGGTGCCTTGCAAGTGGTGGGGGTACCGGTTTGGCAGTCGGCGCGCGCGTGGGTAGGGGGGAAGCTGCACCCTGCAGCCGCGGCAGCGCCGGCCAACCTAGCTGGGGAACAGCAGACGGCAGCGAAGCTGACGGCTGCAACGCAAGCACAGCAAGCGCTGCAGCAGCAATTGACTGCGGCTCAGCGCAAAATCGATCAGCTGCAGGCGCAGGTGGTGCTGTTGCAAAACCAGCTGCAGGCCAAGGCCACTGCGGCAGAACAAGCGAAACGAGAGGCACAGGTACTGGCCGGCATGGACCCGGATCAGGCGGCAGCCGTGCTGGACCAGTTGCCGGCAGACCGTGCAGCCGCCGTGTTGGCGGCACTCACGCCTGACGTCTCTGCCCCGGTCTTGGGGCGCTTGGCGCCGGCCAAAGCGGCACAACTGCTGCAATTCGCTGCTCAGCAAAGCGGGATTGCCAGCTCAACAACGGGGAACAGCGCGGGCAGCCCTGCGTCCGGCGGCGCCGGTAGTGTAGACAACCATGCAGGGGTTTCTACCGGCCCTTAACCCCGCTCCACCAGATGTTGAAGGGATCCACCAGGTGTTGAAGGGAATGGAGGAAAGGAGGGAAGACTGTGATGTTTCTTGGAGGCCTCCCTGTCTCGGGCAAGGATGCGAGCGGGTCCCCACCGCGGGTCAAGCGGCGAACGCCAGAGGAGCGGGGAGAAAGTGAGTTTGCGGCGTGGTTGGCAGGATGGACCCTGGCAGGGACGAGCCTGCCGGCGGAGTCAGCAGAGCCACAACGGGGAGCAGACATGCCCGGTTCTTTTCCGGGTCATCAGCCTGCAAGGGGCCCCATCACGTTTGAACGGTCTGCTGGTACGGCCGGAGGTGACGCTAGGCCGTGGCGTGCCGGCGCTGTGGTTCAGCGAACCCTTCTGCTGCCGGGGCAGAGCCCGCTCTTCAACCCGCGCCCACGTGCGGTCCAGGCGCAGCAAGAGCCTGCTGAGCGGCAGCCAGGACTCGTGGTGCAACAAGCAAATACGCCGGGGTTCACGGCGGCGCAGCCCAGGCTGGCGGAGACCCAGGCAGGACGTGTGGAGCGGCAGTCTGGGCTCGTGGAGCAGCATGAGCGGCAGCTGGGATTCGTGGCGAGTCAATCAGCCGCGGCAGGGATGCAGCCGGTGTTCCCTGCGCCTCCGTTAAGGGCCGCTGTGCGCCGCGCGGGGGTTGTCTCTCCTCTGATGGGGGCACCGGGGGTGCAGCGCCCGCTGAGTCTGACGGAGGGGCAAGGGAATCACCAGCCGTCTTCCCCTGACGCAAAAGGGTTAGGCCAGCCTGACCAGGTGCAGGTGAACGCCGGGCCTCCACAGCCGGCCATTTCGGCAGACCTCCTGAGGTCTGTGACGCACACGTTACCGCGGGCAACACCGACGGCCGCTGATCTGCCGTCTGCCGCGGATGCACGCTCCCCCGCCGCATCCGGACAAGGCGTGACAGCAGCGGGAGGGCGTCCTGGGCAGGTGGCGGGGCACGGGCCGGTGCACTCGGCGTTGCTCCCGGAAGTGCCCCCGCTGGGCGAGTCCAAGCGGTCAAGCGGTTCAGAAGACCAAGCGGGGGATACCTCTGCGGGTCTTCAAACGGCGGCGGAGCGTGGGGTGTCCGTCCCATTCGGGCCGTCTCAGCCCAGCCAGGGTGGGGACTTGGTGCCTGTGCCCGCCGGTTTACCGGCGACTGAGGCCGTTCCTGCTTGGACGACGGTATTGCTGCAGCAGGTACGGGCAGGGCCTGACCACCTGCAAGTGCAAGTCAGCCCGGCGGGCATGGGGAGTGTGACCGTTTCCGTGCGCCGTTTGGCGGATGGGGTGCAGATCACCTTGGTGGCTCAACAGGCGGACACGGCCCAGTGGCTTGGCGGGATAAGCGACCAGTTGGCCGAGGCCATTCGGGCAGCGGGTGTTGCGGTAACCGGATTTAATGTGGTGGCGGGAGGCAGCAGCGGCGGGGACACTGACCAAGATGCCGGCCGTGACCAGCGTTCGCCGCCATCGTGGAGCCGTCGCATCCATGGTCCGGTGCGATCCGCTGCCGTTTTGCCGGCTCGCGTTGCATCGCTAGCCGGAAGGCCAGGGGTTCAGGTGTAAGGCATTGGATGCTTTTTCTGGGGGTGGTGTCAAGTGAGCAGCAGCGTGGGCGGATTGACCAGTGCCGCGGCTCAACAAGGGCTGAGCAAGGACGCGTTCCTGCAGCTTTTGGTGACGCAAATGCAGTACCAAGACCCGCTGCAGCCGATGGACAATTCGCAGTTTCTTGCGCAGTTGGCGCAGTTTAGCGCGTTAGAGCAAATGACCAACGTGGCCCAAGCGGATCAACAGATCCTGCAAGCGGTTCAAAACCTCGCGTTGGTCCAGCAGTGGAGCACGGTGCGCTCGCTGCTAGGCACCCAGGTGGTGGTGGACGCCGGCTCGGGTCAACAGGTGAGCGGTACGGTCAGTGCGGTACGCCTGGGCAGCGATGGCAACCCGCAGCTGGTGGTGAACGGCCAGACGTACGCTTTAAGTGCACTGCAAGAGTTGACGGCGCCTTTGGCCGCGTCAGACTCGAGCACCAGCCCAAACTCAACCAGTGCCGACCTTTCTTCGAGTGGAACGGCAGGCACCGCCAACAGCGCGGGGACTCCGCCGGTCAGCGGATAACGGAAGCAGGCGGGTGGACGAAACCATAGAGAATCCTATGCCGCAGCGGTGTCGGCGCGGCGTATCGGCGGTTCAGGAGCCGCCACCAGGGGGACCAGCCGGGGTTCAGGGACTATCCGGCTGTTCAAAAGGAGCGAAGCGCAATGTTGCGTTCTATGTACTCTGCCATTTCCGGGATGCAGGGTTTTGAGACCAAGTTGGACGTTGTGGGCAATAACATCGCCAATGTCAATACCACCGGATACAAGGCCAGTCGGGTTGACTTCAGTGACTTGTTGAGTCAAACCATCGCGGCTGCCAGTGCGCCGAGCGGGAATATGGGAGGCACCAACCCGGAGCAGGTTGGGTTGGGATTGAAGATTGCCGGGATTCAAACCTTGTTTACCCAAGGCGCGGACCAAAACACCGGCAACCCGCTTGACTGTGCCATCAATGGCAGTGGATTGTTTGCTGTTTCACCCGACGGCGGTACGACCAAGTACTATACGCGCGCGGGCAACTTTGAGGTGGATGCCAGTGGCTATTTGACCTTGCCCAATGGCATGCGGGTGTTAAGTTCCAGCGGGTTGACCATCAACATCCCGACCAATCCGGGGTCGGTGACGATTGACCAGAACGGCAACGTCAAGTATGTGGACAATACCGGCACGACGCAAACCGCGAGGACCATCGGCCTGGCAACGTGTCCCAATCCGGCAGGCTTGACCAAAGTCGGCGACACGCTGTACGCCGCTTCCAGCAACTCGGGGACGGTGACCTTGGGAGCACCGAGTTCTACCGGGGCTGGCACGTTGATGCCTGGGGCGTTGGAGATGTCGAACGTCGACCTGACGCAAGAGTTCACCGAGATGATTGTGGCTCAGCGTGGATTTGACGCCAACTCTCACGTCATCGGCACCGCCAACGCGATTTTGCAGGACATTGTGAACCTGAAGAACAGTTAACGCTCACCCAGGCAGCTGAGGAGGGACGGGCGGTGATAGCGGTGACGCGGTTGAATGGGACGGAGTTGTGGCTCAATCCGTTGCTGATTGAGTCGATTGAACAGACGCCGGATACGGTGGTCACCCTGACCAACGCCCATAAGTACGTGGTGCGCCAGTCGGCCGCCGACATTGCGGCGGAAGTGGCCGCCTTCTTGCGCAGCGTCGGGCTGGTTGGAAGCGCGGCGAGGCGCGGGGAGGAGATGGCGTGAAGCGGGCAGTCCGCTTGATGCTGCTCATCATCCTGGGAGTGGCTGTGGTGTTGGCGTTGGCGGTCGGCAGTTACCTGTTCTGGCGGCACCGGCAGGCAGCCAATTCCAACCCGAAGCCGCCCACGGCATCCGAGATCAAGCAATTGCGCGTGGACCTGCCCGAAATGACGACCAATCTAAAGGACGGGCTGGTGCAGTTTACGCTTTCGCTGGAAGCGGACAGCGCAGGGACCAAGACCGAGTTGATGGACTTGCAGCCGCAGGTGCAAGACGCTGTGAACCGGACTTTGCGCGAGTTTGCTGCGGGCGATTTAAAGTCGCAAGCAGGGCTAGCCAAGGTAAAAGGCGCGCTGCTGGACGCGGTGAACGCGGTGTTGCCTCAAGGCCGTATCACGGGTGTGTACTTTGCCACGGTCGTGGTGCAGTGACGCAGGCAGGGCAAGCGGTTGAGCTGCGCGGCGCAGCAGGGGGGAACGAGGTTGTCGGACGTACTGTCACAGGCGGAAATCGACGCATTGTTGTCAGCGCTGACCCGCGGGGAGCTGAGCGCGGAAGAGATCCGCGAAGCCGAAGGGGAGCGGCGTATCCGCACCTATGACTTCCGCCGGGCGATGCGGTTTTCCAAAGACCACATCCGCATCATTGCGCGCATCCACGAGCACTTTGCGCGGCTCATGACGACACACCTGTCGGGGCAACTGCGGTCGGTCATCCACATTCAGGTGGAAACCGTGGACCAGCTGCCGTATGAAGAGTTTATCCGCTCCATCCCGACGCTGACCGTGCTGCAGGTCTTGGAATTGACACCGCTGCCGGGCAAGGTCGTGGTGGAGTTGAACCCGCAAGTGGTGTTCGCCATGCTCGACCGGCTGATGGGAGGAGCCATCAAGGGTCCGTACCGGGAACGCGAGTTGACCGAGATTGAGGTGGCGTTGTTCAAGCGCGTGACCGGCGTGATTGGCGATTTTTTTGCGGAGGCTTGGCGGAATATCGCAGACATCGCACCGGTGTTGCGCAACTTGGAGAGCAACCCGCAGTTCTTGCAGCTGGCTATGCCGAATGAAACGGTGTTGGTGATTACGCTGTCTGCGCGCATTGGCCCTGTGTCGGGACTGATCAACGTTTGTCTGCCACACGCCACGCTTGAACCGCTGTTGCCGAAGTTGAGCACGCAACACTTTATGGACGCCACCCGGACCCGCCGCAGCAGCGGTGGTACCGAAGAACAACGCCTGCAGCAGCACATCTTCGGGATGCAAGCGGAAGTGACGGTCATCTTAGGCAGTACCGAGTTGACGATGCAAGAGGTACTCGACCTGCAAGCGGGGGATGTCATCCCGCTGGCGGCCCCTATACGCGCACCGCTGACCGTTTGTGTCAACGGGGTACCGACCTTCTTGGCGAGTGTCGGACGACGCAAACAGCGGTACGCGGTGCGCGTGGTGAGTCCATGGAAGGAGGTGAGCGGAAGTGAATGATCAAACGAAGCTGTCTCAGGCCGAGATTGACGCTTTGTTTAACAACCATGTCCCGCCACCCCCTGTGGCAGACCGCCCACTGTTAGACGAGGCGGAGTGCGATATGTTGGGGGAAATCGGCAACATCAGCTTCGGTTCAGCTGCCACCTCCTTGTCGGCACTCTTGCAACAACGTGTGGAGATTACCACACCTCGTGTGACCGTTGTGCGCAGCGACCAATTAGATACGGACATGGCGCGTCCCTACGTGATGGTCATGGTGGATTTCACGGCCGGATTGTACGGAGCCAACGCCCTTGCTGTGGAGATTCAAGACGCCAAGACGATTGCCGACTTGATGCTGGGCGGGGATGGCCGCAACGTCAGCATGGAGCTGAACGAGCTGCACTTGAGTGCAGTGGCCGAAGCCATGAACCAAATGATGGGCGGAGCCGCCACGGCACTGTCGACGATGCTCAACCGGCCGGTCAACATTTCTCCGCCGAAAACGCAAGTGGTGGACCTGTCGGCGGGTGGGGAAATCGACCTAGCAGAACAGGTCTGGTTGGTGAAGACCGCGTTCCGGCTGCGCGTTGGCGATCTGATTGACTCTAATATCATGCAGTTGGTGCCGATTACGTTTGCCCGTGAGTTGCTCAGCTTATTGCGCGGGGAACCAGCCGCAGAGACCGCAGCCGCCCCGCCCCCTGCCGCCGCCCCTGCCCCATCTGCAAGGGCGCTGTCGCCAGCGGTGGACGGTGCTGGCCCGGTCAGCGCTCAACCTGCGGCCGCGGAGGCGCCAGCCGGGGAAAGGCGGCCAGGCGCAGGCCAACCGTCGCCCAAGGAACCAGCGACTGTGCCGGCTTCGGGATCCACCCTACCATCCTCTGCAGAGGTCGGGCCCGGGCGCACGGGCCCTGTTCCGGTCCCGGTGCACCGCCCCGAGTTTGTCGACTTTGCCGAGATGGCCGAGACGCACGCGGGAACGGTTGCCCCGCGCAATCTGTCATTGTTGCTCGACGTGTCGCTCGAGGTCACGGTAGAGTTGGGCAAGACGCGGATGTCTATCCGCGAGATTCTCGATTTAACACCGGGGGCTGTGATTGAACTTGAAAAGCTAGCGGGCGAACCGGTGGACATCCTCGTCAATAACAAACGTATCGCGATTGGCGAAGTTGTGGTGATTGACGAGAATTTCGGCGTGCGTGTAACGGACATCTTGAGTCCGGCCGAGCGTGTGCGCAACTTGCAGTAAGCCGCAGCGGCTGCGCTCCATCATCTTTTGTCAGAAAGGGGACCTTCCGTGGCGAATCGCATCCTTGTGGTCGACGATGCAGCGTTCATGCGCATGATGATCAAGGACATTTTGACCAAAAACGGGTATGAGGTGGTAGGGGAGGCGGCGGACGGAGCGCAAGCGGTGGAGAAGTACCAAGAGTTGCGCCCCGACCTGGTCACGCTGGACATCACCATGCCTGAGGTCGACGGCATTGAAGCGCTGAAACGGATTCGCGCGATTGACCCTGGAGCGCGTGTCATCATGTGTTCTGCGATGGGCCAACAGGCGATGGTGATTGACGCGATTCAAGCGGGAGCGCGGGACTTTGTGGTCAAGCCGTTTCAAGCCGACCGTGTCTTGGAGGCTGTACGCAAGGCGTTGGCGTAACCTTGACGGCAGGCATAACGCTCGAATGGGCAGCCCTTCTGTCCGTCGACACACGGCCCCTGCCCAGGACGGTTCAGGGGGACGAGGAGGGATGGCACATGCAGGATGACAGCGGGCGCAGAACCACCCCCGCGCGCTTGCAACAGGCAGGGCTGTGTGCCGCGAGTGGCTGGCTGATCAGTTGTGGCTGGGCGGTGCAGGCGGTGGCCTTTGCCGCGGATGCCCAGGCGCCGCTTGGCAATCCGGTGGCAGCTGCCTTTAAACTCATGTTCTCTCTGGCCCTGGTGGTGGTGCTGGCCGTGGTTACTATGAAGTGGCTGGGACGCCGTATGCAGGCGCCGGAGGGCGGCATGGTGCGGGTGTTGGGGGCGCGTCAATTGGCCCCCAACCGTTCGGTGCAGGTGATTGAGGTCTACGGTCGGCACTATTTAATCGGGGTGGGCGACCAGGTCACCCTGTTGGCGGAACTACCAGGTGTGGCAGCAGGAGGGACGGAGGCGCTGCCCCGACGTGTTGCAGCGACCCGGGAGGACACGGGCCCTCGTCACCATTCTTCCCTGTCGGTACCGCCGGTTGCGGCCAGCAGCTTTGCGGCGGTCTTGGCGGGCCGTTTGCAGGCGTTGCGCACGCAGTCCCGACGGCCGCCCGCGGGTGTTGGGGGCAGCGCGCCGGACACGGCAGAGGGCGGTGCGGTTGGAGAGGTGCCAACGGCTGCCGACCCTCCTGCTGCGAAGGGCCCGCGCGAGGAGTGGCCGGCGTCGTGAAGCGGGCGCAACGGCCGCGGTGGTCAGGGATGGAGAAGCGGAAGGGCAGGAGGCCTTGGCGAACTCCTCGCCGTGTCGTGTACAAGGCTGGGTTGTGCACGCTGGGATTGGTTGTCGGAACAGTGGTGGCGGGTGGATGTGCGCACGCCTGGGCGGCTGAGCCAGGGAACTCCCTGGCGTCGGTCCTGCCTTGGCTGTCGGACGGCAGCACGGGGCCGCAACAGGTTTCGTCAGCTCTCAAGCTCATCTTGCTGTTGACCGTGTTGTCTGTGGCCCCTGGGTTGTTGGTGTTGATGACCTGTTTTACGCGCGTGGTGGTGGTTCTGTCGTTTGTGCGCAACGCCCTGTCACTGCAACAGTCGCCGCCGAACCAGGTGTTGGTGGGGCTTGCCCTGTTTATCACGCTGTTTGTCATGCAACCAACGTTGGCCGCAGCCAATCAGCAAGCTCTGCAGCCCTATTTGCGCGGCCAAATCAGCCAAGCTGTGGCCGTGCAGCGGGCCGAGTTGCCGTTTAAGGAGTTCATGGCCAAACACACGCGCCGGCAAGACCTAGATTTGTTCTTGTCTTACCGGCACCTGCCGGAGCCGGCTCAGCCCGCTGAGATTCCACTCACAGCGTTGGTACCGGCGTACACCATCAGTGAATTAAAAACGGCGTTCCAGATTGGCTTTATGATTTATCTTCCTTTTTTAGTCATTGACCTGGTGGTAGCCACAACCCTGATGTCTATGGGCATGATGATGCTGCCGCCGGTGATGATCTCTTTGCCCTTCAAATTGTTGCTCTTTGTATTGGTAGATGGATGGTACCTGGTGGTGAAATCGCTGTTGTCTGGTTACGCGTAACCGGGTGAATCAAGGGGGACGGGCTGTGGACGCGAATGCCGTCATGGGTCTGGCGGCTCAAGTCATGTGGCTGGTGGTCAAGCTGACCGCTCCGGTGCTGGGGTTGGGCTTGGCGGCTGGTTTGGCCGTCAGTTTGTTGCAAGCGACCACGCAAATCCAAGAGCAGACGTTGGCGTTCATCCCCAAGATTTTGGCTGTGGTGGCCGCCTTGTTGCTGTTTGGTCCGTGGATGTTAACCACGCTGCTTGACTTTACACGGCAAATTCTCACGAACCTGAACGCGTTTGGGTCATGAGTATTTGGACCTACGCAGCCAACCATGCGGGCCTGTTTATGCTGGTGTTGTTGCGTGTGGCTGCTGCGCTCGGCGCGTCGCCGCTATGGTCGCTGCGCGTTTGGCCGGTATGGACGCGCGCAGCCCTCGCCTGTGCGCTGGCGCTGTGGATCACCCCCGCCTTGCCCGCGGTCCAGGTACCGAATCCGCTGCTGCAGCCAGATGCTTTTATTGGCCTGGCTTTGCGCGAGACGGCCGTGGGACTGTTGCTCGGCTGGACAGCCAGCGCTTGGTACGCCGCAGCGGCTATGGCCGGCCAAGTGTTTGATTTGCAGATGGGTTTAGCGGTCGGCGCGGTGTACGAGGCGCTGTGGGCCAGCCCGTTGGGGGTCAGCGGAACGCTCATGACGGTCTTGTTTTCGCTGTACTTTCTGACCATGGGCGGGTTGGACGGTTGGGTGTTGGCGGTGCAGCGGTCGTATGCGTTCGTCGGCCTGGGGGCGTGGCACATGCCCCCGGGCGCGCCGGGCTGGTTGGCGCACTTGGCGGGACTGGCCATGCTGGCTGCTGTGCAAATCACCGCCCCTCTGCTGGCGGCGCTGCTTTTGACCGACGTCACCCTCGCCTTGCTGGCTCGCGCGGTCCCTCACATGAACGCGTTTGTAACCGGCTTGCCTGCTAAGTTATTCGTAGGACTCAGTGTGTTTGCGGCGGCCGTACCGGCGGTTGTGTTTGCACTCGGCCGCGTGTTTCAAGGGATGTTTCAAGCGCTCGACGCGGTGTTGCGCTGGTTAGGGGGATAGCCGTGCTGCCGTTTGTACTCCAGCGCTTTGCGGATGAAAAGACAGAGCGGGCGACGCCACATCGTCGCCGCAAGGCGCGTCAGGAAGGCCGAGTGCCGCGTAGCACCGACCTGACGTCGGCGCTCGCCTTGCTCGCGGCGGTGGCCGCGCTGCACGCATGGGGGGGAACCGTGTGGGCAAACAGCCTGGACTGGTTGCGCAATAGCCTGAGCGGCCAAGGCCCGGCCGATTGGACCGTCCCGGCGGTGACTGCCTTGTTGCGCCACGGGATGGTCCAGATTGCGCAAGCTGTCAGCCCCATACTGGCCGCAGCCGCCGTGGTCGGGGGGCTGGCTGCCATGGTGCAGGCGGGAGGGGTCTTCGTACCGCGGTTGGCCTTGCCGGACCTGCAGCGGATCAACCCGTTGGCCGGCTGGAAGCGCTTGTTCAGCGGCCGTAGCTTGATCGAGACGGCCAAGGCCTGTCTGCGGCTGGCGGTACTGGCGTGGCTCGCGTACGCCACCACGCGCGGCCAAGTTGCACAACTGGAGCTGCTCAGCGGCATGGACCCGGCCGTCATGGCGGTTGACTTGGGCGGGCGTCTGTATCACCTGGCGTTGATGGGGGCGGCTCTGCTGGTGTTGATTGCCGCCGGCGATTACGCCTACCAGCGGTTTGCGTACGAGCGCAGCCTGCGCATGACCCGGCGCGAGTTGCGCGATGAACTGCGTGAACAAGAGGGCGATCCGCAGCTGAAAGCGCGCATTCGCCAGCGCGGCCGTGCCTTGGCGTTGCGGCGGATGATGCAGAACGTCCCGCAAGCGGACGTGGTGGTGACCAACCCGACTCACTACGCGGTGGCGCTGCGTTACGACGCACCCGTCATGTCGGCACCGCAGGTGGTGGCAAAGGGGCAAGACCAGATGGCCTGGCGGATCCGCCAGTTGGCGCAAGCGCACGGGGTGCCCACGGTGGAAAACAAGCCGTTGGCCCAGGCGCTGTACAGACAGGTGGAGTTGCTGGCCTACGTGCCGCCAGATCTGTATCAGGCGGTGGCGGAGGTATTGGCGTACGTGTACCGGTTGCAAGGCCGGCCAGCCGGGAGGAGGTGAGGGTATGCGGCGCGGCGACTTGGCGGTGATGGCGGCCGTCATAGGCATCGTTGTGATGATGGTGATCCCGCTTAACAAGACCTTGCTTGATGTCCTGTTAGTCATCAATCTGTTTGTCTCGATGACGGTGCTGATGGTGGCCATGAGCACCAAAGAGCCTTTGGAGTTCTCTGTGTTTCCGTCGTTGCTGCTGATGACCACGCTGTACCGGCTGGCGCTCAACGTGTCCTCTACCCGACTGATTCTGACGCAGGCCGATGCGGGTGAAGTGATTCAAACGTTTGGCAACTTTGTAGTCGGCGATAACCTGGTGGTAGGGTTTGTCGTCTATCTGATCTTGGCGGTAATTCAATTTATCGTCATTACGCGTGGCGCAGAACGTGTCGCCGAGGTGGCGGCGCGGTTCACGCTAGACGCCATGCCGGGCAAACAAATTGCCATTGACGCTGACTTAAATGCCGGGTTGATTACTGAACAGGAGGCCAAGCAGCGCCGGCAGGCGATTGAACGGGAGGCCGACTTTTACGGCGCGATGGACGGTGCCTCGAAGTTTGTCAAAGGCGACGCCATCGCCTCCCTGTTGATTGTCGCCATCAATACTGTGGGCGGGTTTGTCATCGGCATGGCCATGCACGGCATGGATGCAGGCACGGCTGCCCACACCTACACCCTGTTGTCGGTAGGCGACGGTTTGGTCAGCCAAATTCCGGCGTTGCTGTTGTCGACCGCCACCGGTTTGGTGGTCACACGAGCCGCCTCAGACGCGAATCTGGGCGCTGACGTGGTGGGCCAAGTCTTGTCTTTCCCCCGTGCCTTGTTTGCGGTGGCAGCAGCCATCGGCCTGCTGGGACTGTTTACGCCGATTGGCGTGTTGCGCACCGCTCCTGTTGCTGTTGCGGCGGCTGTCTTGGGCTGGCGAGTGCGCCGGTCAGCCGTCGGCGTGCAGCGCAAACAGCAAGAGCAACAGGTGCGCGCACAGAGCGAAGACAGCAAAAAACCGGAGAGCGTGTTGTCGTTGCTCACGGTCGATCCGGTTGAGTTTGAGTTCGGTTACGGATTGATCCCGTTGGTCGACAGCAAGCAAGGCGGTGACCTGCCCGACCGGATTGTCTTGATTCGCCGGCAGTTGGCGTTGGAGCTAGGTCTGGTCCTGCCGGTGGTGCGCTTGCGTGACAACCTGCAGCGCCAACCCACCGAGTACGCAATCAAAGTGCGCGGTGTGGAGGTGGCGCGCGGCGAGGTGATGCCCGGGCATTGGCTGGCGCTTAGTCCGGGTCATGATGACCCGGCGGTGCGCGGCATTCCCACGTGTGAACCGGCGTTTGGCATGCCGGCGCTGTGGATCGGGACAGATATGCGATCGCGTGCAGAAGCGGCCGGCTATACGGTGGTGGACGTCTCATCGGTGATTGCGACTCACTTGACCGAGGTGTTGCGCCGGCACGCGCACGAGTTGTTAGGCCGCCAGGAGGTGAAGGCGCTGCTCGATCACGTCAAAGAGACGGCGCCCGCCGTGGTGGAAGACCTGGTCCCGGGTACCTTGGCGCTTGGCCAGGTGCAGCGCGTGCTAGCGAACCTGTTGCAAGAGCGGGTATCCATCCGCGACTTGGTGACCATCTTTGAGACCCTGGCTGACGCCGGGAAGCACAGCAAAGACCCGGACATTTTGACAGAAATGGTGCGGCAGGCCCTGGCTCGCCAAATCTGCCACCAGTTCCGCGTGCCCGGCCAGCCGCTCACCGTGATCACCCTGGCGCCGGCGGTCGAGGAGCGATTGCAAAACGCCTTGGTGTCCCACGAAGGCGGGGCGTACTTGGCGCTCGACCCAGGGTGGTCACAACAGGTGTTCCGGCGTCTGCGCGAAGAAGCCAATAAGCTGTCTGCCGCCGGGAAAGTGCCGTTGTTGTTGACACTGCCAGCGTTGCGCTTGCCCGTGCGACGCTGGCTGATGCGCACCTTGCCTGATTTGGTGGTCCTCTCTTACAACGAGCTCGACCCAGCTGTGGAAATCGAGAGCGGCGGGGTGGTGAACCTCTAATGATTATCCGGCGTTACGTCGTGAAAGACATGGCCGAAGCCGTGGTCCAAATACGCCGTGAACTAGGAAAGGATGCCGTTATCCTCAACACCAAGCGGGTCACCTCGAAGCGCTGGCTGGGCTTGCGCAAAGAACAGCAGTTGGAAGTCTTGGCGGCCACGGGCGACGACATTCCCTTGACCGTCTCCAGCCGCAGCGGGGCCTCGGCCGCTCCCCCTGGGGCGGGAGCTGCGGAAGGTGGAAAGGGCCGCCGCCCGCCAGCTCCCTTGCGAGCTTCTCCTGACTTAGGCGAGGAGGCGGCGCTGGCTGAGGTGCTGTCTGGGTCAAATCACAGCTGGGCGGCCAAACCGCCGGGGACGCGTTGGGAGTCTGAACGGGATCGCCTGCAAGCCTTGCTGAGCACCGCCGCTGGGGTTCAGCAAAGCCCTCGTGCAGCGGCGGGTATGCACGCGCCGGACGAGCGGGGTGCTGCGGAACGGCTGGGGATTGGCAGTCAGGCGGTTTTGGCGGACGTATGGCGGGAGCTGGCAGATGTGAAACGCCTGTTGCAGGCGACGTTTGCCGGGTCGGCAGCGCCATTGCGCCAGCTGGTGCAGCAGTTGGCGGGTCAGGGCGTGCACACAGAACAGATCTGGCCGCTGTTGTGGGCCAACGGTCCAGCGGGTGAGGGCTTGGGATTACCCGCAGGAGACGGAGCGGGGGCGCCGCGTGCTGAGGAGTGGCAAACCTGGTTGCAGCAGCGCATCCTCGACCGGTTGGCGCACCTGCGTCAGGCTCAGCCCCTGGCCCCAGCTACGCGTATCGCGGCCTTGGTCGGCCCGACTGGGGTCGGCAAGACGACCACCGTCGCGAAGTTGGCGGCGTTGCACGTCCTCGCCGGCCAGCGTAAAGTGGGCCTGGTGACGACGGATACGTACCGAATTGCCGCTGTCGATCAACTGCGTACCTACGCCAACATTTTGGGCGTGCCGCTGCAAGTGGTGTATGAACCAGGTGACTTGCCGGGTGCCTTGGCGGCGCTGTCTGACCGCGACTTGATCTTGGTGGATACCGCCGGCCGTAACTTTCGTATGGATGTGCACGTGCGGGAAATGAAAGACCTGTTATCTGCGATGCCGGTGGACGAGACCTACCTGGTTCTGTCGATGACCACCAAACCGGACGATCTCGATGCGGTGACGGCTGCTTTTCTCCACCTGCCGGTGCATAAGTTTTTGTTTACCAAATTAGATGAGACCTCGAGCTATGGAGCGATTCTCAACCTGTTGTTCAAGTACGGGCTGCCACTTTCCTATGTCACGGCAGGACAGAACGTGCCGGATGACTTGGAGGTGGCAGATTTGGAAAAGCTGCTGCGCCTGGTTATCGGGGGGGCCGCGTAATGGGCGATCAAGCAGACAAGCTGCGCGTACAAATGCAGACCGGCCGTCCGGAGCTGGTACCAGGTCAACCGCGCGTGCTGGCCACAGCCAGCGGCAAAGGCGGGGTAGGTAAAACCAACTTCTGTGTGAACTTTGCCCTGGGATTGCAGCGGCGCGGCTTTCAACCTGTGGTGATTGATGCGGACCTGGGGTTTGCCGATGTGGAAGTGTTGCTAGGGGTGCGGCCGCGCCGCACGATTGTCGATGTCATTGAAGGCACAGAGATCTGGGATGCGCTTGAGTTTAGCGAGCACGGTCTGCCGTTTTTGTCAGCGGGCAGCGGGTTGTTGGACCTGCACGACCTCACCCCCTGGCAGATGGACCGGTTGCTGGAGCAGGTAAGCCAGCTGCACGAGCGTTTTGACGTGGTGCTTTTAGACTGCGGTGCGGGGATGGGGGCAAACTTTGGCCGGATGTTGGCGGCGGTCGACGACCTGGTGGTGGTCACCACGCCGGAGCCGACGGCCATTGCGGACGCGTACGCCCTGCTTAAGATGCTGGTGGTGCGCGGTTGCCTGCCGGAGACGCGCCTGGTCATCAACCGCGTGCGCAATCTGGCAGAAGGGCGAGAGACTGCGGAAAAGCTGCGATTGGTCGCGGATCGCTTCCTTGACGCCAAAGTCGACGTGCTCGGATTTGTGTTGGAAGACCACACCGTCGCGCGCGCTGTGATGGAGCAAAGGGCACTGTTGCAGGCGTATCCGCACAGCCCAGCAGCAAGGTGTTTTGACCAGTTGGTGCACAACTACTTGCGCGTGGAAACGGTGCAACCGAGCCGGGGACTGGGTGGGTTTTTCGAGCGCTTGCTGCGCCGTGTCCGGCCGGCGCCCCGTGAAGAGGCGGCAGATAGCAGCGGCCATACGGCTTGAGGGGGGGCGGGCCCGGCTGCGATGACGGAGGGGGAGTAGTGTGGAAAACGCACAGTACTTGCAGGCGTTTCTGGACGAGTCGGAAGACAACCTGCAGCTGCTGAACGACTTGTGTCTGCAGTTGGAAAGGGGGGAAGGCGGGGACCAGACGTATGCGGTCATGTTTCGGGCAGCTCACACCTTGAAGGGGATGTCTGCGTCGATGGGCTTCCAGTCGATGGCCACCGTGACTCACCGGCTGGAAGACCTTCTAGGTGCACTCCGGGATGCCCCGGACCGGGCGGACAGCGCCTGCCTGGACGGGCTGTTTGCCGGATTAGATTGTCTCGCTGCGATGCTTGCTCAGATTCGGGCCCAGGGCAGTGACGACGTGGCAGAAGCGACTGCGGTGGTGGCCCAACTGAACGGGTTGTGTACCCGTATTTCGGGAGCGGCCCAGGTAGCGGCTGCCGCTGTGGCTGGGGCCAGCGGGGCGGCGACCGTGGCAGGGACGACGCTCAATGCAGCGGGGGCAGACGCACGCAGTGCTGTGGAACAAGCCTTGGCAGCAGGGATGCCGGCCGGTTGGTTAACGGTAACCCTTTCTTCCGACTGTCAGCTAAAAGGGGCGCGGGCAGTGTTGCTGGCGAGGGCGCTGGAGGACGTAGGCGTGTGTCTGGCCAGCGTCCCGTCCGCTGAGCAGATGCAGGCCGGCGAGATCAGCGGATCGCTCGCGTTTTTACTGGTCTTGAGTACGACTCCGGAAGCGGCGGTGGCCGCCGCATTGAACGTATCTGAGGTTGAACGGGCGCAGTGGCTGCCGTGGACAGAGGCCGAGCGTGCGGACAACGGGGCCACTGCACCGGCGGCTGGCCTGCCTGCGGCCACGGCGACCTCCGCCACCGGTCAAGCGGTTCCGTCCGCCTCTGCCGCTGCGCCCGCAGGGGGGCGTCCTGCAGCGGCAGTCCGGGCTGCCGGCGAAGGGGGGCCACGCAGTGGCGACCGTACCCTGCGCGTTCCGGTCGAGCGGCTGGATACCCTGATGAATCTGCTGAGTGAGTTGGTGATCGAGAAGACGCGACTACAGGTCTACGCTCAGCAAGCGCAAGCACCGGTTTTGCAAGAGGTAAGTGACCGGTTGGGCCGTGTGACCGGAGACCTGCAGGCGGCTGTCATGTCGCTGCGCATGGTGCCGATTGAAATGCTGTTTCAGCGGTTTCCCCGGTTGGTGCGGGATCTGTCGAAAACGTTGGGCAAGGATATCCGGCTCGACATGAGTGGATTGGAGACAGAGTTTGACCGGACCATCATTGATGAAATGGGCGAGGCGCTGGTCCACTTGATTCGCAATTCGGCCGATCACGGTTTGGAAAGCGCAGACCAGCGGCGTGCAGCAGGCAAGCCAGAGACCGGCGTGATTGCATTGCGCGCGTACACCTCCGGCCAGTATGTCTACATAGAAGTGGCGGATGACGGCCAGGGCATTCATGTAGAGAAGGTACGGCAGCGGGCGGTGGAGCGCGGATTGACAACGGCAGCCGCTGCGGCTGAGCTGGCGGACGAAGAGGTCTACGAGTTTTTGTTCCGCTCTGGATTTAGTACGGCAGACCAGGTGTCCGACATTTCGGGCCGCGGCGTGGGATTGGATGCGGTTCGGCAAAAAGTAGAATCGCTCGGTGGGCGCATTCACATTGCCTCGGCAGCCGGGCAAGGCACCACGTTTCGTATTCAACTGCCGCTCACCCTGTCGATTTTACAAGCGTTGTTGGTCGAGGCAGGCGGGTACCTGCTGGCACTCCCGATTGGTTCCATCGAAGAAGTGGTGTTTGCCCGGCCGCACGACTTACGTACCGTCCATGGCCGGACGGTGCTCGATTACCGCGGTCATTTGGTACCGTTGGTGGACACCGGGGCTTGGCTGGAGTCAGACAGCAGCCTGCAACAGACGCCGTGGCGCGTTGTGATTTGCCGGGATGGGGCACGGCGCATGGCCTTCGCGGTCAACCAGTTACTGGGTCAGCGCGAGATTGTCCATAAGTCGCTGGGAGAATACCTGCGCGGGGTCCGCTGGTTTGCAGGGGCGACGCTGCTTGGGGACGGGCGGATTGCGCTGATTGCAGACGTTCATCATTGGTTATCGCTGGCAGGCCGTTCCAATTAGGCACCCGTTGAGCACCGGGGAAAAGCCTGGAGCCAAGGAGGAGTTGGAATGTCAGATCAACAGGTCATTGTGTTTACCGTTGCGGGAGAGCAGTACGGGGTTCCGGTGGAGCAGGTGCAATCCATTGAACGGATGTTGCCGATTACGCGCGTCCCCAAAACCCTTCCTTTTATCAAAGGGGTCGTGAATCTGCGCGGAGTGGTTTTGCCTGTGCTCGACATGCGTGAGCGGTTTGGCTTTGCGCCGGCTGAGACCACAGAGGACGCACGGGTGGTGGTGGTGCGCTCCGACCGTTATACGGTGGGCCTGGTGGTGGATGCGGTGGACGACGTCACCGTCGTGCCCAAAAGTGCGATTGAACCCCCGCCGGCCATGGTGGGGGGCGTCGAGGCTGTGTATTTACACGGGGTGGCCCGGCTGGCCGAGCGTCTGCTGATTCTGCTCAACCTTGACCGTGTTCTGTCAGACGCGGAGGAGCGGCAGCTGCAGGAAGTGGAAAAGAGTGTGCAGGGATGAACGGGTGGTCGCCTTGGAGTGAACAGGCCATGGACGTCCTGCAGGAAGTCGGCAACATCGGCGCGGGACATGCAGCCACGGCGCTCTCCGACTTGTTGCACGAACCGGTGCGCATCGCTGTCACCCGGGCTCGTTTGTGCGCTTTCCGGGATATTCCCACCCTGGTGGGCGGTGATGAGGTCTTGACGGCCGGGGTGTTGCTGCGCATGACAGGGGACCTGAGCGGCAACATGATGTTTTTGATGCCCGTACAAAGTGCTCGCAGTCTGGTCGGCCGGTTGTTTAGCCGGGAGGTGAGGGTGGACGACGGCGAGTTTGACGAATTGGAGCTGTCCGCTTTGGCCGAGGCGGGGAATATCCTCGGCTGTTCGTACATTAACGCGTTGGCCGAATTGACCGGGCTGCACCTGGTTCCCTCGGTGCCGGCGGTGGCTGTGGACATGGCAGCAGCCCTCCTGAGCATGGCCTTGTTGGCCATTGGGGAGCGAGCAGATGCCGCGATGGTCATCAGCACCTCTATTCAACAACGTGGGGCTGACCTGGAAGGCCACTTTTTCCTGCTGCCCGATCCAGCGTCTACGCCAGCGCTCTTGTTTGCGCTCGGTTGCCGTGGTGAGACGGATGTCCCATGACGTAGTGAGTGTAGGGATTGCGGAGGCGGCCGTGGTGCAACGGGGGCGATTACGTACCGCCGGACTCGGCTCGTGTGTAGGCGTGGTGATCTTTGACGCGTGGGCCCGGATTGCCGGCTTGGCGCACGTGATGTTGCCGGCTGCCCCTGGCCCGGGCAGTGGGTCGCCAGCCAAGTATGCGGCCACGGCGGTACCTTGGCTGGTCCAACAGATTTGTCAGATGGGCGGATGCACGGGCCGGCTGCAAGCAAAACTGGCGGGCGGTGCGCAGATGTTTGCCAGCACCGGGATGTCAGATTTTATGCGGGTGGGTCCGCGCAATGTGGAGGCAGTCTTGGCGGCACTGGCGGCGGTGGGGATCCCGGTAGCGAGCCAAGACGTGGGCGGCCAGGTGGGCAGGACGATTGAGTTTGACGTCCAAACAGAGCGGCTATGGGTGCGCACGGCACGTGGACAAACGTACTGCATATAAAGGGAAGGGATGAAACCGGGGATGGCGGTATGGTACGCAAGCGGGGTGGTGGTGTTGGGTCTGGCCTGGTGGGGATGGCTGAAAAGGCACAGCTGGCTGCAGAGGTTGGGGCACGGGCGAGCAGGTTGGCGCGGGTGGATGAGCGCTGTCAGCTCCTCCCTGGGACAGCGTGTGGGCGTGCCGGACGCCACGGGCCCTGTGTCGGGTACCGAGGCGCAGGCTGCTTTGGCGGTGCTTGAGGACATGTACCGTGAATTTCAGCAGGAGCATCAACGCATGCGGGCCGATGTGGCAGAGGTCCTAGGGTGTTTGCAGCGGGAATGGCACCATCAATGGACCACTCTGCTTACGCGTGTTCAAGAACTCGAAAAGGACATGGCGGCGTTGCGCGAAGAAATCCAGGGGATGAGGTCGGCACCGCCGGCGGCATGGACCGGGATTCTGCCAGAGAGTGAGCGTTATCTGCGGATGTATGAGGCGTTGCAGGCAGGGGATAGTTTGGAAGAGGTCGCCCGCAGGTTTGGGGCAGGGTTGAGTGAGGTCCAACTGGTGCTTGAAGTCATGGGGGGGGCTGGGCAAACAGAGCGCGACTCGGTAAGGGAGCCCGTGCAATGAGGACCAGGAGTCATCGAGGGGTTTGCTTGGGGAAGACGTTAGTTGTCACGCCATCAGGCGTATGATATATTAGGGTGCAGTGTGATGGCCCGCAGGTCTGCGGAGAACACACGCTCGCGGATGCCAGGCAGGGTCCTGTCAGTTCAGGTCGCTTGGCAGAAGAGGTGAGCGGAGGAATAACCACAGGAGGTTAGGTCATGGCAATCATTTCAATGAAGCAACTGCTCGAAGCGGGGGTTCACTTCGGCCACCAGACGCGCCGTTGGAATCCGAAGATGGCGCGTTACATCTTTACCGAGCGCAACGGGATTTACATCATCGACTTGCAGAAGACGGTGCGTAAGGTTGAAGAGGCGTACAATTTTGTGCGCGATTTGGCGGCTGAAGGCAAGACGCTGTTGTTTGTCGGGACGAAAAAACAGGCCCAAGAAGCGGTGCGGGACGAGGCTTTGCGCTGCGGAATGTACTATGTCAACCAGCGTTGGCTGGGCGGTACACTCACCAACTTCCCGACCATTCAGCGCCGGATTGCCCGTTTGCAACAACTGGAGCAGATGCAAGAAAATGGAACGTTTGACCGTTTGCCGAAGAAGGAAGTCATCCAGCTGCGCAAAGAGATGGAGCGCCTGGAGAAGTTCCTCGGCGGCATCAAAGGCATGACCAAGCTCCCGGGGGCACTGTTTGTGATTGACCCGCGCAAAGAGCGGATTGCGGTGTCGGAAGCGCGTAAGTTAGGCATTCCGATTGTCGCGATTGTCGACACCAACTGTGATCCGGATGAGATTGACGTGGTGATTCCGGGGAATGACGACGCCATTCGCGCGGTCAAGCTGTTGACTGGCAAAATGGCGGACGCGGTGTTGGAAGGACGGCAAGGCGGCGAAGAGGCAACGACCACCGCTTAAGGGCGGCAGACTGGCGGCCGGTACGCGAACCACGCGCATGGGCGCAGCAGGATGTCGCGGTGGCGGTGGGTACACAGTTGTCGCACCGTCGTTGTACCTCCGCACAGATGGGTTTGGCGTGAGGCTGTGGGTGGCGGGAGCTTCTCTGCCTCGTCACCTTTTTTGTGCCAAGGTTCTCTCGTGCGATGCGGAAAAACGACTTGACGGCCTGAGGAGGACGTTTACATGGAAATCACGGCGGCAATGGTCAAAGAACTGCGGGAACGCACGGGTGCCGGAATGATGGACTGCAAACGCGCTTTGGCTGAGGCCAACGGGGATATGGAGCGCGCCGTCGAGGTGTTGCGTGAAAAAGGGCTGGCGTCGGCAGCTAAAAAAGCGGGCCGTGTGGCTGCAGAAGGCGTCGTCGAGGCTTACATACACGGCGGCGGTCGGATTGGCGTATTGGTGGAAGTCAACTGTGAAACGGACTTTGTGGCTAAAAATG
>JAILZF010000002.1 GCA_023512635.1 Alicyclobacillus sp. | reverse complement strand
AACCTGAGCCAGGAGACCTGCCTTTCCTGAGAACACCGCTGTACCTACGGTCGATAGGGAGGTGTTTGGGGCGATGCTCGCATGGTCCACAGGCACTCTTCCGCGGGAGAGTGCCTTTATGCATAGGTCCCGCCCTGCCCCTCCCCGGCCTGTGTCAGCTGGGAGGGATATCCATGTCGAATCCGCAAGCACCTCACCCAGGGCCACACACGCCCCATCATGATCACCGCCATGCTCTGCACGAGCCTTCGCATCACCACCATGGCCATGCGCATTCGTCTGTTCGTCAGGAGGAACACAGCCAAGTTCCACAAGGACACCACTTCCACCCGACGCCACCGCGCGCGAGCAGCTACAGGATAGATCAAGAATCTCTCAGAGACGTGTTGACAGCATGGTCGACTTTTACGCCACGGCCGCTACCGCGGGCAGAGCACACGGTTTGTCTGTTGGTTGGACACGGAAGCCGTGACCCGGAAGGAAACGCACAGTTTTTGGCGTTTGCCCAAGCGGTGCAACAAGCTGCTCCAACCATGCCGGTGGAAGCATGTTTCCTGGAATGGTCCGATCCCGATATTCCCGCCGGAATTGCGCGTAGTGTGGCCCGCGGGGCCCGGCACATCCTCGTATTGCCGGTGATTCTACTAGCCGCGTCCCACGTGAAAACAGAAATCCCAGCGTTGATTGAACAGGCTCGCGCGCGCTACCTGCAAGTGAAATTGAGCTACGGCCGCAACATCGGTCTCCATCCTGGTCTGCGCGCCCTGCTGCTGCATCGCTTCTTCCAAGCAGCAAGAGGGTGGGACGACACACCCAGGCAGGACTGGCCTGGGGTGTCTGCAGCTGAATGCACTTCACCTCAGGCGTTTGACCAGGCACCAGACTGGATGGAGCCAGCCGAGGTACGTCAAGGCACCGGATTGGTCCTGATGGGCCGAGGCAGCAGTGACCCAGAAGCGAACAGTGACCTTTATAAAATAGGCCGCTGGTTATGGGAGTACACCGGGGTACATACCGTAGAAACCTGTTTTTCTGGCATCACGTTTCCGCGCCTGCCGCAAGGCGTCGAGCGGGCGATTGCACTGGGCGCCCAGCGCGTGTTGGTACTTCCCTACTATATATTTACAGGAGTCTTGATGAAGCGCATGCAGAGTACTTTAGAGGAATTGCAGCAGAGATACCCACATGTGCCCATGCGCATGGCTGAGCCGTTCGGCGTGAACGACTTGCTGGTGCGGGTGGTGCTCGACGAAATCAGCCAGGTGTTGGCGCCGGAGATGACAGGCGCAGGCGGCCCCACGCAGCCTTGGCACGTTCACGTACAACAGACCGCCGTCACGGCGGAGTAAGGAGGGAGAGTGTGCCAGGTCGGGTGTATCTCATTGGCGCTGGTCCAGGCGACCCTGGGCTGTTGACGCTCAAAGGCAAGGCCTGTCTGGAGGCGGCGGATGTGGTGTTGTACGACCGCTTGGTGACGGCCGAGGTGCTGGCGTTCGCCCGGCCGGATGCGGAGCGTGTGTACGTGGGCAAGGAGCCAGACAACCATGCCGTTCGGCAGAGTGAGATTCACGCTTTACTGCTAGAACACGCCCGTGCCGGGAAGACAGTGGCGCGCCTCAAAGGGGGCGATCCGTTTGTCTTTGGCCGCGGCGGCGAAGAAGCGGAGGTCTTGGCTGCACACGGTATCCCGTTTGAGGTGGTGCCTGGGGTGACGTCAGCCGTAGCGGCCCCAGCGTACGCTGGCATCCCGCTTACCTACCGCGGAGTGGCTAGCGGATTCCACGTGGTTACGGGGCGTGAGTGTGCGTCATCGGCCGGCTGTGACTGGGCCCTGCTGGCGTCTGCACAACAGACTTTGGTGGTGTTGATGGGCTTGGCACAGTTGCCCGAGATTGCGCAACGGTTGTTGGCACACGGCCGGGCGCCAGACACCCCGGTGGCGGTGATTGCCGCCGGGACCACACCGTACCAACAGGTGGTCTCGGCTCCGCTGGACAGGGTGGCGGAGGCGGTCGCAGCCCACGGACTGCAGGCGCCAGCCGTGATTGTCGTGGGAGAGGTGGCGCGCTTAGCGGATCGACTGGGCTGGTTTGACCCGGCCACCGCCGCCGTACCCCAACAACCAGGGGCGACGGAACGTATATGGACCGTGTCCATGCCGCTTTGAATCCAACCAGAACATGCCAGTACACCACGGCATGGATAGCTTGGCGTTGAGCAGGGGCGCTTGGAAAACGGGGAAAGGGGGAAGACGATGTCTAGCCACACAGGGAAATTGTGGATTGTTGGATTTGGGCCAGGCAGTGCGGAGCATATCACCGCGCGCGCACTGACGGCGATTCAAGCGAGCGATGTGGTCATTGGCTACAACACATACGTGGACTTAGTACGCCACCTTTTGACCCACCAGGAGGTGGTACGCACCGGCATGACGGAAGAGGTCAGCCGGGCGCAGGCGGCGGTGGAGCTGGCGCAACAAGGTAAAGCGGTGGCTGTCATCTCCAGTGGCGACGCTGGTGTCTACGGCATGGCCGGGTTGGTGTACGAGGTGTTGGTGGAACAAGGTTGGCAAGAAGGTGACAATCCGGAGGTCGAGGTGGTGCCTGGCATTTCAGCCATCCACTCGTGCGCGGCGCTGCTCGGCGCGCCCATCATGCACGACGCCTGCACCATCAGCCTGAGCGACCACCTGACGCCGTGGGACGTGATTGCCCGGCGGGTGGAGGCGGCGGCAGCTGCCGACTTTGTGATTGCTCTGTACAATCCGAAAAGCGGACGCCGCACCGAGCAGATTGTAGAGACGCAACGCATTCTTCTGCGCCACCGCTCGCCGTCCACTCCCGTCGGCTTGGTGAAGAGTGCCTACCGGGATCGGCAAAGGGTGGACGTGACCACGCTGGCGGACATGTTGGATTACGAAATCGGCATGTTGACCACGGTGATTATCGGCAATTCGCAGACGTTTGTGCACGGCCAGAAGCTGATTACACCGCGCGGCTACCAGCGCAAGTACGACTTGCGCGAGACTGAGCAGCGGCTGCGACCGGGTGAGCGGCTGCGTCCGGAACACGAGCCGTGGGCGTTGCACCAAGGCAGGTCGCGCGGCCAGGGCTGACCGCGCCAGCATGAGGGAGAAAGGGGACAGCCACCGTGATCTTTTTTCTTGCCGGCACAAGCGATGCCCGCGCGCTGGCACTCCAGCTGCAGGCCGCCGGTTACCCGTTGTTGGTGAGCGTGGTCACGGAACACGCGGCAGAAGGGCTGCGTACGGCCGGTTTGGAGGTGCGGCACGGCCGCCTGGACCAAGCGGCCATGACCGCGCTGCTGCGCAACCTGGGGGCCCGCTTGGTGGTGGACGCCAGCCATCCGTTTGCAGAAGAGGCACACCGCAACGCTGCTGCTGCAGCGCAGGCTTGCGGTGTTCCGTACCTGCGATACGAACGGCCCGCCAGCGAGCTGGCAGCGGAAGGAGTCCTTTGGGTGGACACGTACGAACAAGCGGCGGAGGTGGCGGCGACCCGCCGTGGCAGTGTGATGTTGACCACCGGCAGCAAAACGCTGCCTGTGTTTGCCCGACGGTTGGTCGGATTGCCGGGGACGCGCTTGGTGGTGCGGTTGCTGCCGCGGCGCGACAACCTGGAACTGTGCGAGCAGCTGGGCATTGAACAACGCAACATCATCGCCATGCAGGGACCGTTTTCGTACGACCTGAACGTGGCGTTGTACAAGCACTACGGGACCACCCTGATGATCACCAAAGAGAGTGGCAGCGGTCCGGGGGCGGTGGACGAAAAGGTGCGCGCTGCGGTCGATCTCGGGGTGGATGTGGTGGTCATCGGCCGGCCGGCGCGGCCCCCCGGTGTCTGTGTGAGCGACACCGCGGGCTTGTTGGCGGCGGTACAGCAATTATGGAGGGGAAAGGAAGGCGGGTGCGATGCAGTCGTTCCAACCGGTTACGACGCGGCCGGAAGAGATTGAAGCGCGCAGCTTTCAAATCATTACCGAGGAGCTAGGGGAGCACGACTTCACAGCCGAACAGTTTCCGGTGGTGCAGCGGGTGATTCACGCTTCCGCCGACTTTGAACTGGGACGTAGCTTGGTCTTTCACCCCGAGGCGGTGCGTGCCGGTGTGGCGGCGCTGCGCGCTGGCCGGCCGGTGGTGGCCGACGTTCAGATGGTGCAGGCAGGCATCAGCAAGGCCCGGTTGCAGCCGTTCGGGTCGGACGTGCGGGTTTTTATTTCCGATGCTGACGTGGCAGAGGAGGCCAAGCGGTTAGGCACCACGCGCGCGATTGTCGCAATGCGCAAAGCGGTGCGCGAGGCGCCAGGCGGGATTTTTGCCATTGGCAACGCTCCCACGGCGTTGCTCGAACTGATCCGCTTGGTGCGCGCGGGCGAGGCACATCCTGGTCTGATTGTCGGGGTGCCTGTGGGCTTTGTCTCGGCGGCTGAGTCGAAGGCCGAGCTGATGCAACTGGACGTGCCGTTTATCGCCAACCGCGGCCGCAAAGGCGGCAGTCCGGTGGCGGTGGCGATTGTCAACGCCTTGGCCATCTTGGCCGCGCAAGGTGGGTGATGAGGCGTGGGCGAAATGCTCGAAGTCCCCAATCGGCCGCTGCGCCACGGATACACCACGGGGGCTTGCGCCACCGCCTGTGCCAAAGGTGCGCTGTTGGCACTGTTGCAACAGCGGCCGCAACCTACGGCAACCATTTGGATTCCGGCAGGTCAGTGGGTGACGTTTGCCCTGCAGGACGTCCACTATCAACGCGACAGCGCGAGTGCTGCCACCATCAAGGACGGCGGCGATGACCCGGACGCAACCCACGGCGCAAAGATTGTCGCGACGGTCAGCTGGAGTGATGAACCGGGGGTACAGATTGACGGGGGGACGGGGGTGGGTCGTGTCACCAAGCCGGGTCTGCCTGTGCCGGTGGGATTGGCCGCCATCAACCCGGTGCCGCGCAAAATGCTGACGGATACGGTCAGCGGTGTGTTGCGCGAATACGGTGTGGAGCGCGGGGTGCGCGTGGTGATCTCCGTCCCGGACGGCGAGGACATCGCCAAGAAGACGATGAACGGCCGCCTCGGCATCGTCGGGGGTATCTCTATCTTAGGTACGCGCGGCATTGTGGTGCCGTTTTCCACCTCGTCGTACAAAGCGAGCATTGCGTATGCTCTGCAGGTGGCGCAGGCGCAGGGGCTGCAGACGGTGGTTCTGACCACGGGCGGGCGCAGCGAAAAGTACGCGATGCGCATGTACCCGGAGCTGCCGCCGGAAGCGTTTGTCGAAATGGGCGACTTTGTAGGGTTTTCCGCGAAGCACGGTAAGCGCGTAGGCATGCGCGAGCTGCACTTTGTTGGGATGCTCGGCAAGTTTTCCAAGGTGGCCCAAGGTGTGATGATGGTCCACGCCAAGAGCGCACCCATCGATTTTGCGTTTCTCGCCCAGGTGGCAGCCGAGGCTGGGGCACCGCCGGAACTGCAGGCCCAGGTGCGCACAGCCAACACCGCCGCCCAGGTGGGGGACTGGTTGTTGGCGGCTGGTTACCCAGCGTTTTTCTCCCGGCTGGCCGAGCACTGCTGCCGCCAGGTGTTGACGCACATCGGCGGCGGTTTGCGCGTTGTCACGCAACTGACCACCCTGGATGGCCAGTGGCTAGGCGGTGCGGTGGTGGACGGCTGAGGGCCCCTGGTCTGACCCGGCTGGCCGCCGCTGTCAAGTGCGGCTGCGCCGATAGAACGGATGTCCGTACTGGTAGGGTGTGCCCCAGGACGTCGTCAGGACGGGACGGAGTGCCAGCGGAAAGCGAGGGAACGACATGGAGAAGTGGGTAAGCGTCGTCGGAATAGGCGACGACGGCGCACGCGGGCTGTCGGCCAGGGCGCTAGAGCGCGTAGCGCAGGCCGAGGTCCTGGCCGGTGGGGAGCGGCAGTTGGCGTTTTTCCCGGAGTTTAGCGGGGAGCGCGTCCTGGTCAAAGCACCGCTGTCGGCGGTGGTGTCGGCTCTGTTGCGGCACCGCGGGCGGCGTGTGGTGGTGCTGGCGTCGGGCGATCCGCTGTTTTACGGGATTGGCTCGTACCTAGCGCGCAAGCTCGGGCCAGACGCTGTCGAGGTCTTGCCGTCCTTGAGTTCAGTGCAGTTGGCGTTTGCTCGCTGCGGCGAAAGCTGGGAGGAGGCACGCATCATCAGCCTGCACGGCCGGCCCATCACCGGCCTGGCGCAACGACTGCACGGGGCGCGCAAGGCGGCCTTGTTGACAGACGATGTGAACACCCCTGGTGCCGTGGCGACGTACCTGCTGCACTTTGGCTTTCACGAGTACGAGGCGTTTGTCGCTGAAAACCTGGGCGGCGACGATGAGCGTTGCGCTTGGTATGCGCTCGAGGACTTGCCGCAGCAGACGTTTTCCCCATTGAACGTGGTGGTGTTGCGCTTGCGTACAGGTGTACCAGCGCCGCTGCGCTGGCCGCTAGGGATAGACGACCGTGAGTTTTACCAGCGCAAGCCAGACCGCGGTTTAATCACCAAAAAAGAGGTCCGGGTGCTCAGCTTGGCAGAACTGGCTCTGCCCGCGGAAGGGGTGCTGTGGGACATCGGCGCTTGCACCGGATCAGTAGCCATCGAGGCTATCCTGCAGAACCCGGGCTTGCGCGTCTACGCCATTGAGAAAAACGCCGAGGACCTGGAAAATCTGCGGCAAAACCAAATCAAGTTCCGCGCCGACTTTGTTGCGGTACAAGGGCGTGCGCCTGCACGGCTGGACGAGTTTCCTGACCCGGACGCGGTGTTCATCGGCGGTAGCGGCGGTGAGTTGCCGGAGCTTTTGCACCTCTGTGCCAAGCGGCTGCAGCCGGGCGGCCGGATGGTGGTCAACGCCGCTACCATCGAGACGCTGGCTGGCGCGCACCAGACGCTGCGCGGGCTAGGGTTTGACACCTCTGTCACACTGCTGCAGACGGCTCGCAGCAAGCCCATTCTGAACTTGACGCGTTTTGAAGGCATGAACCCGGTCTACCTGGTGACAGCCTGGCGGCCCCAGGACCTGGCTGAGGAGGGGGATGCACGTGACGAGTGAGCGACTGGGGACACTTTACGGTCTTGGCGTAGGCCCAGGGGACCCGGAGTACATCACGGTGAAGGCACTGCGGTTGCTGCAGGCAGCGCCCGTCCTGGCCTACCCGCAGCGGCGTATGGGCAGCAAGAGCTATGCCCTGACCGTGGCGGAGCACTACGTCAATTTAGAAGAAAAAGAAGCGCTCGGCCTGGTCTTTCCCATGACGCGCGACCCCGAGGTGTTGCGGCGGCAATGGCAAGCCGTGGTAGACGCCGTCTGGGCGCCGCTGCAGGCCGGCCGCGATGTGGCGTTTGTCACCGAGGGCGATCCGCTGTTGTACAGTACCTTCATCCATATGAGCCGGTTGCTCATGCAACAACATCCGGAGGCGCGCGTGGTGCCGGTGGCCGGGGTGTCCTCCGTGTTTGCGGCCGCAGCCGCATTTCAGTTGCCGCTGGCAGACGGAGACGAGACGGTGGCGATTGTCCCGGCCACGCACGACCGGACCAAAATGCGGGCTATGCTGACCACCCACGACTGTGTGATTTTTATCAAGGTCGCCAAGGTATTGGACGAGTTGCTGGACCTGTTGGAGGAGCTGGGCTTGACGGACAAAGCCGTGGTCGGCACGCGCATCAGCTCAGACGAACAGCTGCTGTGGCGGGACGTGCGCGCTTTGCGCGGTGCAGACCTGAACTACCTGACGATATTGGTGGTACGCACATGAGCCTGGCGGCCAAGGTGTATATTGTCGGGGCGGGCCCGGGTGACCCGGATTTGATCACGGTGCGAGGCCGGCGCATCCTGGAGCAGGCGGACGTCATTGTCTACACCGACAGCTTGGTGCAAGCGTCCTTGTTGGACTGTGCCAAACCTGGTGCTGAGGTGTACAAAAGCGCGGGGATGACGCTTGAGGAGATGGTGTCACTGATGGTGGCACAGGTGCGCAGGGGCCGCTCGGTGGCGCGCGTCCATACGGGGGACCCGGCCATCTTTGGCGCGACCTTGGAGCAGTTGGCACAATTGCGGCAGGCGGGTGTGGATTACGAAGTGGTCCCTGGCGTGAGCTCGGTGTTTGCGGCTGCTGCTGTCCTAGGGACGGAATTGACCGTGCCGGAGCTGACACAGACGGTGATCCTCACGCGCGTCGCCGGCAGGACGCCCCTGCCGGAGCGGGAGCGGCTCCGCGACCTGGCAGCCCACCACTGTACGCTCGTTCTGTTTTTAAGTGCAACGCTGGCGAAACAGGCGGTTGACGAGCTGCTTGCAGCAGGTTGGGATGCGGCGACGCCGGTGGCGGTGGTGCAAAAGGCCACCTGGCCTGACCAGAAAGTGCTCCGGACCACGCTGGCGCACCTGGTCCGTGCCATGGGCGATGCACACATCTCGAGCCACGCTTTGATCCTCGCCGGTTGGGCGCTCGACCCTGATCTGGTGGAGCGCGGGGGTCACCGCTCCAAACTTTATGACCCGAATTTTACCCACCGTTACCGGCGAGGGGGGAGCCAAGGATGAATGGGGAATCCACAGACCCCCTGCGCGGCAATCCGCAGGCGGGCAGCGCCGGGGCGCCTGCTCCGCGCCAGCCCTATGCGGTGGTGGCCATCACCAAGCACGGTGTGGCCATCGCACGCCGGTTGCTTGCGCAACTGACAGACTTGGACGTCTACTACCCTGCCAAGTTTGCTCAGGGTGACGAGGCTGAGCTGGGGATCCGCCTGTTTGAGGGCTCGGTTGTCGCGCAGGTACCAGAACTGTTTCGCAACTACCGCGGCTTGGTCGGAGTGTTTTCGCTCGGGGCGATGGTGCGTCTGGTGGCACCGCTGCTGCAAGACAAGAAAACCGACCCGGCCGTCGTCGTGATTGACGACCGGGCGCGCCACGTGATCAGCGTGTTGTCTGGCCACCTGGGCGGTGCCAACGAATTGACCTTGCGGTTGGCCGGGGCGCTCGGCGCGGAACCTGTCATCACGACCGCCTCAGATGTGGGTGAAACGCTTGCAGTGGACCTGTTAGGCCGCAAGTGGGGCTGGGAGATAGAGAATATGGACAAGGTGACGCCAGTCAGCGCGGCGGTGGTCAATGAGGAGCGTGTCCATATCGTGCAGGAGGCGGGGGAACGTGATTGGTGGCCCTACACCAAACCCTTGCCGCCGCATCTGCGGGTGTTTTCCAGCACCGCCGCCGCGTTACAAGAGCCGTTTGCCGCCGCGCTGGTGATCACGCCGCGCCTGCTGTCGCCCGAAGAGGAACGGGCGCTGCTGCGCAACGGTGTGCTCTACCGGCCAAAGGTGGTGGTGGTGGGCATCGGCTGCAACCGCGGCACAGCCGCAGCCGAGATAGACCAGGCCATTCAGCGCGTGCTCGCGGACGCGGGGCTGTCCCTGCGCAGTGTGCGCAACTTGGCGACGATTGACCGCAAGGCGGATGAACCCGGGCTGCGCGCTGTGTGCGAGGCGTACGGGTGGCCGCTGCAGACGTTCACGGCCGAGCAGCTGAACCAGGTGCCCCTGCCGCACCCATCGGACACTGTCTATCGCTACGTTGGCGCGTACGGGGTGTGTGAGCCAGCCGCGCGTTTATCGTCCGGGGCGAGCACGTGGGTGGTCGAGAAAGTCAAGTCGGGCAACGTCACTCTCTCTGTCTGCCTGGTTCCAGACCACGCGGGAGGCAGGTTGTCATGAGCGCAGCGGATCGACCGCGTCTGGTGGTGGCTGGGGTCCACAGCGGTGCAGGCAAAACGACCCTTACCTTAGGCTTGCTCGCTGCCCTCGCCCGGCAAGGGATACGTGTGCAAGCGTTTAAGGCAGGACCGGACTACATTGACCCGTCGTTTCACACCGTGGCCACTGGGCGGACGGCGCGCAACCTGGACACGTGGATGATGCCTGCGGCGGCGGTGCAAGAGGTGTTTTGGCGTGCCACCGCCGATGCCGACATGGCGCTGGTGGAAGGGGTCATGGGCCTGTTTGAC
Source organism: Alicyclobacillus sp. (assembly GCA_023512635.1). Lineage (GTDB taxonomy): Bacteria > Bacillota > Bacilli > Alicyclobacillales > Alicyclobacillaceae > JAILZF01. The sequence continues at coordinate 44,492 of JAILZF010000002.1, read as the reverse complement.
GGCCAGGACCCGTTCAGCAACCGGGGCAGTACGGCTGAACTAAGTCTGTTTTTGCAAGCACCGGTGCTCTTGGTGCTGGACGCGCGCAGCATGGCACGCAGTGCGGCAGCGGTAGTGAAAGGCTTTCAGGTGTTGGATCCCGCTGTTCGCTTGGCTGGTGTGATTGCCAACCGGGTGGGGAGCTCATCGCACCTGGAGCTTATCCGCGCGGCGGTGGAGGACGCCTGCGGCATCCCTGTGCTGGGCGGGCTGCCGCGCCAGCCGGAGTTGACACTGCCTGAGCGTCACCTCGGTTTGGTACCGGCCGTGGAGCACACGGCGCTCAACCGGATGCTGGACGACTTAGCAGCCGCCGTCACGGCGGCCGTCGATGTGCCACGGGTGGTGGCGTTGGCGCGCAGCGCCCCGCCTCTGCCAGAGCCGGATGCGCAGTTGTTCGCCGGGCAGGCGCAGCCACCGCGGGCGGTGATTGCTGTGGCGCAGGATGAGGCGTTCCATTTCTATTATCCGGAAAATCTAGAGCTGTTGGCATGGTGCGGAGCACAGCTGCGTCCGTTTCGCCCGTTGCACGGCGAACCTGTGCCGGCCGATGCTGACGGGTTGTACCTGGGCGGCGGTTTTCCCGAACAGTTTGCCGCCCAGCTAAGCGCCCAACGGGCGGCCCTGGCGAGCATCCGCACCAGTGTTCAGGCGGGGATGCCGACACTCGCAGAGTGCGGGGGCTTGATGCTGTTGGCCGAGGAGTTGGTGGACCGGCAAGGAAACGTCTACCCGCTCGCAGGAGTGTTGCCGCTGCGCGTACGTATGCAGGAGCGGCGGGCGGCGCTTGGGTACCGGGAAGCGGAGGCGTTGACACCGAGCTTCCTCCTGGCGGCCGGGGAGCGCGTGCGCGGCCACGAATACCACTATTCAACGGCGGAGTGGCGCGCGGAGCTGCCGCCCGCTTACCGGGTAACCAGCCGCCGCGGTGCAGCGCAAGAGGGCGTGGTCTGCGGCAACTTAGTCGCAGGCTACACGCACATCCATTTCGCATCCAACCCAGCCGCCGCGCAGCGCTGGGTGAACGCCTGTGCAAACTACCGGCAACGGCGGGTGCAAGGCCGTACGCTGACTGCCGGGCGTGACCAGGAAGGGGGCAAAGCATGAGCGGGCGTTGGACAGAGGTGTGGCAAAAGGTACCGGATGCGCGTGCCCTGCGGCGGCTGTACGGCGGACTAGGGTTGCTGCACATCGGGGCTTTTGGCGCGTTGGCGCTGGCTGCACTGCGGGCACCCGGGCTGGTGACACTGGGGGTGTTGGCGTACACCGCCGGTTTACGCCACGCCGTCGACGCGGATCACATCGCGGCCATCGACAACAGCACACGCAAACTGGTGCACGAGGGTCAGCGCCCTCTGACCACGGGCTTGTATTTCGCCCTCGGCCACGCTAGCGTGGTCTTGCTGTTGACCCTGGTGGTGGCGGGTGTGGCCCGCTCGTTGGCCGCCCGGCTGCCTGCTTGGTCAGGGGCGGGAGCGCTGGGGACGGTGGTCTCGGCCGGCTTCCTTTATTTAATGGCCGCGTTCAACGCCAGCGTCCTGCTCGATTTGTGGCGTGCCCGGCGGCATGGTGCGGCGGCAACGGCTGCCGCGAATGGTGGATTGCCAGGGGGGCTGGCCACGCGGCTGTACCGACGGGTGTTTAACTTGGTGAGACGGCCGTGGCACATGTTTGGGGTTGGGTTTTTGTTTGGGCTGGGATTTGAAACGGCTACTGAGATTGCCCTGTTGGGTGTTTCCGCCAGTGCCGCGGCGCATGGTGTGTCCGCCTGGGGGGTGTTGGTCCTGCCCGTCCTGTTTGCCGCAGGCATGTCCCTCGTCGACACCACCGACGGGGTGTTGATGCTGTGCGCGTACCGCTGGGCATTGCAAGACCCACAGCGGCGGTTAGCTTACAATCTCGCGGTAACGGGGCTGTCCGTGGCCATTGCTCTGGGTGTCGGTACGCTTGAGTGGCTGCAGTTGGCGGTGGCGTCCTGGGCGCACGGCGGCGCGTGGGCCTGGTTGGCGCAACTTGACCTTGGCGTTGTCGGATACGGGGCGGTGGCGGTCCTGACGGCTACGTGGTTGGTGGCGGCCGCTTGGCAGCGCTGGCTCGGGCGGCACCAGCCTGAGACGGAGGGCATGGCAGAATGAGCAGCCGTGGTGAACAGAGACAGCACGGTTACCGGCGTTATTATCCGGCGTTGCTGGACGTGCGGGATCGGCCGTGTGTGGTGGTCGGCGGCGGGCGCGTTGCGGAGCGCAAGGTGGCCAAGCTGCTGGCCTGTGGGGCACGGGTGCGCGTCATCAGTCCGCGCTTGACACCGCAACTTCAGGCGTGGGCGGAGGCGGGCAGGCTGAGCTGGCAGGCCCGACCGTACGTGACGGGTGACGTGGCGGACGCCTGGTTGGTGTTTGCCGCCACTGACCAACCCGCGGTCAACCGCGCTGTGCAAGCGGAAGCAGAACAGGCGCGCTGTTGGCTGAACGCGGCCGACCATCCGGCGGCCTGCAGCCTGGTGGTGCCGGCCAGTGTGCAGGTGGGACCGTTGGTGGTGGCGCTGGCCACATCCGCCACGGACCCGGCCACTGCCCGCCGTTTGCGGGAATTGTTGGAACAGGAGCTGGCCAGCGGTGAAAGTGCGTTTGCCCAAGCGGCGCGTGCCTTCCTTCAGGCACAATCCAGCCCTGACCGGCTGGCGGAAGAAACAGCAGGGTTCAACTCTCAGGCCATGGGTGCCGGTGGGGCGGACGGAGAGCCTGAGGCAGGCGCGGAAGAGCGGTGAGGCAGGATGGGTAAGGCCAAAAGCCTGATGTTGGTGGGGACGTCCTCGGGGGTCGGCAAGAGTGTGCTGTGTACGGCGTTTTGCCGGGTCTTTTACCAAGACGGGTGGCGTGTTGCACCATTTAAGGCGCAAAACATGTCTCTCAACTCTGCCGCCACACCTTCCGGGCGGGAGATTGGCCGGGCTCAGGCCGTCCAAGCCGAAGCCTGCGGGGTGGCACCCAGTGAACACATGAACCCGGTTTTGCTGAAGCCGACAGGCAACGCGCGAACGCAGGTGGTGGTGCAAGGGCGCGTCTGGCAGACACAAGCTGCACGGGCGTACTTCCAGGGTGACAAGGCCGCACTTTGGCAGGCGGTGGTGGAGAGTTATCAACAGTTGGCCAGCCAGTACGAAGTGTTGGTCATCGAGGGGGCGGGCAGCCCGGTCGAGCTGAATTTAAAACCGCGTGATATCGTCAACATGCGCATCGCCGCGTTGGCTGACGCCTGCGTTTTGTTGGTGGCTGACATAGACCGCGGGGGCGTGTTTGCCTCGGTGGTGGGAACGCTGGCGTTGCTTGACGAGCAGGAGCGGGCGCGCGTCAAAGGCGTGTTGATCAACCGCTTCCGCGGAGACCCGGAGCTGTTTGCGGAAGGGGTGCGTCTGCTCGAGCAACGGGCGGGCGTTCCGGTGCTCGGTGTGATCCCCTACCTGCCGGATTTACATATAGAAGAAGAAGATTCTCTGGCGCTGGACTCGCCGCGGTATGTGCGGACCCAAGGCGCACCGGCTGCACTTCGCATCGCGATTGTCCAGCTGCCGCACCTGGCCAATTTTACTGATTTTGATCCGCTATTTCTTGAACCAGGGGTGGAGGCATTCTTTTGCCGGCAACCGGCAGAGTTGGCGGGCGCACACGCGGTCATTCTGCCCGGCACCAAAAACACCATTGACGACCTGCGTTGGTTGCACCGCCAGGGGTTTATGCCGGTACTACAGGCACACCAGGCAGCAGGGGGGTGGTTGGTTGGCATTTGCGGTGGCTATCAGATGCTCGGGCAGCTCGTCCGCGATCCGGACGGCCACGAAGCGAGCGTACCTGAGTGGCCGGGGTTGGGGTTGCTGCCGGCCGTGACGACGCTCACGGCTGAAAAGCGCACCGTCTTGGTGCACGGCCACCTCTGGCAGGATGCGGACGTACCGTTGCAAGGCTACGAAATTCATATGGGAGTGACGACGTGGACAGGTCCGCATCAGCCGTTCGCGCGGGTGCGCAGTGCAGGTGAACCGTGGCAGGCGGAGGGCGTGGTAGCGGCGGAGGGGCGCATCCTTGGTACCTATCTGCACGGTCTGTTTGACAACGACACCTGGCGTGTGCGCTGGCTCAATGCCCTGCGGCGCACCGCCGGCTTACCGGAGCAAGCGGGAGAGTGGCAGCTGCAGGCGGTTCGCACCGCCGCCTACGACCGGTTGGCGGCAGTCTTGCGGGCACACGTCGATGTAGCCTCCATTTACCGTTGGCTGGACTTGACGCCGCGGAGGTGAAGCGATGGATAGAGCAGAGTCGGCCGGAGGGCCACCCCTGCCAGGTCCTGACCTGCGGGCAGGCGAGCGGGCGCAGGCGCGGCTGGACGACCTCACCAAACCCCTGGGCAGTCTGGGCGTTTTAGAACCTGTGCTGGTCCGGTTGGCAGCGCTCAGTGGCCGCGTGATCCCGCGCTTGGAGCATCCGGTTGCCCTGGTGTTTGCCGCAGACCACGGCGTGGCGGCGGAGGGGGTTTCGGCCTACGGGCAAGAAGTGACTGAGGAAATGGTGGTCAACGTCTGCCTGGGTGGCGCCGTCTGTAGTGTGCTGGCGCGCAACCAGGGGGTGCCGTTGACCGTGGTCGACGTGGGGGTGCGCCGCGACGTCCGCCACCCGGCTGCGCGGGTGTGCAAGGTGGGACGCGGCACGGGCAATATTGCACGTGAACCGGCCATGACGCGGGAGCAAGCGGAAGCGGCGTACCACTGTGGCTGGACCATGGCGTCAGACTGTCTGGCGACTGGGGCAGACGGATTGGTGCTAGGGGAGCTGGGCATTGGCAACACCACCGTCGCCACCGCTTTGGCTGCTCGTCTGTTGGGCCAGCCGTTGGCGGTCTTAACTGGGCGCGGGACGGGCTTGGACGATGCCGGGCTGGCGCACAAGGTCCGCGTGGTAGAGCAGGCGTTGGTGCAACACCAAAAAGTTCCAGACGATCCGTGGGAGGTGATGGCAGCGCTCGGTGGTTTCGAACTGGCTGCGCTGGCTGGGGCCATGCAGGCGGCGGCCGAACGACGGGTGCCCGTCCTGTTGGATGGGTTTATCACCAGCGTAGCCGCACTCTGGGCGGAGCGCCTGCGGCCAGGCGTGACGGCCTGTCTGTTTGCAGCCCATGTGTCGGCCGAGCCGGGACACCAGGTGGTCTTATCAGCGTTGGGCTTGGAACCGCTGTTAGCCCTTGGCATGCGTCTGGGCGAGGCCTCCGGTGCACTGCTGGCGCTGCCGCTGCTGCGCCTGGCTTGCCGCGTGTTGGCAGAGACGGCGACGTTTGCAGAGGCGCGCGTCACGCCGCCGCACCGCCGGCCGAGTGGCGATGGCGCCACAGCAGCGCCTGCGCACACACCTTCAGCAACGCCAGCCCGAACGCCGGGCGGATCCTTGCCGCCGCCTGTAGCCAGCGACTTTACAGAGACCGAGCGGGCAGCTGTCTACAAGGCGATTCATACCCGCCGCGACATTCGCGTCTATTTACCGGATCCGTTGCCTGACGCGGTCTTGGCGCGGATTTTGGCGGCCGGGCACCACGCGCCGTCGGTCGGTTACATGCAGCCGTGGAACTTTCTCGTCCTCCGCGATCCGTCTGTGCTGCGTGCCCTGCAGCAGCTGGCCGAGCGCGAGCGGATTGCCGCAGCCAGCAACTATACCGGCTTACGCCGTGAACACTACTTACGATTAAAACTGGAAGGTTTGCTGGAGGCACCCGTCACGGTCTGCGTGACGCTCGACCCCGCCCGTGGCGGGCCGCACGTGTTGGGGCGCAACACCATCCCCGAAACCGATTTAATGTCGACCGCGTGCGCGATTGAAAACATCTGGCTGGCGGCGCGCGCGGAAGGGGTAGCCGTGGGCTGGGTGAGCTTGTATCGGAAGGACGAGGTGCGGCAGATCCTGGGCATTCCCGCCGGGGTCGATCCGGTGGCCTTGTTGACGCTGGGCTATCCGCCGCACTTTCCCGATGAACCTGTGTTGCAGCGAGCCGGCTGGCGAACGCGTTTGCCCTTGGCAGAGGTGGTGTTTGAAAACCGTTGGGGCGTCCCGTGGCCGGGCATCCAAGCCAGGGAGGAGGGAGAGGCGTGAAGATCTATACGCGTGGCGGTGACCGCGGTCAGACCAGCCTGATTGGCAAAGTCCGCCGGGGAAAGGACGATGTGCGCGTCGAGGCGTACGGTACGGTGGATGAGGCGGGAGCGTTCCTCGGATTGGCGGTGGCGTACTTAGAGCAGCAAGGCAACTGCAGCGACTTGGTGCAGGTGTTAGCTGAGGTGCAACAGACCTTGTGGGACGTGGGCGCTGACCTGGCGGTAGGCCGGGCAGACGGTTACACCTGGCGCACGCCTGCCGATGCGGCTGCCCAGTTGGAGCCTTGGATTGACCACTTTGCGGCAGAAATGCCGGCCGTGCGTCAGTTTGTCTTGCGCGGGGGCACCCCGGCGGCAGCTTGTTTGCACGTCGCGTGTACAGTAGTTCGCCGTGCAGAGCGGCGGACGGTGGCTTTGCTGCAGAGAGAGCCCGTGCACGAGCCGGTTTTGCCGTTTCTCAACCGGTTGTCCGACCTGCTGTTTGTCTTGGCGCGTGTAGCCAATGTGCGGGCCGGACGAGCGGACGTCACATATCGCCACAGTCCAGAGGTGTTTCGTTGACCGAAAAGGAGGGCGGCTGCGGAGGGTCAGAACGCAGTTTGCTCAACGGCCTGCGCGCTTGGACGGATGGACGCGCGGACAAGGAAATCTGGATGAGGGGAGGGAGCAGGGTGGCGTGTGCCTTGGTATTGGGCGGCGCGCGCAGCGGCAAGACCCAATGCGCTGAACGGTTGGCCGCGCGTTGGGCTGCCGACAACGGCTGCGGCGTGACGTATGTGGCCACCGGACAGGCACTGGACGCTGAAATGGCAGCGCGGATTAACCGCCACCGGGCGACGCGGCCAGCGCACTGGACGACCGTCGAGGAGCCGCTGGCGGTGGCCGAGTGGCTCAGCAAGCATCCCCAGGGAGACGTGGTGCTGGTGGACTGTCTAACAATGCTCGTCAATAACTGGATGACGCAAGAGGGACTGGATGATATGCAGTTACAAACGCGCGCCGCCGCTTTGGCCGCTGCGGCTGCCGCTAGACCAGCGCCGACAGTGCTGGTGAGCGGCGAGGTGGGGTTAGGCGTGGTCCCTGCGGATGCGTGGACACGCCGCTTCTGCGATGCCCTCGGTTGGCTTAACCAAGCGGTGGCCGCCGTAGCGGAACCGGTGCTTTGGGTGGTCGCCGGGATGGCGGTCGATTTGCGGCAGTGGCGGGTGCCGTTGTGAACGCCCCCTGGTTGGCTGCCTTAGCGCTTGCTTGGGACCGCTGCGCGGGCGATCCCGCTTGGCTGCCGCACCCGGTGGTGGCGATGGGCCGCTGGATTGCTGCCGGCGAACGCGTGTTGCTGCGGCCTCAGTGGCAACCGCCGTGGCTGCAACGGGTGGCGGGTGGACTACTGGCCGTACTGACGGCCCTCTTCTGGGCGGCCCTGCCGTATGCGGGGCTGTTAGCGGTCAAACGCTGGCCGTGGTTGACAGCGGCCCTGGAAGTGGCGATGGTCTGGACGACCGTCGCTTGGAAAGGTCTGGTGAGCGCTGGGCGGGCGGTGTCCACCGCACTCCAGCAAGAAGGCTTGGCAGCCGCGCGCGCCCAGGTGGGCCGTGTGGTGGGGCGGGATACGGAACACTTGGCGGAGTCTGAGGTGGTCCGTGCGGCTGTCGAAACGTTGGCGGAAAACATCGTCGATGCCATTGTCGCGCCGCTGTTTTATGCCTGTCTTGGGGGAGCGCCGCTAGCCTGGTTATACCGGGCGGTCAACACCCTGGACTCGATGGTGGGTTATAAGAACGAGCGCTACAGGGATTTTGGCTGGGCGTCGGCGCGCCTCGACGACGTGCTCAACTATTTACCCGCCCGCATGACGGCGCTTTTGTTGCTGCTGGCTGCCCGTTGTGCAGGTTTGGACGCACGCAACGGTTGGCGTGTCCTATGCCGCGACGCACGCAAACATCCCAGTCCGAACAGCGGTCTGCCCGAAGCGTTTGCTGCCGGCGCCCTGGGCGTGCAATTGGGCGGTTGGAACCGCTACCGTGGGGTGTGGTCGCACCGGGCAGAGATGGGGGAGGCGCGGCGACCCTTGGCAGTGTCGGATGTCGCGCGTACGGTGCGGCTGGTGGAGTGGACGGCCGGTTGGGCACTGGGTTTCGCTTTGGCGGCGGGCGGGGGGATGGCAGTATGGCGTTGGTGCGCTGGCTGATTTTAGCCTTGCAATTTGCCACGGTGTTGCCGCTGCCAGCGGTGTCTGCACAGGCGCGGGACGTGCGCTGGAGCATGGCGTTTTTTCCGCTCGCGGGGGCACTTTTAGGGGCGGTTGCATGGGGGGTGAGAACAGCCTTAACCCCCCATCTGTCTGCCTTCGCCGGTGCCGTCGTGGCCTTGGCCTTGTATACCCTGGCCACGGGAGCGCTTCACCTTGACGGCTGGATGGACGTGGCTGACGGATTGGCTTGCCGCAAGCCACCGGCCGAAGCGTTGGCGGTGATGCGCGACAGCCGAATCGGTGCCGCCGGCGCGGTGGCAGGTGGTGTGTTGTTGCTCGGACAGGTGAGTGCGCTGGCCAACCTCCCGCCGCAGCAGCTGTGGGCGTACCTGCTGCCGCCAGCCTGTGCGCGGCTGATGGCCGTATGGGCCATGTGCAGATTGCCAGCAGCGCAAGCAGATGGCGTGGGTGCGCAGTTTGCCGGACACGTCCCACGCGGGGCCGCCCTTTTGGCGGAGCTGTGGCCACTGGCTGTAAGCCTGGCTTGGCTGGTCTGGGGCGGGCAGTGGCTGTCCGTGCTGCGGGTGTGGCTGGTCAGCCTGGCCGGGGGATGGGCGTGGACGTTTTGGCTCTGCCGGCGTTTTGGAGGCTTGACAGGCGACATGTACGGAGCACTGATTGCCGGGTTGGAATGGCTAGGGTGGTTGGCCGGAGCGTGGCGATAACGGAAAGGGAGGGGACGTGATGGCAGCGGAAGACAGCGCAGCGGCTGTACACGGTGGACGTGTGTACGAATACGCGCTGGCGAGCGGCAGGGAATGGCAAGACGTGCTGGACTTCAGCGCCAACATCAACCCTTTAGGGCCGCCAGAGTCCGTGTTGCAAGCTATTGTCGAGGCTCTGCCACAGATTCGGCACTACCCTGATGCCCATCACACGCAGGTCCGTGCCGTGCTTGCCAAACGCTATCAAGTACCGCCCGACAGCCTGGTCTGTGGCAACGGTGCCAGTGAGGTATTAGAGCTGGCAGTGCGCCAGTTGCAGCCCTGCCGGGTGTGGGTGTGTGAGCCGGCGTTTGCTGAATATGCGCTAGCGGCACAACGCCTGCGTGTGCCCGTGGCCCGGGTGGCCATCCATTGGACAGAGCGGGGCACCGAACTGCCGTGGGACGAGCTGGACCGCGTGGTGCGGCCAGGTGACGCGGTGATCCTCAACAACCCACATAACCCGACAGGGGGTTGTTGGCCGTTGATGTCATGGTGGCCTGTGCTCGAACGTTGGCTAGCTACCGGGGTTGGCGTGGTGGTCGACGAGTCATTTGCTGATTTTTTACCTGATGAGTATGAATTTAGTTTGTTGGCATCCCCCGTGCTACACCCGCGTCTTTGGGTGGTGCGTTCGGCCACCAAAATGTACGCCCTGCCGGGTTTGCGATTCGGTTTTGCGGTCACCCATCCGCAGACGGCCGCAGCAGTGGCAGCGGTCCGCGACCCATGGAGCGTCAATCAACTTGCCCAAGTTGCGGCGGCAGCGGCCTACCAGGACCACGCCTTTGTAACACAGACCCGCATCTGGTTGCAAGCCGAGCACGCGTGGGCAGCGCAAACGTGGGGAAACTGGAAGAAGGTGCAGTGGTATCCGCCGAGCGTCAACTTTTTCTTGATCCGCTTACGAGATGCGTCCGATGCAGAGCGGTTGCAAGCAGGACTCGCCTCACATGGGGTGTTTGTCCGCAGTTGTCACAATTTCCATGGATTAGATTCGTCTTACCTGCGTATTGCCTTGAAAGCGCACGCGGACAACGAGCGTTTGTGGCAACTCGCACATTCTCTGCTGACGAACGGATCTCCCTTGTCAAACGCATCATTATGATTTAGATTAAATCTAAATTTAGAGCTAGATTGTTCGTGCCGCTCTCTGGTCAAAAGGTCGTGAAGGAATGGTAAACGGTAAGGGGGAAGAATCATCATGCCCATGCGATTAGGAACGCCGCTGCCCAGCCTGGAAGGTGTCACAGCCTGGTGGAACAGCGACGGGCCGCCCCAGTTGGCGACTGGCAAGGTGACGCTTGTGCATTTTTGGGCGGTGTCGTGCCACATCTGTCACGAGACGATGGCAGACGTGGTGGCCATCAAGGACAAGTACGCACCACACGGCTTGCAGGTGGTGGCGCTGCACATGCCGCGCTACGCGGAGGACACGCAGGAGGAGCGTGTCCGCCAAGACATCGAGACCTACGGCATCACGCAACCGGTGGGGCTGGACCACTTGCGCAAGGTGGCAGACCGGTTTGAGAACGAGTACGTGCCGGCGTTTTTCGTGTTTGGCAGCGACGGGTTGCTGAAGTTCCGGGCGGCAGGGGACAAAGGGTTTCAGAAAGTGGAACCGAAAATCCGCGAGGCGCTCGGTCTGCCGGCGGAGGGATGAACGGCTCCGCCGCAGGGGGGCGGGCGCCCTTGCCGGGAGCGGGAGAGGAGCGAGGGCTGTGAACATCTTGGTCTGTCTGAAACAGACCTTTGACACCGAGGAGCGAATTGTCCTGAAGGACGGACGCATCCAGGAGGACGGCGTGAAATTTGTGATCAACCCGTACGACGAGTACGCCGTCGAGGAGGCTGTCCGCCTGAAAGAGCAGCATGGGGGCCAGGTGACGCTGCTCTGCGTGGGGCCATCGCGCTGTGAAGAAGCTCTGCGCACGGCGTTGGCCATGGGGGCGGACGAGGCGTTGCTGGCAGACGACCCCGCCTTGTGGGGGGACGAGTACACGGTGGCCAAGGTGTTGGCGGCGATGGCCCGGACACGGCCGTTTGACTTGATTCTGGCTGGCAGCCAGGCGGTGGACGACGGCTCCGGGCAAGTGGCCATTCGCTTGGCAGAGGAGTTGGACATTCCGCATATCGGCACGGTGTTGAAGCTAGAGGTGGCAGGGCAACAAGTCACTGCGCACCGCGACGCGGAAGGGGATGTGGAAGTGGTCCGAGGCCAATTGCCGCTGTTGGTCACAGCCCAGCAAGGGCTCAACGAACCACGCTACCCGTCCCTGCTTGGCATTCGCCGGGCGAGCAAAAAAGAGATCGAGCACCACACACTGGCCAGCCTCGGCTTGCAGGCGGAAGACATCCGGCCGCGTACAGAGGTGATAAGCACCTACCTGCCGCCGGCCAAACAGGCAGGCCGCATCTTGCAAGGCGACCTGGCGCAGCAGGTCGAAGAACTGGTGCACGCCTTGTGTGACGTAGAAAAAGTCGTTGGCTGAAAGGGGGTGGCGTGCATGGTGAAAAACGTGTTGGTCCTGGCTGACGTACGCCGGGGGACACTGCGCAGGGTGACCGGGGAGATGTTGGCGGCTGCCCGCAGGGTAGCGGGTTCAGGACAGGTGGCGGTGGCCCTGCTGGGCCATGGAGTCCAGCCGCTCGCGGACAGTCTGGGTGCGGCTGGCGCGGATACGGTCTACGTGGTCGATGCCCCGGAGTTGGCGCAGTACACGCCGGACGGCTACCACAAGGCACTGTGGGCATGCTTGCAGGCCTGCCAGCCTGACCTGGTGTTGCTTGCTCATTCGGCCATTGGCCGCGACGTGGCGCCGCGTCTGGCCATGCGCTGGGGCGCCGGTCAGATTTCGGATGTCGTCGCTGTGGAGGCCGCGGGTGACGACTTGGTATGCACGCGGCCGATTTACGCTGGCAAGGCTTGGACCAAGGTACGGTTTCAGACAGGGTCCATGGTGGTCACAGTCCGTCCGAACAACCTGCCTGTCTCGACGGCGGCCGAGGCCCGCGCTGGGACGGTGGTGCCGCTGCGTGTAACGTGGACCCCTGCCGACCTGCGCACCGTGGTGCAAGAGGTGGTGGCCAAGGCGAGCGGGGGTGTGGACCTGGCGGAAGCGAAAATTGTCGTTTCCGGCGGGCGCGGGGTGAAAAGCGCTGAAGGGTTCAAACCGTTGTACGAGCTGGCCGAGGTGCTCGGGGCAGCGGTGGGGGCGTCGCGCGGGGCGTGTGACGCAGGCTACTGCGATTACGCCTTACAAATTGGGCAAACGGGCAAGGTTGTGACCCCCGACTTGTACATCGCCTGCGGTATCTCGGGAGCGATTCAACACCTGGCCGGCATGTCCAATTCCAAGGTGATTGTGGCTATCAACAAAGACCCGGAGGCGCCCATCTTCCAGATAGCCGATTACGGGATTGTCGGCGACCTGTTTGAAGTGGTTCCGCTGCTCACGCAAGCGTTCAAAGCGGCACTGGCAGGGCAACGCTAAACCGCCAGCACGGACCTTGTGGTGTTTCGTCGTGGACCTGCAGGTGCCGGTCTGGCGTGGCCAGCCAGGCGCCGCCCCGGCCGGCGCCTGACTGCCTGCTTAGTGCGTCCAGGTTTCAACCCCTGCCGCTCCGGCAAACGAGGTGTTGACCTTCGGGAACGGTGGCTGCGGACGAAACGTTTCAAAAGCGACAATCACCAAGCAGATGACAAACAGGACGAGGAAGAACTTGCGCACGTAGACCCCTCCTTGGCCGCGCTGCAGGACCCGGCACAGAACCGGACGCGCGGGTCGGTGCCGATTCGGTCACCATTGTAGCAAAACTGGGCGGCGACTTCACAAGGGCTGCACTCTGGGCGTAGACTCAGGGGAGCGTGCGGGGGCGGATGATACACTGGGATCAGCAGGCTGCAGGGAGGAATGGCCGTGACCGCGTTCGATCCGCTCGATTGGATTCACCAATGGGACGACTTTGAGATGATGCTTTACGCCTTGCCGGGGGCGGCGGAGGCAGGCGGGGTATTTATGCAGGTCTCGCGCCGTGTCCAGGAAGAAGGCGCTGAGGCTTGGGAGATTCTTTATGACCGCCGGCTGGCAGACTGCCCTCCCGGTATTGACGAACCCCCGGGATCGGACGCGTGGGAGGAACGGGTGTTGCGCCGTTACCTGCAGGAGCACCCTGAGTTGGTGGCGGAGGAGAAGGCGTATCTGGCTGCGTTCTTGCAAACCGGCGGCGGAGGGGAGGCGTGAGCATGGGCAAAAAGCAGAAGCGCGGGCACTCGAACACCCAGCCAGAGGGATTAGACAAGCCAGCCTGGGCGCGTGGTGAAGGCAGCCCGGCGGAACGTAAGCAGCCGCAACCGTCCAAGGCAGCAGCACGCCCTGGTCTGGCCCAACCGGTGGTGGCGGATGCACCGGCCATCCCTGCCGCAGAGCGCTGGGGCAAGGACGTCACGGAGAAGCTGGCGGCGCTGAAAGCGCAGATGCAGTCCGCTACCGCCTCGCCGGCCCCGCCTGCCGATTGGCCAGGCAAGGCGGCAAACGGGGCGGCGGGCAGACCTTCTCAGTCCGCCCGGTCCATCGAGCAGACGGAAGACGAGGAGAGTTTCGCGGAGTTGTTCAACCCTGCGGAAGAGGAGGACTCCTTCGCCGACCTGTTGGCCAAGTCGAAGCTGGACTGGCGTAAGTTTAAGGACTAACCGCGGGCGGGCAGGTGGCTGGGTGCGGGCCTTCGTACGCTTAGGGCCTTGGGGACGGGCGGGGTTTAATCCCCGGCGTCCCGGCTGGCGCCAGCCCCGGACAAAACGGGACGGCGGCGAGGCGGCTCGTTGTGAGCTTCATGGCGGGCTGCTTCGCTGTGCGTGCGCGGAACGGTGCGCGCCAGCGCCGTCACGTCCAACGCCCGCGCCAGCACGTCCGGGTCGAGGCCAAAGTCGAGCCCCGCTTCGCGCAAACTGAGGTCGCGTGCCAGCGCGTGCTTCACCACCTCGGCAGCGCGGTCGTAGCCGACGGCTGTGTTGAGTGCCGTGGCCAATGCCAGGCTGCGTTCAGCGTACGCCCGGCAACGTTCGGCGTCTGCCTGCAAGCCGCGTACACAGCGCTCCGTAAAGGCGCGCACAGCATTTGTTAAAATGTGGATGGCATGCAAGAAGTTCGCCGCCATCACGGGCATCATCACATTCAGCTCCAGCTGGCCGGCGCCCCCGGCCAGCGCCACCACCGCATCACAGCCCTGCACTTGGTAACACACCATATTCAGCATCTCCGCCATCACCGGATTGACTTTGCCCGGCATGATGGATGACCCCGGCTGCACGGCAGGGAGGGTCAGCTCCGCCAGGCCGGTCCGCGGTCCTGAGGCCAGCAGGCGCAGGTCGTTGGCAATCCGCTGGAGCGCCAACGCAAGGTTACGCAGCACGCCGCTGACCAACACCACCTCGTCCGGGTTTTGGTTGAAGGTAAACGGATGGGCTGCCAAGCGGAACGCCAACCCGGTGTACTGGGCCACGTACGCCACGGCCGTCTCGGCAAACCCGGGAGGCGTGTTGATGCCCGTTCCCACCGCGTTCCCTCCAAGGCCAATGGCCAGCAGGTTGGACGCTGCCTGCTCCAGCCAGCGCCGGTGGCGGCGGATGTTTTCCGCATAAGCGGCAAATTCGTCTCCTAAGAACAACGGAACCGCATCCTGCAGGTGGGTCCGCCCTGCCTTGACGATGCGGCCGAACTCTGCGGCTTTGCTGTGGAGGGCGTGTTCCAACGCATGCAGGGCCGGGTCCAATTCATGGGCTAACAACTCCATCCCAGCGATGTTCATGGCCACGTGAATGGTGTCGTTGGTTGACTGTGATTTGTTTACATCGTCGTTGGGGTGGACCAAACGGGTATCGCCGCGTGTGCCGCCGAGTAGTTCTGCGGCGCGGGCTGCAATCACTTCGTTGGCGTTCATGTTTTGTGAAGTCCCGGCGCCAGCCTGGTAGACGTCCACTTGAAACCACTCATCTAAGTCACCGCGGATGACTTCCTCGGCCGCTTGACAGATGGCTTCTGCCGTCTTGGCGCTAAGGACGCCCAAGTCGCGGTGCGCGCGCGCTGCCGCCCACTTGATAATACCTTGCGCTCGGATAAACGCGCGCGGCAGGCGCAGACCGCTTATTGGAAAGTTGGCTTTGGCGCGCGCTGTCTGTGCCCCATAATACGCTTCCGCCGGGATCTCCAGCTCCCCCAGAGAATCGCGCACGACTCGCGTGGACACGGGAGTGACCTCCTCTCAGAAAAGACGCAAACCTTTTGTAGGACGGGCACGGCGGGTGCCGCCAGACGAGAATTCCCAGTGATTTCCCATGTGCCAGTGTTCCCATTGTGAGCGGACCTATCCAAGCGGTTTCCCTGGACAGTCCGGTGCGCTATAGTGGGGGCAGGTGTGGCACACTGATAGGGAGGGATGCCTGTGCAAACCCAGGTGTTCCGTGTGCAGGGGATGTCGTGTGAGCACTGCCGGCGCGCTGTGGTCATGGCGTTGTTAGATGTTCCGGGGGTGCGCCAGGCTGAGGTGGATGCGGTGCACGGCCAAGCACGCGTAGAGGCCGACGACAGCGTTCAGATACACGACTTGGTACGAGCGGTGGCAGAAGTGGGTTATGAGCTACAACCTTAGCCCCGCACGCTATCCCTTATTTCCGCCCCAGGCGGTCATCTAAGGCAAAGGAGCTCGTGACACTGTGCCAGCATCGACTCGAGGCATTGCACCGCTCGCGGTGGCTGTGCAGGCTGCCATTGCGGCGGGTGACTATTTTCGCTCGCGGCGCGATTCCATCCATGACGTGCGGGCCAAAACCGCTCCAAGTGATTTGGTGACGGATGTCGACCCGGTGTGCGAAGACATGATTCGCCAACACATCCACCGTCACTACCCTGGCGACACACTCTTGGGGGAGGAATCCACGGCGCCTGGCTCGGCCGCTTCGAGCGCAGCGACCGCGGCCGTCTGGGATGCGCCGCACCTGTGGATTGTCGATCCGCTTGACGGCACCACCAACTTCGTCCAGGGCTTACCGCTGTCTGTCGTATCGGTGGCGTACGCCTGTTCTGGCCGCCTGCAGGCTGGTGTGGTGTACGACCCGTACAGGGATGAGGTGTTCCTGGCTTGGGCAGGGGCGGGGGCATACCTGGTGCAAGCGGCGGCCGCCTTGGCGTGGAGCCAAGACGTCCTGCACGCAGCGGGCACTGCCCCGGGGTTACCGGGGCGGCGGCTGACCGCTTCAGCAACCACTGAGTTGCGCCAAGCTGTGGTGTCCAGCGGGTTTCCAACGCGTAGCGCGAAATACCTGCTGACGTTGGCCGCCACCACTCGCTTGTTTCGGCAGGTGAAAAGCGTGCGCGCCTTAGGCGCGGCAGCATTGCAGTTGGCGTACGTGGCAGCTGGCCGCCTGGACGCTTACTGGGAGCACGACTTGAATGCGTGGGACATGGCAGCCGGCGTATTGCTGGTGCAGGAGGCGGGGGGATGCGCGCGTGAGCTGGGCGGCCGTCCGTACGACTTGCGTGTGCGCGACATTGTGGCGTGTGGTCAGGCCGCATTGGCGGCGGCCGTGGACGCGGTGATCAGGGAGCAGGAGGAGACAGGGTGAACAGCGACGTACGAGCACAGCGGGAACGTGCGCGCGCGCGGATTGAGCAGGTGTCTGCCCTGCCGGTCTACCGGGATCGGCCCGTGGCCTTGCTCACGGACTTATACGAATTGACGATGATGTACGGGCAGTTTCAGGCGGGGCGACATCAGCAGCGGGTCGTCTTTGATTTGTATTACCGCGTGAACCCTTGTGGCAACGGCTATGTGATTGCAGCTGGCTTAGAACAGGTGGTGTGGTTTCTTTACAACTTGCGTTTTACCGAAGACGATTTGGCGTATTTGCGCAGCTTGGGGCTGTTTTCTGAGGCGTTTCTCAACTACTTGCGCGAATTTCGCTTTACGGGTGACTTGTACGCCGTGCCGGAGGGTACGGTGGTGTTCCCGAACGAGCCGCTGCTGCGGCTGGAGGGGCCGATTGCAGAACTGCAGCTCATTGAATCGGCGCTCATGACGTTTATCAACCACCAGAGCTTAATTGCCACCAAGGCTCAACGCATGGTGGACGCGGCCGCCACGGCTGCAGGACAGGCCGGTCCAGTGGTGGAAATGGGACTGCGGCGAGCGCAGAACATCGACGCGTCGGTGTTTGGTGCGCGCGCAGCGTATATCGGCGGTTGCCAGGGGACGAGCAACGTGTTGGCCGGGCGCAGTTTCGGCATCCCGGTGTCAGGAACCATGGGCCACAGCTGGGTGCAAAGTTTCCCCAGTGAACTGGCAGCGTTCCGCGCGTATGCTGAAGCGTTTCCAGAGCAAACGGTGCTGCTGGTGGACACTTATGATGTGCTGCGCAGCGGCGTCCCCAACGCCATCCGCGTTGCCCACGAACTGGCGGCGCGCGGGCAGCGCTTACGGGCCATCCGCATCGACAGCGGGGACATTGCCTACCTTTCGAAACAGGCGCGGCGGATGTTGGACGAGGCCGGTCTGCAGGATGTCGGGATCATCGCATCCTCAGATCTGAACGAGTGGACCATTCGGGATTTAATTGTCCAAGGGGCGCGCGTGACCGCCTGGGGGGTGGGCACCAACTTGATCACCAGCTATGATTGCCCTGCCTTAGGGGCGGTGTACAAGTTGGTGGCGCAGGAGGAAAACGGGCAACTGCAACCGCGTATCAAGATCTCCGAGAATGCCAACAAGGTGACCAATCCTGGCAAGAAAAAGCTGTTGCGGCTGTACGTCGGTGGCCGTGCCTCTGCAGACTTGATTGCCTTGGATGATGAAGAGTTTGATCCCCGTGAGCCGTTGGAGCTGTTTGATCCCGTGCACACGTACAAACGGAAAGTCATCCAACACTACGACATCGAGGCGTTGCTTGTACCGGTGTTTGTTGGGGGCGAGTTGGTCTACGAGCTGCCGGAGCTGCCAGCCATCCGGCGGCATGTCGAGGCGGGGCTGGCCCGTTTCTCGGCGGAGGTATTGCGGCACGTGAATCCACATATCTACCATGTCGATTTGTCGCAGCGGCTGTGGGACTTGAAGCAACGGCTGTTGCGCGAGCTGCGGCCACCGGCAGCGGCGCAGCCGTAGGGACGGGGAAGACTGGGACACCCCGTGCGGGGCCGGTGGGCCAGATATGGGGCGGGCGTTGGCCGCCTGGACAGAACGGTACCGCCACAGAGCAGCTCGGACGGGGAGAGGAAAGGCAGGGATGTGCAGTGAAGGTGATTAAAATCGCGCCGCGCGGCTATTGTCACGGGGTGGTAGACGCCATGGTGCTGGCGCAGCGAGCGGCGGAAGACCCGTCACTACCGCGGCCTATCTACATTTTGGGGATGCTCGTGCACAACCAGCACGTTGTCGAGGCGTTTGCGCACGAAGGAGTCATCACCTTGGACGGACCCGACCGGCTCACCCTGCTCGAACAGGTACAACACGGCACCGTCATCTTCACCGCCCACGGGGTGTCTCCTGAGGTCAAGCGGCGGGCGGCAGAACGCGGTCTGCATGTGATTGACGCAACGTGTCCGGATGTTACGCGCACACACGACCTGATTCGGGAGAAAGCCGCGCAAGGGTACGACATCGTCTACATTGGCCGGCGCGGTCATCCAGAACCAGAAGGGGCGATGGGCGTAGCACCCGGACGCGTCCACCTGGTTGAGCGGAGTGCAGACGTCGACGCACTCCAGTTGGACAACCCGAAAATCGCGGTGACCAACCAGACCACCATGAGCCAATGGGATACAGCTGAGCTGATGGCGGCGGTGTGCCGCAAGTATCCGCAGGCCGAGGTATTCAATGAAATCTGTATGGCTACGCAGTTGCGCCAACAGGCTGTCGCAGAACAAGCGAGGGGCGCAGACTTGTGCATTGTGGTGGGCGACCCGCGCAGCAACAACTCCAATCGCTTAGCACAGGTGGCTGAGGAGATTGCCGGAACGCGCGCTTACCGGGTGGCAGACGTCACGGAGATTCAGCGGTCTTGGCTGGCGGGGGCCAACGTGGTGGCAGTGACCGCCGGGGCATCGACGCCGACCGCGATTACCTCAGAGGTCATCCGTTATCTGGAGCAGTACGACGAACACGACCCGGCCACGTGGCAGCCTGTGCGCACCGCTACAGCGGATCGCATCTTACCTGTACCGCGCAAGCGCTAAAGGGAGGGATGCAAGCTGACGGCAGCCATGGTAGTGTTGCTCCTGCTGTTGGCCCTGCTGTGTACGTGGTTGCGCCGGCGCGCCGCTGTGCGCTGGCTGTTCACGTGTTTAGCAGGTGTGTTTTGGCTGGCGTTTTGCGGTTTGCTTGGGTTTGTCCTAGGGTATCACGCCGGTGCGAGCGGATTTTCGCTTTTGAAGGTATAGGTGACGGTGCTGGGTTTGGGGCGAGGGTTGAAGCGAGCCGTGCAGGTTAGGCTAGGGGCAAACGCGCTGGTGTGTGCGTAGATCCATGTCAGGGAGAACCGCTGCGCTAGCAGCGAAGGCGAGGCGGAAGATATGGAACAACTGCTGCGCACCCTGTTGTTGAGCCTCAGCCGCAGCCGCACAGCGCGCCGCTGGGCCCAGCGTCATGGTTTACGCTGGGGCGCGCGCCGCTTTGTTGCGGGCACCACAGTGGACGAGGCCCTCCTGGTGGTGCGGGATTTGCAACAGCAAGGCTTGCGCGTCATCCTGGATCCCTTGGGCGAATACGCGCAGACCGCGGAGGAGGCGGCGGCGTCCGCGGCTGAGTGCTTGCGCGCGCTGGCTGCCCTGCGCGCGGCCGGGTTGGCCGCGGACCTGTCGGTGAAGCTGACCCAGCTTGGTTTGGACCTGGACCGTACGTTGTGTTTAGCCCATTTGCGCGACGTGTTGGCGGCAGCGCGCGCAGCCGGGGTACACGTCACTCTGGACATGGAAGACTCTTCCCACTGCCAGGCGATTCTCGATGTGTTTGACGAGGTACGGAAGGTGTTTGACAATGTCGGGACGGTGCTGCAGGCGTATCTGTACCGCTCCCTGGCGGACGCGCAGCGTTTGGGCAGGGAAGCGGTGCACCTGCGGGTGGTCAAAGGGGCCTACAAAGAGCCGCCGGCCGTCGCGTACCCGGACAAACGCGCGGTGGATGCCAACTACCTTCGCCTCTTGGCAGAGCTGCTGCCAGGGCCCGGCTTTACGGCCATCGCCACACACGACGAGCGGATGATTGCGGCGGCGCAGCGGTTGATTGCCGATCATCAGGTGGCGTACGACCGTTTTGAGTTTCAAATGCTCTACGGTATCCGCAGCCAGCTGCAGGTACGCTTAGCGGCCGCAGGCTACCCAGTACGGGTGTACGTGCCTTATGGCCGCGATTGGTACGGTTACTTGATGCGCCGTTTGGCAGAGCGCCCGGCCAACGTGGCGTTTGTCTTGCGCGGCATGTGGCGCTAAGCAGAGGAGGGGTGTACGTGCTCCCACCACCAGGAAATCCAGAGGCGGACCGCGTATCTGCCCGCTGGCACCAAGTACAGGCTGCGTTGCGGGCGGCGGGCTGGGACGCGCTGCTCGTCAGCTCCCCGGCCGCCGTTTACCACTTGACAGGCGTCTGGTTGGAACCGGGCGAACGGCTGAGCGCCGTGGTGGTGCGTCCAGCCGGGGACCCGGTGTGGGTGGTACATGCGCTGTTTCAACAAGAGACGGCTGCCGCCAACGTGGCGCGTGAGGTCTGGGCAGACGGAGAAGACGCCGCCGTCCGCCTGTCGCGGTACTTGCCGGCTTCGGGCGTGGTGGCTGTAGACGGCAGCTGGCCCTCCCGCCACTTGCTGGCCTTGGCTGCACAGGCGCCTGGCGTGACGTGGCGCTGTGCCGATCCGCTGCTGGCTCGCTTGCGCGTCTGCAAGGATGCGGACGAGCTGGCCCGTTTGCGCCACGCCTCGCGCCTGGCGGACCGCGTGTTGGCGTTGCTGCGGGCGGAGGTCCGTCTCGGGTGTACAGAACGTCAGCTGGCTGAGCGGCTGACGCAGTTGTGGCGAGAGGTGGGGGCGGCGGGCGAGTCGTTTCCGGCGATTGTAGCGTTTGGCCCGAACGCTGCCGAACCCCACCACGAGCCGGACGATACCTTGCTGACCCCGGGCAGTGTAGTGTTGATTGACACGGGCGGCCGCTGGCAGCGCTACGTTAGCGACATCACACGTACCTGGCTGGCGGGTCCGCCCATTGACCCGGAGGTGGTGCGGGTGTACCAGTGTGTCCTAGCGGCCCAAGCAGCTGGACTTGCTGCGGCCCGGCCCGGGGTGCCGCTGGCGGCAGTGGACGCGGCGGTGCGCGCCGTGATTGACGCGGCTGGCTATGGGCCGTACTTTACGCACCGCACGGGCCACGGTGTGGGCTTGGAGATCCATGAAGCGCCTTTCGTGGCACCGGGCATGGAGGAGCGGTTAGAGCCGGGAATGGTGTTTAGTATCGAGCCTGGGGTGTACCTGCCTGGGCGGTTTGGGGTGCGTATAGAGGACCTGGTGGTGGTGGGAGAGGCGGGCGCGCAGTCCCTCAACCAGGCGCCTAAGTCTTGGCCGGAAGCGGTGTTGCCGGTCATCAACGGCCATGCGCAGGGGTCATCGGGACAACGGACGTGAACACGCAAGCGGAGGCGGCAGCACTGTGATTACGCCGGAACAGCCGTCAGCGCGAGAAACAAGCGGCGAGCCACCACCACCGTCCGCACGCGCAAGGTGTACGGCTGTTGGTCAACTTCCACGGTCCGTCCGTCGAGCAGCCGGTAGGGCAGGTCCGGGGTCAGTTCCAAGGCGGCCAGCGGCCGGTTGATGAGAAACGCAAGTTGGCGTTGGACAAACTCACTGACCTGCAACTGGGCCAAGGCGTCTGGAGCCCGCACCTCCACCTGCAGGCTTTCCACCACCGGTTGCGGGTCTCTTTGCTGGAGTTTTTCCGAGAGCAGGCGGACTTGGTCGGCCAACGCTGCTTTTTCTGTTGCACACGAGCGGTAGAGAATGCGCAACTGGTCGAGTTCCCGGCCTTGGTACAACAGCATCAGCACCGCACCTGCCAAGGCGCCGGCGCATCCCGCCGCCCACAACCGGCGTCCGGGGGAGCCAGGTTCAGCGGACCCCCTCACGGCTTAGGCCCCTCCGCTGTAAGCCAGCGGATCAGCGCAGCCCCCACCTGGCAGCCGAGGAACGCCGCTGCCAGGTGAGTCATCTGCCGGCCGACGGGTGCGAGTTGCCGAGACAAAACCCCCGATTCAATCACCTTCAAGGTGTCCATGGTTCCTCCCAGGGCGCTAACCATCGCCCAGATTTTCAGTTGTTCTGCCAGGTTGGCCATCACGGCCAGGGGCGGTGCATGCAGAAGGGCAGCCCCCAGGCCGCCCAACAAGGACCCGCCCAGCACCATACCCATGGCCACAAAAAAGTCCACCACCAGCGAAGCCCAGAACGACATCACCATCCCTCCCTGGCGTGTGCAGGGGCTTGTAGACAAGATACAAGCGGACTGCGAGGAATATGAGAGAAATGTTGGCAGACCGGACACACTACGCCTGTTCGCCGCGCGGGGCGGGGGAGGAGGTGGCAAGCATGGCGCTGGTGCATCAAGCCCGGTGTCCGTACTGCGGTGAGACGTGGGAGCTCGACGTCAGCAGCCAAGCGGCTAGCGATGAAGAGTTTCTCGACGCGACCAAGGAGCCGTATGCGTACATCCCGTGTGAAGACTGTGCGTACCTGCAGTTTGATTGAATACGGCAGGAAGGCACAGCACGAGGCCGAGGAGGGAGAGCATGGCGAGCGGACACCCGGCGGATCAACACCCGGACTTGCCGGAACACGACGAGTTTACAGAGTCGGTGCTGGATAGCATCGACCGGATGCGCAACGACGGCGGGGTGGCGCCAGAGCTGCCTCATCGGGAGACGACTTTGGCTGAGCGGGGAGTGCTCGCCGAGGCCACCGCATCGGAGGATCAGACGAGCGAGGTCAGACTGCGCCAAGACGGACAGCGTTAAATCCCACCGGTTGCCGGCACTGCTGCAAACAGGTCACGGTTGTATGGGAAAAACCCGCGCGGGCAGCGCGGGTTTTTCCCATGCGACGGGCCTTGCCGCGCCTCCCTGGGGTTGACCGGGGCTGGGGGCGACACGGCAGTTCGGTATAATGAAAAGATTAAGCCGTGAAATCGAGGCAGGGACTGGCAAGGTGGGGTGTGTTTGACCAAGCGCGAAGTTAAGCGGGCGGTGTGGTTGCAGGGGCGTTGGCTGCCTGAACAGGGGTGGGCGGACGCGGGCTGCGGCGAACTCTGGCTGGAACGGGAACATGGCCGGCGCCTGCCGCGTGCAGAGGCGGAAGCCCAGTGGCGGGACTGGCCACTGGTCCAACCTGCGCTGGCGGCGGGGACAGCGAGGTGCGGTCCGCGCGGAGAGCTGCGCGCCGACAGTGCAGTGTGGTTGGCTTGGCTCTGCCAGTTGCCGGCAGCCGCACCTTGGCCGATGGCGCCGGCGCTGTCGCTGTACGTGCGGGCCTTGCGCTTGGCACAGGTCCTGGTAGGCGTACAAGACGTGCTGCCATTTGCCGCACCGGTTGCCTGGACGTGGGCTGAGGTGTTAGCGCGTTGCGGAGAACTGGCCAGACCAGAGGCCGACAGCCGCGGTTGGTCGGGGGCGACGGGCCTGTTTCTAGCAGCCTGGGCGCCCGCCTGGACGCAAGAGCCGCTGCGCGCCGTCCGTGCCTGTTACGCAGCGCAGGCGGACGTCTGGTGGCCGGCAGCAGGCCGCGCCACATCCGCGGGCAGGTCTGGCAGGTCGTTGCTAGAGCGGTGGTTGTGGTACTGTACGGACCACTGGCAGCGGCCGTTGCTGGTGCCAGCGGGGGAGAGCGGCGCTGCCGTCACTGCCCTGCGAACCCGCCTGCCTTACCGAGGGGAACAGGAGTTGTTAGCGGAGTGGCGGGACCACTTGCGCTCCTGTTCACCATCGCCCTGGTCAGGGGATGGCTGGCTGATCTGGCGTACCTTGCACCAACTGTACATAGAGAGTGGCTGGGCCTTGCCGGATTTACGGGATGAAGCGGGAGCCACCCGGTATCATCTGGCGCTGCAGCTGCAGCCACCAGAACCTGCTCATCCGCTTGGCGATTGGCAGCTGGTGGTTTATGTCGCCCACAACGTATGGCCGGAGGTCCGCGCCCCTTTGGCTGCGTGGTGGCGGCAGCCACAACGGATTTGGTGGATTGGCGGGGAGCGGTTGGTCCGGCCAGACACCTGGTTCTTGCCGCGTCTCTACGCAGCCGCCGCGGAGGTACCAGAGCTGGCTGCCATGCTGCGCCAGCCAGCTCCCGGCAGCCTGCGCCTGCCCGCTGCTCAGGTCACCCGCTTTCTTGTGGTCAGCGCGGCAGCCTTGGCCCGGCAAGGCGTTCAGTTGATCCATCCAGCACTGGCTGAAGTCCCTACCCATACCATCGCGGTGGAGGTGCAAGTAGCTGCTGCGACCGCTTCGCCGCCTGCAGACGGGGCTGCGCTGAGACAACTGCCGTGGGCGGTCGACTGGTCTGTGGTCGTGGCTGACCAACGCTGGTCCCGGCAAGAGTTTGTCCAGCGGGTGGCGGCCACGGGCGGCTTGGTCTGCCTGCATGGGCAGTGGCGGCAGTTACCCCTGGCAGCCATCTGTACCCGTCTGCGCGCCTTGGCGGGTGGCCGGTGGGCAGAGGAAGTCGTTGCGGCTGTCGGCGCTGGAAAGGAAAGGTTGGAACTACCAGGACCGGGCGTCATAGACTTCTGGAGCCTAATTCGGATGGCGCAGACGTTGTCAGCAGACGCAGCAGCTGACGAGGTCGGGGTACGGTTGTCGTTTGCCCCGACGGCGGCCCCGCTGCAGGCGTGGTGGCAGGCGTTGCAAGCAGCAGCCCAGCCCGCCCGGCTGCCCGTGCCGCCAGGCTTTGCGGGGCGTCTGCGCGCTTACCAAGAACGGGGCCTGGCATGGTTTTGGCAGTTGCGGCAACTGGGCTGCGGCGGTGTGCTGGCGGATGACATGGGCCTGGGGAAGACGGTGCAAGTGTTGGCGTATCTGCAACATTTGCAGGCCAACAGTGCCAGCCGCGGGGTGCATTTGATTGTCTGCCCCACCTCCCTGTTGATGCACTGGCGGCAGGAGCTGGCGCGCTTCACCCCGGGGTTGCGCGTGCACGTCCACCACGGCCCGGACCGGCTGCAACGCTTGGCGGACGGACGTACCCGCCTCCAGGCAGCCCGTCAGGACGCACAGGTGCTGCTGACCACGTATGCCACCGCCGCTCGTGACGCAGAGGTGCTGGCGGAGCAGGCGTGGGACGTGGTGCTGCTGGATGAGGCACAACACGTCAAAAACCCGTACACCCGGCAATGGCGGGCGTTGCACCGGCTGCCCGCAGTACAGCGGCTGGCGTTGACGGGCACGCCGGTGGAAAACCACCTGGCGGAACTGTGGTCCATCCTGCACTGGGTCAATCCCGGTTATGCGGGGGGCGCCGCTTGGTTTCGCCGGACGTTTGCCCAACCCCTGCAGCAGGCAGGGGATGAACGGACCCTGCACCGCCTGCACAGGCTGTTGCGGCCGGTGGTGTTGCGCCGTACCAAAGCGGAGGAAGAGGTGCGCTCGGCACTGCCGGAAAAATGGGAGGTCATCCGTTACGCTGCGTTGACGGCAGAACAGGCGGCGCTTTACCAAGCCGTGCTGGCTGCGCTGTTCAACCGTTCCACCAGCCAGTCTACCCGGAGCCGGCGTGGCCAAGTCTTGGCTGCGCTGGTACGGTTAAAGCAGGTCTGCAACCACCCCTGTTTGCTGGTTGGCGGCCAGCCTGGACCGGAGCGCTCCGGCAAGTTGAAACTGTTGCTCGACTGCCTTGCGGCGGTGGTGGCGGAAGGCGAAGGCGCGCTCGTCTTCACCCAGTTTCGAACGATGGGCGAGGTCTTGGTGACGGCTGTGCAGCAGCAGTTTGGCTGGGAACCGGCGTTTTTGCACGGCGGGTTGAACGCCCGCCAGCGCGGGGAACTGGTCGAACGCTACCAGTCTGGGGCAGATCCGTCGCCGGTGATGGTGTTGTCGCTGCGCGCAGGCGGAGTGGGGCTGAACTTGACGCGGGCCAGCCACGTGTTTCACTACGACCGTTGGTGGAACCCGGCGGTGGAAGACCAGGCGACCGACCGGGTACACAGGCTCGGGCAGGTAAGGCCGGTGCAAGTGCACAAACTAATCTGTCCTGGGACGTTGGAAGAGCGGATCGACCACGTCTTAACGGCCAAACGCGAGCTGGCCGCGCGGGTGGTAGGGCCGCCGGAGCAGTGGCTGGCAGACCTGAACGACGACGACCTGCGGGCGCTGTTTGCTTTGGACTGGGATGTCGCGCTGGCTGGAGAGGAGGGATGAGGGGTGCGTTCGTTGACAGAGAGCAAACCGGAGGGTTGGGCCGCGGCCTGGGCGTCTCTCGATCACGCTGCTGCAGGGTGGATACGGCGCTCCGGTCAGGCTGAGGTGCTGGCCGTGGCGTCCGCGGTCATCCGTTTGTGTGTCGCTGAGCGGCCGCGCCAGAGTTACGAGGTGCAGGTCCCTTGCCACGCTTGGTGGGAAGCGCATGTGCCTGCGCTCGCTCGCTGGTTGGTGTGGCGGCCCGATTGGGCGGCCGCCTTGCTGGCGGAGGCGTGGGCGGATGACTGGCTGCGGGCGCTTGACAGCGCCGGGCTGTCCCTTTTCCCCAACGCCACCGCGGTGCAACGTATGCTGGCTGGTGCGGTGTGCTCTTGCACCACACCAGACCGGCCGTGTCGCCACATCTTACTGGCCTTTGCCACGCTGGCGCGGATGGCCGACACGTCGCCGCGGTCTGCTTTACGCTGGGTGGGCGTAGAGGTGGAGGCGCTGCTGGATGCAGCACACGCACAGACGGCCGTGTGGTTGCAGGCGGGAGCGGGCGGAGCGTGCGGACAGACGCGGCTGCCAGACGCGCCGCAGTCGGATGGAGGCATCGAGCGGCTGGCCATGGCCGCCGTGCTGACCCGTGGGGCAGGTATGCGCGGACGGCTCGAGGAAAGCGCCGGTCCCCAGCCGGCCGGGGCCCTGCCTGCGGATTGGCTTCCGGCGTTGGACACCGTCCTCTGGCAGGCCTGGCGAGAGCGTCACATGACCTGGGCCGGTGTATCCTCCGGAGAGGGATGAGAAGCCTCAACAGGCAGGTAAGTCCCCTGACTTGAGGGCTTGTCTCCAGGCGCATGGCCGCCGGCTCGCGTAGCGCCGGGCATTGCCGCGGGTGTGCGGCGCTCTTCTGTGGTATGCAGCGCTTGCCGGGCGCAGATGCCGATTAACGCGCTGATGAACAACACGGAGATGATAAAGCCAACCCCCATCGCGGGGTCCCCCTCTTTACCGTGCGGGTCTGGCAGGCCCGCAGCGGCCGCTTGGCGCTGGCCCATGTGCACTGCCAGCGCGCTCACAGGTATAGACGGAGCAGCCAGCAAAATGTTGCAAGGGGAGCGTGCCGCGGGCGGAGTTCCGCGGTTCCCCTGATCATCTTCAAAGGTATCGGTGCGTGTGCGTGTACGTCATCGACATCCTGGAGTGAGTTGGCTATGCTGGCAGGGAAGACCGCCTTGCATGGCGAAGGAGGTAACAACATGGCAGGCAAGAGCCAGGGAGCCGGTTGGCGCGCCTGGCGACCCGGCCTGTGGGGCCTGTTGGCCTTGGCCTGGGCGGGGTTGACGGCGTGTGCAGCAGCAGCGGGCCAGGCGCCTGGGGGACCCGTACCGGCTGCGGTCACCGAGCAGGGGGTGACTCTGCTCTGGCAGCAAGACATTAAGCGTCAGGCGCTGGCCATGATCAACGGCAGCGAGCACAGCTGTGACTTGGACATGTACGAGTTGTCAGACCCTGATATCTTGCAGGCCTTGGTGGCAGCCCACGAGCGCGGGGTAGATGTGCGCGTGGTGGTGGATGCGACAGAACACCACAGCCAGCACACGGCGGTACCGTTCCTTCAGCAGCACGGGGTGCCGGTTCACTCGTTGCACATCGCGAGCGGTATATCCCATATCAAGCTGCTGGTGGCGGACGGCCCCCAGGGCGGAGCGCTCATCGGCGGCATGAACGCTGGCGCCCAAAGTTGGGGCAACCATGATGCGTCGGTCTATCTCGCCGCGCCGAATCCGTCCTTTGCGGCGCTGTTCCGCTGGGACTGGGTGCGCTCGGGCGGGAGTCCGGCACCAGCCCCCGGTTTGCAACCGCCGCTGTATACCGACCGGACGGTCCGCAGCCAGGTGTTGCGCGCGTTGCAACAGGCGCAGTCGGATGTGGCGATGGAGGCGTATGAACTGTCTGACGCAGGGGTGCTGAATGCGTTGCTGGCGGATGCCAAACGCGGTGTCCAGGTACGCGTTTTGCTCGACCCTGGCCAGCCGCAAAACCGCCGGACGGCCGAGCGTTTGCGCGCCGCCGGGGCGGTGGTGCGCTTTTACAAGCCGGACGGCCAGGAACTGATGCACGCCAAGTGGGTGGTGGTCGACCACGGTCAGACGTTTATCCTGGGCAGCGCCAACTTCAGCCACCAGGCGTATACGTACAACCACGAAGGCGATGTGGTGTTGCACAGCGTTCCGCAGCTCGCCGCGGCTGCCGAACAAGACCTAGCGCAACAGTTGGCGCGCGGGACGGACGCGCCCGCCAAGGGGGCGGCGAGCCACGAAGACTGACGGAGACAGCAGCGCCGGGGGACAGTGGAACTGGGAAGAGGTGGTCAACCGCTGGGTCCAGCGCTGTTGGGGTGTCTGCCCGGGCTTGGATGCTGCTATGATGGTGTGCGCTCTGTGGACGCCGGTGGTGATGTTGGCGTTGATCACCGCGGCGGCATGGGGATGGGGGGTGTCGCCTGACAGGGTAGCTCTCGCGCACCGGCATGGGTGGTTGGCCGTGGCTGCGGCGGTGCTGGTGCGGGTGTTGCAGGAACCATTGAGCCGCTGGTGGGACCGGCCGCGTCCGTTTGAGGCTGGCTACGCGCCGCTGCTGGCGCACGGCCGCGGAGGTTCCTTTCCGAGCAATCACGCCGCGGGAGCGTTTGCTTTGGCCAGTGCGTTCGCCGGCGTGCCTGGTTACGGGCCCGTGTTGTGGGTCTTGGCTGGTTGGCTGGCGCTGGCGCGCGTGTACTGTGGTTTGCACCATCCTGTGGACGTGGTGGCAGGGGCTCTGCACGGGGCCCTGATGGGCAGTTGGCTGGCGCGGTGATCGGCAAGGCGTTGGTTGGGCTTGGCCGCCCGTTCCGGCACATGGGGGGCAGATGGCCAGGGAAAGCTCTCGCTCAGACAGGTAAAGGTGGGATGGCGATGGCAGCGAAAAAGCCGTGGCGTCTGCGGACTGTGCTGGCCGCGTTGAGCCTGTTGCCCGGGCTCTGGGGGCATGCCGCGCCGGCCTGGGCACAACAGGTGGAGGTGTCGCTGTACGATACCCACCTGGAGCCGGCGCAACTGCAAGCGCGTACCGGCGAACCGGTGGCGCTGCGCGTCGTCAACCGCGGCACACGGGTGCACAACCTGGTCATTCCCGCGTTTTACGTGTTCTTGCCGAATCTCCAGCCAGGGGAGAGTGTGACCGCTCGTTTTACTCCTGACCGCACGGGCACGTACCCCTATTACTCTGATACGGGAGGGCGGCCTGAGCCGGGCATCCGCGGGGTCTTGCTGGTTCGTTAACCAGCCTGCGCCCGTGGCGCCAGGTTTTGCTCGCGTCCCTTCCAGCTTCGCGGTACAATGGGGGCGTGCAGAGGAGGGGCGTGCCGTGGAGATGAAGGTCACAACCGAATGGCAGGGCAAGCGCCACTTTCTATCCACCGGGGAATCCGGCCATACGGTGGCGATGGACGCCAAAGCTGAGGTAGGCGGAGAGGACAAAGGCTGCCGGCCGATGGAACTGCTGCTGATGGGGTTGACGGGGTGTACCGGGATCGACATCGCCATGATTTTGGAGCGCATGCGCCAGCCGCTGGCGGCATTGACCATTGAGGCGGTCGGTACCCGCCGCGAACAGTACCCGCAAGCGTTGACGGAGATCCACCTGTATTACCGCGTCACAGGGGATGTGCAAGCGGACAAAGTGTGGCGGGCGATTGTCTTGAGTGAGGAAAAGTACTGCTCGGCGTCCGCCTCGCTGCGGGCGCAGATCACCCCGCACCTCATCCTCAACGGGCAGGAGGTGCCGCGCCCGGCTGGCCTCACCGCCGGGGCCGATCCGCTGGTCTAGGCGCAACCGCCGTGGCTGTGGCGGCAGCCGTTGACCTGGATGGCCGGAACCCCGGCGGCCTGCGGCTAGTGGTTCAACCCGGGGGCCATTGCAACTGCCGGCCGCCCAGCAGGTGATAGTGCAGGTGCGGCACGGTCTGTTGGCCATGCCAGCCGACATTGGTCACCAGGCGGTAACCGTCTTGCGCAATGCCGAGCTGCTCTGCAGCCTGTTGGGCGGCCAGGTGCATGTCCATCAGCACGGTCGCGTGCTCGGCCTGCAAGGCGTGCGCGGACGCGATGTGTTGCTTAGGGATGACCAAAACGTGCACCGGGGCCTGCGGCCGGATGTCGTGAAAGACGAGAACCCTTTCCGTATCAAGGACTTTTTGGGAAGGGACTGTGCCAGCCACAATTTGGCAAAAAACACATTCGCTCATGCCGTTCCCTCCTGCGCGGGGCGCTTGGGGCCCTTCAGCCCCCAGGTTTATTGTACCAGTTGCTTGGGTTGCATGCGCGCAGTGCGTACAGGCTGCGTTCAACTCACAAACGTAAGGGGAGACCTTCATGTCCGTCATTGCCTTCTATCAAGGCGAGTTTGTCGATCCCGCCGGGGCAAGGGTGCCCATTGAAGAACGCGGCCATCAGTTCGGCGACGGGGTGTACGAAGTGGTGCGCGTGTACGGCGGCCGGCCGTTTTTGCTGGATGAACACTTGGAGCGGTTGGAGCGCAGTCTGCGCACCATCGGTATTCGCAACCCGTATACCGCTGAACAGTGGACAGGGTTGATTGGCGAGGCGATCCGCCGCAGCGGCGAGGCGGAAGCCCAGGTGTATTGGCAGGTGACGCGCGGTGCGGCAGAACGCGTGCACACCTTCCCTACGGCGGAGCCGGCGGTGAGCCTGGTGGTGCGTCCGGTGGCAGCCAAGCCGGCCAGTGCGGACGCCGAGCTGCTCGGCCTGCCGGATGACCGCTGGGCGAACGTGTTTGTGAAGAGCGTCAACCTGTTGCCGAATGTGCTCGCTAAGGAGACGGCGCGGCGCGCGGGCGCGGCGGAAGCCATGTTGGTGCGCAACGGACGAATCACCGAGGGAGCCAGCAGCAACGTCTGGCTGGTGTGCGGCGATACACTCTGGACGGCGCCAGCGGATCGCTATATTCTAGGCGGCATCACTCGCTTGTTTACCCTGCGGCTGGCGCGGGAGCTAGGGATCCCGGTGCGCGAGGAAGCGGTCACCCTTGACCAGTTGGACCGTGTCGACGAGGTGTTTATCACCAGCACCACGCTCGAGATCCAGCCGGTACGGACGGTGTTTACCGACCGCGCACTGTTGCCAGCCTTGCGCCAGTTGCCGGAGGAGGCGCCCACTACACTGCTGCCGGAGGTGCGTGAGCGCGTGACGTTGTGGTCGGCCACCCGTCCGCCGGAACTGACGGCGCGCCTGCAGGCGGCCTACCAGACGGCGGTGGAGCGGTTCCGCAACCATGAGCCGGTGTTGGGCCGGGCGTAAACCGGTCGGTCTGGCAGCCAGCGCGGTGGCAGGCGCCGGCGTAAGCGGCTTGCCAGGGTGAGAGGCATACGGCTTGGGGTCGGAGTCACATGTTGACCAGGCGGCTGAGTACAGCCGGGGCCGTGCGGTCCCGGCTGCCGCTGACTGAACAGGTTGACAAAAGATTTGCGGCTTTTGGCATGCACAGAGGTTTCGAACCATACGTTTCGTGAAGATAGGAACCGAAACCTCAACCGGCCGGTAGGTGCAGGTGTGCGGGTGGCGCGAGGAGGAGTGCGGGTGACCCTTGGCTTTCGTAAAGTGGGTGTGATTGGGGCCGGCGTGATGGGGGCGGCCGTTGCTGCGCACTTGGCCAACGCGGGCTTGACCGTTTTGTTGTTGGACCGGCTGCCAGACGAACTCACAGAACAAGAACGGCAGCGCGGCTGGTCGCTCTCCCACCCGGCAGTCCGCAACCGGTTGGCGCGGCGTGGGTTAGAGCAGGCCGCCCAAGCCAAGCCGGCCGCGTTTTTCAGTGAACGGTTGCAGGCGCGTATTGCGACCGGCAACCTGGCAGACGACCTGCCGCGCTTGGCAGAGTGTGACTGGGTATTAGAAGCGATTGTCGAAGACCTAGCAGCCAAGCGGGCGCTGTTTGCGCAGGTGGAGGAAGTGGTCAAACCGGACGCCCTGGTGACCACCAACACCTCAGGATTGTCCCTGGCTGCACTGGCGGAGGGCCGCTCTGCAGCATTCCGCCGCCGCTTCTTTGGCACGCATTTTTTTAACCCGCCGCGGTATATGAAACTGCTCGAGTTGATCCCCGGACCAGACACAGACCCGGTTTGGCTGGAGCGTTTCCGCGCCTTTGCCGAGCGGGTGTTGGGCAAAGGTGTGGTGGTGGCCAAGGACACCCCCAACTTCATCGCCAACCGCATCGGCACGTACGGGCTGCTGGCGACCCTGGCAGCGATGGAGGCGTTTCCCTGGGGCGTGGACGAGGTGGACGCCCTGACCGGACCTGTGTTGGGACGGCCGCGGAGCGCGACCTTCCGCACGCTGGACATGGTGGGTTTAGACACGTTCTTGCACGTAGCGCAAAACGTCCGGCAGCAGGTCCGCGATCCCGCTGAACAGGCGGCGCTGACCCCGCCGCCGGTGTTGGTGGAGATGGTGAAGCGCGGGTGGCTGGGAGAAAAGGCGGGGCAAGGCTTCTACCGACGGACGACGGATGCAAACGGGGAGCGGCTGGTGGAGGTGCTCGACCTGGCCACGTTGACCTACCGGCCGCGCCGTCCGCTGCGTTCCCCGGTGTGGGAGGCGGCGCGCCGCTTGCCCAGCGCGGCGGAGCGGTTGCGGGCGCTGGTCCACGCGGAGGAACCAGCGGGCCGCTTTGCCTGGACGGTGCTCAAGCGCACCTTGCTCTACACGGCGGCTCACCAGTGGGAGGTGGCGGACGACCTGCTCGCAGTCGACCAGGCGATGAAGTGGGGCTTCAATTGGGAACTGGGGCCGTACGAGGTGTGGGACGCCCTGGGGTTACCGGCCACCCTCGCGCGCATGCGGGAGGAAGGCGAGGTCATTCCAGACTGGGTTGCGGCGTGGGTAGACCGGGGCCACACCAGCTTTTACAAGCGGGAGGATGGGGAACGGCTGCAGGTCTACGTCTTGCCGGGGGAGTACCGGACGGTGGCGGAACCCCCACACGTGATCTCGCTGGCTCGCTTGAAAGAACAGGGGCGGCTGGTCCGTGGCAATGCCAGTGCCAGCTTGATTGACCTGGGGGACGGGGTGTGGTGTCTGGAACTGCACCCGCCGAAGCAGGCGCTCGGTCCGGACGCGGTGCAGATGCTGGCCTTGGCTGCGGACGAGGTGGAGCGGCAGGCAGACGCCCTGGTCCTTGCCAGTGCGGGGGCGCACTTTTGCGTCGGCGCCAACCTGATGCTGATGCTGTTAGAGGCGCAAGACGAAAACTGGGACGCCATCGACGCGGCGGTGCGCCAGTTGCAACAGGTGACCATGCGTATCAAGTATTTGAGCAAGCCGGTGGTGGCCGCCCCCTGTGGTTATACCCTGGGCGGTGGTGCGGAGATCTGCTTTCCAGCGGCGCGCGTGCAGGCGGCTGCTGAGACGTACATGGGATTGGTGGAGACCGGGGTGGGTCTGATTCCCGCGGGCGGCGGGTGCAAAGAGATGCTTTTGCGCGCCTGTGCCGCGGTGCATGACCTGCCGGACGTGCGCCTGGATGCCTGGGTGCGGCGCGTATTTGAGACGGTGGCCTTGGCTAAGGTAGGCAGCAGCGCGTTACACGCTCAGGAGCTGGGTTACTTGCGCTCGTACGACGGCATGACCATGCATCGCGATCACCTGCTGTACGACGCCAAACAGGTGGCGTTGGGGCTGGTCCGCGCAGGCTATCGCCCGCCGCAGCCAGAGCTCATTCCGGTGGCCGGGGAACCGACGGCTGCGCTGTTGCAGGCGGGCGTCTACGGGTTGCAGGTGGCCGGCCACATCAGTGAACACGACGCTCGCATCGCGCGTCAGTTGATCCGAGTGCTGACGGGCGGGGCACTGCCGCGTCCGGCCCGTGTGTCAGAACAGTACCTGCTCGACCTGGAACGGGAAGCGTTTCTCAGCCTGATTGGCGAGCCGAAAACCCAGCAGCGGATGCAACACATGCTGGCTACAGGCAAACCACTGCGCAACTAACAGCGTGCCAGACCACCGGGCCGCAGGATGGGCCGGGGAGGGGTCCGTGGGTCTCGGACGAGTGGACAGGAGGAAGGGGGGAGCCCGCATGAGAGAAGCGGTGCTGGTGGCCGCAGTGCGATCCGCGATTGGCAAGGCGCCCCGCGGCGGATTGAGTCAGACCCGCCCGGACGACTTGGCGGCGCTTGTCTTGCAGGCCCTGTTGGCGCGCGTACCTGCCCTCGACGCCAGCGAGATCGACGATGTCTTGCTCGGTTGTGCGGTCCCAGAAGCGGAACAGGGTATGAACCTGGCGCGTGTGGTGGCGCTGCGCGCAGGCCTGCCGGTGACCGTACCGGGGGTGACGATCAACCGGTTCTGCGCCTCTGGGCTGCAGACCCTGGCGTGGGCAGCCCAGCAGGTGATGACCGGCATGGCGGACGTGGTGGTGGCCGGGGGCGTCGAGTCGATGAGCCTGTTGCCGATGGGCGGGTACAACCTGTCGCCCAATCCGCACCTCATGCACGAGCTGCCCCAGACGTACCTGTCGATGGGGCTGACGGCCGAGCAGGTGGCTCGCCAGTGGCAGGTATCGCGGGAAGACCAAGACGCGTTCGCGCTGCGCAGCCACCAGCGGGCGGCGGCCGCTTGGGACAGCGGCCGCTTTCAGGCCGAGGTGGTGCCCGTGCGCACGCGGCGCGTGCAGGTGGATGCGCAGGGCAGACCGTGCGTGGAAGAGGTGGAGTTTGCAGTCGATGAAGGCGTGCGCCGCGACACTTCACTGGCGGCGCTGGCGCAGTTGAAACCGGCGTTTGCGGTGTCAGGGACCGTCACAGCGGGCAACAGCTCGCAGACGAGCGATGGTGCGGCGTGGGTGTTGGTGATGGCAGCGGATCGCGCCAGGGCCCTTGGGCTCCGGCCGTTGGCGGTGTTCCGCTCGTTTGCGGTGGCGGGGGTGGACCCCGGCGTCATGGGCATCGGTCCGCTTGCGGCGGTGCCGAAGGCGCTGCACCTCGCCGGCTTGACGTTGTCCGACATGGACTTGATTGAGTTGAACGAAGCGTTTGCCGCTCAGGCGTTGGCCGTCATGCGCGCGCTGGAGATGGACGAGGACAAGGTGAACGTCAACGGGGGGGCCATCGCGTTGGGGCATCCGTTGGGTTGCACGGGTGCCCGCATGGTGGTAACGCTGCTGCACGAGTTGCACCGCCGCGGCGGGCGATACGGCCTGGTGGCGATGTGTGTAGGCGGCGGTATGGGTGCTGCGGCGGTGTTGGAAGCCTTGCCAGGCAAGGGGGAGTGAGGATGGCAGCGGAGATGGGGCAACAGGTGAGGAGCGGCGCGTTCCTGCTCGGACCCACGGCACCGGAGCTGGTGTTTACCCCGGAGGACTTCACCCAGGAGCACCACTTGATTGCCCAGACCACACGGGCATTTGTAGAGGGGGAGATTGCCCCTTGTCAAGAGCGGCTAGAGCACCAGGACTGGGACCTGACGTTGCAGCTGCTGCGCAAGCTGGGGAACCTCGGCTTGTTGGCAGCAGACGTGCCTGAGGAGTACGGAGGCCTGGGGGCAGACAAGGTGGCCTCTGCGGTGATTACAGAAAACATCACCTGGGGCGGCTCGTTTGCCTTGACCGTGGGCGGGCATACAGGCATCGGCACACTGCCGATTGTTTACTTTGGCTCAGAGGAGCAAAAGCGCAAGTATCTGCCGGGTTTGGCCACCGGAGAGCTGGTGGCGGCGTATGCGCTGACAGAACCGGGGTCTGGCTCGGACGCGCTCAGCGCCCGCACCACGGCTCGCAAAACACCGGACGGCAAGGCCTTCGTGCTCAACGGCAGCAAACAGTTTATCACCAATGCGGCGTTTGCAGATGTGTTTATCGTGTACGCCAAGATTGACGGTGAGCAGTTTTCGGCGTTTATCGTGGAGCGCGGTTTTCCTGGGGTCTCGACGGGCCCAGAGGAAAAGAAGATGGGCATCAAGGCGTCCTCCACGCGCCCGCTGTTGTTAGAGGACGCGGTGGTGCCGGCAGAGAACCTGCTGGGCGAAGCAGGGAAAGGCCATGTGATTGCGTTCAATATCCTCAACATGGGACGGCATAAGTTGGCCGTTGGCTGCGTCGGGGCGATGAAAGCCGCGATGGCGGAGTCGGCCCGCTATGCGTTGACGCGCCGCCAGTTTGGCAAGGCGATTGCAGAGTTCCCGCTTATTCAACAAAAATTGGCGGATATGGCGATCCGCTGTTTTGTGACAGAGAGTATGTGTTACCGCACCACGGGAGACATGGACCGGCAATTGGCAGGGCTCAGTGCGGGGGCGGACGGCAGCCAGGTGGCGCGTGGTATTGCCGAGTACGCGATGGAGTGCTCGGTCAATAAAGTGTACGCCTCTGAGGCTTTGGACGAGGTGGTGGATGAAGCCGTTCAAATCCACGGAGGATACGGGTTTATCCAGGAGTATGCGGTCGAGCGGATGTACAGGGACAGCCGGATCAACCGGATCTTTGAAGGAACCAACGAGATCAACCGCCTGCTCATTCCAGACATGTTGTTGCGCAAAGCCCTGCGCGGTGAGTTGCCGTTGCTGTCTGCGGCGCAAGCCTTGCAGCAGGAGCTGATGGGGATGCTCCCCGACCCTGACCTGGCTGATCCGCTTGGGGTGGAGGAGCACGCCCTGGCGATGGCTAAAAAACTGTTTCTCCTGACCGGCGGCTTGGCGGTTCAAACGTGGCAGCAGGCGCTGCGCGAGGAGCAAGAGGTGTTGGCGGCATTGGCTGACCAGGTGATGGAGGTGTATGCTTTGGACAGTGCCCTGCTGCGCACCCGTAAGGCCCTGACCCGCGGCCAACCGGCGGAGGCGATGGTGGACATGGTGCGAGTGTACGCCCGGACCGCCTTGGATCGCGTGGTGGCGCGGGCCCACGAGGTGTTGGCGGCACTGGCGACAGGCGACGAACTGCGCACGCACCTGGCGCTGGTGCGCAAGTTGACGCGTCACGTGCTACCGGTCAATACCCGGCAGCTGAAGCGTGCGATTGCGGGACGGGTCCTGGCGGCTGAAGGCTACCGGGTCTAGATGGCAGGGAACGTCCACCGCTGTCCAGGCCGTTTCTAAGCTTACTGGCGGCATGGGTTCAAGGGGCATCCGCTGATGCGGAGACTGCCGCTTTGTATGCATCTGGGAGGAATCGTCGTGTGGTCTGACCACGTGATGACGTGGATTGCGGGCGTATTGCCGCTGCTTTCGTTTGTCTTGCCGTTTGCCTTGTACTACTGGTTACGCAACGCCTGGTTGCCGACGTTGGCCGTCGGGATGGGCAGTCTGGCTGTGCTGGCCTATGGGTTCTCGCTCAAGTTTTGGCCGTGGCTGCTGTGTTACTTGCTGCTCTGTTGGCTAGGGTGCTGGGCGGCCGGCGAGGTGCGCAGCCGCCGGCTTGGGACGGAGCCGGCGGCTAAGCGCCAAGGTTACCTGGATTGAAGCGCGTTGGCAGCACATACACAGGGACATTGCGCTTGACGCCAAAATCACGAGCGGTGCCGACGTCATTGAAATACACGTCGATGTGGTTCCCGGTGATGGCCCCGCCGGTGTCTTGGGCGATACGGTAGCCTAAGCCAGGAATGTACAGCCAGGTACCGTAAGGGATGACGCGCGGATCGACCGCAACGGTGACACCTTCGGCTGCGCGTTTGCCCGTGGCCGTGATGCCGTAATCGGGATCGCCCGGGCGTTTGCCGGTCGATTCAAACCCGGCGGTGTACGCTGTTAACGTACAGTACAGTACATGCGTCCCGGGCGGTAGAAACTGCACAGGGTCGCGCCCACGCGCCGGCAAACCTAGGGGCGTTGCCGCCTCTAGGGGCTGGTGGTGGGTGCTGAGTGGAACCAGCGGGTGATAGATTAACACCTGGCCGATGGACAGGTGGTCAGGGTTGGTCAGCAGGTTGTCAGCAATCAATTGTGCAAGAGGGACCCCCAGTTTATCCGATAGGGTCCACAGGGTATCACCCGGCTGCACGGTGTACACCGCCGTGGCGCGCAGGGGATAACTGGGTAAGACGTCGTCGCTCACAGGCAGAGTTGGCAAAGCGACGGCCGCCCAGGCGGCCCACTGACCGGCCATCCCGGCCAGGGCCCGGGCGAACGTGCCTGTGCCGCTGGTGAAGCGGCCAACCATGCCGCCCACAGTCCAAGCGGCCAACGGGGCGGCAATCCTGATGACGACGCCTGCAACGCCGGCCAACCTGCCGGTGAAGCCGGTGAACTTGGTGAAGCCGGCGAATAACTTGCCAGATAACTTGTCCGTCAACCTGCCTGAGTCCGGTCGATTCACAACCTTCTCTCCTTTCTCTCGTACCGAGTCTCTCTACCAGCTTGGCCAAGAGAAAGGAGAGGTAAACCTGTGCCTCGTCTAGTCAGCAGCAAGGATCCGATGCGGGCGCACGGGGAGGAGGGCCGGCGGCTGCCGGGTCAGGGGATGAGGCCTGCGGCGGGCGCAATGGGCGGCCCGGCAGCCGCCGGGCCGGCTGATTCAGGATACCCCTGTGTTTGCATCCTGTGTCGAGCGGCCGAGGAGGAGGTCAATCTCCTCCTTGTACTTGCCCCCTGGGGTTTCCA
Organism: Alicyclobacillus sp.; assembly: GCA_023512635.1. Classification (GTDB taxonomy): domain Bacteria; phylum Bacillota; class Bacilli; order Alicyclobacillales; family Alicyclobacillaceae; genus JAILZF01. Next base: position 5,303 of record JAILZF010000002.1, on the reverse strand, counting down.
GTATTTGTGGGATACCGCGCAGTGCCTCGTGATGGACGATGTAACGCAGCGCTGCCAACCCTAGCGTACCTTCGCCCACATTGGCATGACGGTCTTTGCGGGCACCGATAGGGTACTTTGAGTCATTGATGTGGACCACTTTTAACCGCTCCAAACCAATGACCTGGTCAAACTTCTGCAAAAAACCGTCAAAGTCGTGAACCACGTCATAGCCATAGCTGTAGTTATGGCAGGTGTCAATACAGACCCCTAGCTTGTCCGCATGTCGCACACGACTGATGATATCGGCGATTTCCTCCAGCGAATTCCCCACCTTCGAACCGTCGCCAGCCATCGTCTCCAAGCACAGTGTTAACCGCTCGGATCCCGTCAAGATGTCGTTAAGGGCTTCGGCAATTCGCGCGATGGCGTACGTCTCACCTTCGCCCACGTGGCTGCCGGGGTGAAAGACGATATAGCGGAAGCCGAGGTACTCCACTCGTTCAATCTCTTCCTGTAAGACCATGCGCCCGTACTCCCACGTGTCAGGCTTAGGGCTGGCAAGATTGACCAGATAAGACAGGTGTACCACTGGATCGACAATTTGGTGTTCGCGCATCAAGGCCAAAGCCTCGTCGCGGTGGAACTCCGTAATCGGCCGGGCTTTGCCTCCGCGGTTGCTGCGGGTATAGATCATGTACGTGTTCGCACCATAGGAAATGGTTTCTTCTACGGCTGCCAACAACCCGGTTTTGGCAACCGACACATTGGCTCCTAACAATATGTCAGGTGCAGAGTGGGGTTCGCTAGACATGGACATCCTCCTTCCCAAACCTACGGAAACAGCATACCAGCTTTGCCGAGGCGGGCAAACCAGGCTGCCTCAGGATACAGCCGGTGGCTGGCCAAGTCGGCAACCAGGCTGTCGACTTGGTTTGCCTGGGGCAGCGGCAGGGGAGCGGCGGGGCAGGTGCGCTTGACGCGGGCCAAGCGGCAAGCCCCCCTCGCCTTGCGCCTGACGTCTGGTGGAAACCCAGGAAACCAAGGTGAAAACCCTAAGTACGGGCGTATTCACTGGATGTACGGCATGGTCTTTGTGTCGCTCTCAGTGCTGGTCTTGCGCCTTGGTTACCTGCAGATTGCCCGCGGCGAAGAGTTTCGTGCCCAGGCCAGCACCTCGATGCTGACACACGTCCCCGTGTTGCCGTCGCGCGGCTGGATTTACGACACCCATGGCTTGTTGTTGGCCTATGACCAGCCTTCGTTCACCATCCGCTTAACGCGGCTGCGCAAAGCCACGCAAGACTATGCCGCGATGGCCGCGTTGTTAGCCCCCGTCTGCGACATGCGGCCTGCTGAGCTGCTCGCTCTGATGCAACACAAAAACCCTGGGCAGACCGTCATCACCCTGTTGGCCAACGCCAACACCCGGCAAGTAGCGTTTGTGCGCGAGCACCAGTCGGACCTGCCCGGCGTGAGTGTCGAGGTCATCCCGCAGCGCGCGTACCCGTACGGTGACCTGGCGGATCACGTCTTGGGGTACGTGCGCTTGCCAACCGAGGCCGATATCAACGCCGCCAAACAGAAAGACCACTATACCTATCTGCCTGACCAGTGGCTCGGCAAAGACGGCGTGGAAAAACAGTACGAATCCCTGTTGCGCGGCTTACCGGGAGATCGCGTGGTGGAGACCAACAGCCGCGGCGTGCCGATTCACGATTTTGGGCTCGATCCCGCTCCGCAGGCGGGGAACTCGCTGCAGTTAACCCTGGACGCCCACTTGCAAGCCGAGGCTCAGCAGATTGTGGTGGACGAATTGGCCTACGTCCGCGCCAAGTATCATTACGACCCGAAAGAAGCGGATGTGGTCATGCTCGACCCGCGCGACGGTGGCGTGTTGGCGCTGGTCAGCTACCCTTACTACAACCCACAGTGGTTTACCCAGCCAAAACAGGTCCGCCAGTATTGGAACTACATTTGGAACCCGTCCCTGACCCCGACGGTGAACCACGCCATTGCCAGCTTCCATTACCCGGGTTCCACCGTGAAACCGGTCAATCTCTTGGCCGCCTTAGAAACTGGAGTCATTCGCCCGTCCACCACCTTGCCCGATCCGGGGTACGCAGAGGTTGGAAACGACACGCGCAAAGACTGGATGCCAGGGGGGCACGGACGGGTGGACCCTGTCCGGGCCCTGCAGGTGTCGTGTGATACTTATATGTACCATGTAGGGATGTGGATGGCTCACTGGTGGAACAACAGCTTGCCCGAGCACACCACCCTGCACCACTGGTTGACCACTGATCACGTGCGCGGACTGAATACCTTGTTTGCTTGGGAAGAACGCTTTGGTCTTGGGCAGCTGACCGGCATTGACTTGCCAGGGGAACAAAAAGGGGTGTTTTATGACGGGGATTCAACGCGCGGCGGCATCCAGGTTCCGTACCCATTGCATCAGGCTGAAGCCAGCCTGCGAGAGCATGGCCAGTTTCCCAACCATGGCTTGCTGTACAACAACGCGATAGCCGCCATTGGCCAGTCCCAGCAGTTCACCCCCATGCAGCTCGCTGTGTACGCCATGACATTGGCCAACGGCGGCAAGCGACTGCAACCGCACGTCCTCAAGGCGGTGTATCCACCAGGCACGAGCCCGGCTTCCGGGCAAGGTCAAGTGGTGCCTGTGAAGGTGCAGGCGCAGGTAGCTTTGCACCCCGCTAACCTGCGCGTCATCCAAGCGGGGATGTACGCCGCTTGCAACAAGCCCGGCGGCACCGCTTACAAAAGCTTTGCAAACGCCCCGTACCGGGCAGCCGGCAAGACGGGAACGGCTCAACTGGGGCAGGGAAGGGTCGACGTGTCGTTGTTTGTCGGTTACGCCCCGGCAGACCACCCGCAAGTGGCGGTGGCTGTCATGGTCCCCGGCGGCGGCGAGTCTGGTGAGACGGCCGTACCCATTGCCCGCCAGTTGTTTGACGCTTACTTTAAAGAACATCATGAGTTTTTTCCGGCAACCCAATGGACGGATGCCTATGTCCCGGGCGGTTGGTTCCGTTGCCCGGCGTATACCTTGCCCACTGCGCAAGCCCTGGCCCGCCCTGCGCCAGAACGGTCAGATGAAGCTTGAGAGTCGAGTTTCCGCTGGCACAGGCGAGCGCGATAATCTGCCGGCACAAAAAGACCCGAGGTACGGAGTGCCTCCCTGTTGCTCTGGGTACACTACCTTTGCTGGGCCGCCCAACCTTTGGAGTCTGTCTCCGGAAACGGCGGTCAACGCTGGCAGAAAGGAGGATGGGGATGCGGCATATCGACCGCATGCGAGCAGGGATGGCGTTGGCTGCTGCGCTGTTTTGCTTAACCTCGGCCACTACTCCCTGGTCGGCCGCTCGCCCAGTGCGTTCGGCAACGGCCGCTGCGTCAGAAGCTGCAGAAACCTCGCCCCCAGCGACCTTGGCGGGCGTTGCCCCCATCGTTTGGAGTGACACAGGGGCCGTGGGTTGGTTTGCCCACCTAGGGGACAGTCAACCGGTGCGCGTGTGGCGGCGCGGGGAAAGTCACCAGCTGCGGCCCATGTTGCAGGCATTGGCGGCCGCGCCCTTGACCCAGCCGAGCAGCAGCCGCTTCAGCGGGGCTTTGGTGCTCTACAAGCGCAACGGAGAAGCCAGCCACACACTCTATCTCACAGAAGACGGCCGGGTGTATGAACCGGTTTCGCAGTCGTATTTTCTTGCGCCTGTTGAGGTGTTGCAGCGGCTGCGTTAACCGTCAGGAGGTGAGGGGATGCGCGTTGCGGGCGCCGGTTTAAGCGCCGAAACGCGCCGCTTGCTCATGGTGAGTGCGCTGGTGGCGCTGTCCATTGCCCTGTCCAACGTATTTGTCAACGTGTTTTTATGGAAGGTCGATCGCCGGTGGACGGCGCTTGGATGGTACAACCTAACCCTGTACGCTGCCATGCCAGGGGCGTTTCTCGCTGCCAGCCGGTTGGCTCAAGTGCGCGGAGTCACACGGGCTTTGCAGACAGGTGTGCTGTTGCATGTCTTGTTTTACGGGTTGGTGTTTGCTGGCGGCCGTGCCGCTGCCCGCGTGCCCGGAGCATTGGGAGCGCTGCTCGGTGTGGCCGGCGGGTTTTACTGGTTTGGATTCCATATAATTGGATTGGTCAGCATCGACTCGGAACGGCGTGACCGGTTTTACGGGCTGAACGGCCTCGCCAGTGCTGTGGCCGGCATGGTCGCACCGCCATTGGCCGGGGCACTGGTGCAGTCGGAAGACCGGCTAGGCGGGTTGACGGGTTACCACGTTCTGTTCGGCGTGTCCTTGGCGTTGTTTGTGTTGGCGGCAGCGGTCAGCTGGCGCATCCCGCCGCATCACTTGCCGGCTGTGCCGTGGCGGCGCGTGTGGGGTCACGGTTGGCGGCAACATCCAGCGTGGCGCTCGACCCTCTGGGGATGCAGTGTCTACGGCTTGCGGGAAGGGGTGTTTGTCTTTTTGATTGGCCTGCTGATGTACGTGGCCACCGGCAGTGAGTTGCGAGTGGGCGAGTTCCTTTTGTTACAGGGTGTCTTGTCAGCCCTGTCCTACACGGCCGTCAGCCGCTGGGTGCGGCCTGCCAATCGTTTGATGGTTTTGGGATTGGGGGCAGTCGGGATGGCGTTAACCGCCTGTCTGTTTTGGCTGCCGTTGACCCCGCGCACCCTTTGGGGGTATGGCGCAGGCGCAGCCGCCAGCCTCCCGTTGTTTTTAGCCCCTTTGCAGTCTGTGGTGGTGGACACTGCGGCCGGCATGGCGCACAGCCGCGTCCACGAGGTAGCGGGACACGTGGTGGTGCGCGAGGCGTTTGAAAACGCTGGCCGTGTGGCGGGGGTAGGTGTGTTTCTGGCTGTTGCGGCGCTGCAACCCTCGGTGCGGGCCATAACTGTCTTGGCTGCTTGCCTTGGGTTTGTTCAGTTAGGCAGTTTTGCCTTGCTTTGGCGCGCGCGCCGGCAAAACTCATCCCGCTTGCCGACGGCCGCCTAACCAGAGCGTAGCAACCGGCCCCTGCGGCCTGTGCTGAACAGGTCCGAGGGGCCGGTTGGCTGGCTACGGTGCGGTACACACCGGGCGTGTATCCACGCAACCTCGCACAAAGGCGAGGATGAAGTTATTTTTGAAAAAAGGCGCGGTTTTTCTCGATAAAAGAGCGTTCTTCTTCCGGTACAAAGTCCTCATGAAAAATCGCTGACACAGGGCATACCGCCTCGCAAGCCCCGCAGTCAATGCACGTATCGGGATCGATATAGTACTGATCGTCCCCTTCGTGAATCGCGTCCACCGGGCATGTTTCCACG
>JAILZF010000198.1 GCA_023512635.1 Alicyclobacillus sp. | reverse complement strand
GCTGAGGACTTCAATCGTCACCGGAAAACCGCTGAACCGCTCCTTAAAGGTTTCATAATGTTGATGGGCCAGAATGGTCGTGGGGACCAACACAGCCACTTGCTTTCCGTCCATCACTGATTTAAAAGCGGCGCGGATGGCCACTTCCGTCTTGCCGTAACCAACGTCCCCGCACAACAGGCGATCCATGGGCGTAGGTTTTTCCATGTCGCGTTTGATTTCCTCAATGGCACGCAGCTGATCCGGTGTTTCCTCGTATGGAAACATCGCTTCAAAGTCTTTCTGCCACGGCGTGTCAGCAGAAAACGCGTGCCCGCGCGTCGCCTGCCGAGCGGCGTACAGCTTGACCAGGTCTTCTGCGATATCGCGCACAGACTTGGATACGCGTTGTTTGACGCGGTTCCACTCGCCCCCGCCTAAATTGGAGAGTTTTGGTTCCTTGTCTTCCGCGCCAACGTAACGCTGGACCTGGTCAATTTGTTCTACCGGGACGTATAAGCTGTCATTTCCGGCATACTGCAAATGCAAGTAATCTTTATGTTTCCCATCAATTTCCAGAGTACGAATCCCTAGGTACTTGCCAATTCCATGATTGACGTGCACCACATAATCGCCTGGACGTAATTCCTGATAACTGCGAATCCGCTCAGCATTGCTTAACTCTTGGTGAGCCCGGTCGCGGCGCGCCTTTTTCTTGGCGGCAAACACCTCCGTCTCCGCGACGACGACCAACCGCTGCATGGGCAATTCAAAACCAGCCGATACATTCGCGACCACAATTTGCGGGACCCGCCCGCCTGGCGTAAAGACGGCTGCACGCACCGCGTCGATCCGATAGTCGGCCAACACCCTTTCCAATCGGTCCGCCCGCTCGGCGGAGGCGGCCGTGAACACCACCTGCATCCCGGAGTTTTGCCAGCGCTGTACCTCTGCCTTGAGCACATTCATTTGTCCATGGAACTGTTGCATAGGCTTCGTGGTCACATTGTGGACAAAACGATAACGCTGACCCCCGCTGCGGGCAAACACAGAAAACTCAATCCCCGCCAAGCCGCGGTGTTCCCAGACCACGTTCCAAGCAGGCTCGCGCAGCGCCCCCGCTGCCAGCTCACCACGTAACAGCCCGCTGGCCAACCATTCTCGGAACTCCCGCTCCAGCCCTCGCTGGCGTTCTTGCAGACGCGTGGGCTCGTCCAACCCTACCACAGACCCCGCAGCTAAGTAATCCAATAACGTATAGGTTCGCTCGCTCAGAAGTTGTTCATATCGCAACATGCCAAAAAACGGCAAGCCAGCTGCCAACTTTTGAATGTCTTCCCCGACCACTGTTTGCAACCGCTCACGCAGTTCTAGATCAGGGGTCAACCGTACCCGCTCTTCCAGCCAAGCCTGCAGTTGCTCCGCCGCCATCTGCATGCGCGCTGGCGCCACAAAGAAGTCGAGCGCCGGCCCAATACGCACCTCTTTGCAGCGCTCCACTGAGCGCTGTGTATCCGGTTCAAAACTGCGGATGGAGTCAATCTCATCATCAAACCACTCAATCCGCAGCGGTTTATCTGCTGCCAACGGATAGACGTCGAGGATACCCCCGCGTTGCGCAAAGTGTCCCGGACTTTCCACCAATTCGGTCCGCTCATATCCAGATCGCAGGAGTGCTGTTGCAACGTCCGCCAACGGCAGGTGTTGACCCTCTCGTAAAACCAACTGCAACTCGTCAAATAAAGCGCGCCCTAACACCGGTTGCACGGCCGAAGCAATGGTCGCCACCACCACCCCGCCCTGGCCGTTGGCCAAGTGCTGCAGCACGCGTAAACGGTCTGCAATCACATCCCGGCTATAGGCCACCGCGTCCACAACGGATAATTCCCGCTCGGGGTACAACCACACCGGCTCGCCTGGCAGAAACTCACGCAGGTCGTCTGCAATCTGGGCTGCCTGGGTGGTGTTGTGCGTCACCACCAACAGTGTTCGATGAGGCCTGAATTCTGTTAACAAGACATACAAGGCCGCATAGAACAGGTGCCGTACCGAGCCGCTCGTCCCTGTTACCAGTCCATCGTGGCCCGCCGGAGTCAACTCTGCAAAGACTTGCCGGAATTCTGTGTCGGCAGCCACCCATCGCAC
>JAILZF010000197.1 GCA_023512635.1 Alicyclobacillus sp. | reverse complement strand
AACTGCCGCCAACCCCCACCGTTTCATCTTCCGCCAGAGGGTCGCCCGGCTTATGCCGAGCCGTCGTGCAACCTCCGCCAAGTCCCCGGGGATGGTGCGCAAGGCTTCTTCCACAGCCTGCCGCTCCAGGTCATCCAAGGTGATGCTACCACGTCCATCCTTGAGATGTACGCTGCTCGCAACCCCTTCACGTCCAAAGCCCCCAGGCAGATCTCCTCCTTGTCCAAACCCCCGCACCGCAGAACCGACCGATTTCATTTGGCTGAACTCGCGCATCTCCCTTCCCCCGACCGCCGCCTGGCGTGCCAACCATGTTCGTACCAACGACTCACTAATCCGGCCGTCACTGCACACTGCCACCAAATACTCTGCCAAGTTTTCCAATTCTCGAACATTGCCCGGCCATGCATACGCGGCTAACAGACTTAATGCTTCCTGATCTACTTTTGGCGGGATTCCAACTCCCTTGCGCCGATACCATACACGGTACACGAGGCGGTCAAGCAGTGCAGGAAGGTCTTCCAGCCGCTCGCGCAATGGCAAGGTCTGCAAGCATAAGACACTTAACCGAAAGTATAAATCCGCACGAAACCGGCCTTGTTCGACACACTGCCACAAATCCTGGTTGGTGGCAGCCACTATCCGCACATCCACGGTGACCGGCCGCTCTCCACCGACGCGTACAAACCTGCGTTCTTGCAAGACACGCAATAATTTTTGTTGAACGGCCAGGGGTGCTTCTGCAATTTCGTCCAAAAACAGCGTTCCACCATCCGCTTGTTCAAACAGGCCGCGCCGACCCCCACGGCGAGCCCCTGTAAAGGCCCCTTCCTCATAGCCAAATAATTCACTCTCCAGCAAGGAGTCAGGCAAGGCTGCACAATTGGTCGCCACAAAGGGCCCGTAACGGCGTGGACTGGCATGATGGATTGCTTGGGCCAACAGTTCCTTGCCCGTTCCTGTCTCACCGCAGATCAAGACGGTGGCGTCCGACCTCGCATAACGCTGTGCCAGCTCCAGCATCTCTTGCACCGCTGGGGAAGACCCCACGAGATCTGCAAACGTATGGCCCGCCCATGTGTTGGTTGACCCGCGGGGAGGCAGCCACAACGGCGGATCGGCAGCATCCCCGGCTCGTCGCAAGGCAAACAAGGTGCGCCGTTGACCAGGCAATTCAACACGCTCTACCTCGCACACCTGACCGCCCACCACCACCGTTGCCCAGCCCCCCGCAGCTTGCTCTGACAAGGCCGCCAGAGACGCCGGCAACCGGCTGCCTGTCCTTGCGTCCAACTGTAACAATTCCCGTGCAGTACGGTTGGCAAACTGAACCGTTTCTTCTTCCGCCAACACCAGCCCAACGGGCAGTGTGTCGAGCGCGGAAGGGCGGTACACCGGCGCTCGGCCACAGGTCAGCAACCGCCTGGCTTCCAAAATAGCTGTCCAAATCGCTTCCTTTCCCGACTCGATAAGGACACTTGGAAGACCTAATTCCCGGGCACACTCGACAGCCCTAGCATCCCCTACCAGACAGTCGATCCGGTGTTCATGTACCATCTGGCTTATGCGCTCACGGTCAGCCGTCCAATGGGCACTTGTTTCAATTGTCGTGATCTGAAGGCGCAGCAGTGAGCTCCAACGGTTGACCTCTCCTATCACCCCGCGATTGCCGACCAACCCGAGTCGCTGGCCTTTATCGGCGGCTTTTTGTAATGCGGCCATCACGTCGTGTACCGTGACCGCTATCTCCAAGACGGGAACCGACACTTCTTGCGACAGACGTAGCCAAGTCCCCCCACGGCTAATCAGGACCCTCGCACCTTGCCGAATCGCTTGCCGGCCCGCCTGCACGCCTTCTTCCAAAGCACCCACGGCAAAGATGTCGATCCGCTCCCCGTACGTACGGCACAACTCCTGGGCAGCTTGTGCAAGTTCTGGATAAGGGGCAATCAGAGCGATTTTCACACGCATCCCTCACCCTCGGTCAACCCTTGATGCAACCCTAGAAATTGGACCATATCCTGGAGTTCAGCCAGTGTACCTGCATCCACGCCAGGGGCCGGTGGACGTACAAAGGCACTGGCCAAGATGCCGCGCAACTTATACGTCTCTTTACGGATCGCAACGCCGGTC
>JAILZF010000196.1 GCA_023512635.1 Alicyclobacillus sp. | reverse complement strand
GTCCACCCCTGCAAGAATCCAGCCCACCGACCTAAGAACAGCTGTGGATACAGCTCGTAGCCGCCCGCTTCTGGATGGTGCACCGCCATCGTGGCCAGGGCTCCCACGACCTGTGCTGTCAACAGGGCTCCGGCGAAAAACGCCAGCAACACCCCAGGCCCAGCCAAGTGGATGGGTTGGCCACAACCCAAGAAAAAACCGGCCCCAATAATGCCGCCAACGCCCATCAACGTCAAGCTCGCCGTGCTGAGTTCTCCCGGTTGCTCCCGCCGTGTCACCGCGGGACTCCGCTGTCCCCGCGCAAGGGGAGACTGGGCTGTCCCCCCAGACCAGCGTACCCCAGGCTGCTTCACCGTTGCCATTTTGCGCCCTTGGCGCAGCCGTGTCATGCTGCCAGCCTCCTCACCCATCAACGGCTCGGCAAGCGGCAAGGCCCTCGTCGTGCGGACCTCCTGCTGCCGTCGCTGACTGCGGTCAGCCTCTTCTAGTGTGTTTCTGCGGCGGCAGCGCGATGCAACAAGTAGGAGATAGGTTCCCCTTGGGTCGGCGATACGGCAGGCTCAGCCTTCAGGGCCGCCTAGGTCCCAGTCGGCGTCAGTACAAAAGTGGACCACAGCCTGGACACAGGCAGCGACGTCCGTCAGGTGGACACGCTCGCGGCTGCTGTGCATGTGTTGACACCCCACAGCGAGATTCAAGCAGGGGATGTCGTAACCAGCCAACACGTTGGCGTCACACCCCGCGTCGGCATGCGCCCAGCGCGGCGTCAATCCGGCTGCCTGCACAGCCTTGACTGCCACCCGGGACAGCCTGTGGTCTGCGGGCACGTCGTAAGCAGGGCATAAGCTTTGCCACTGCCATTTGATCAACCAGCGCCCAGCCCCCACCGTGGCAAACGCTGCCACGGCGGCCGTCCGAGCTTGATCTTGTAAGAGGTCGCTGCGGCAACGCAACTCCCCTGTGACCCGCAAGCGGCCCCTCTGGCCTGCAAACTCTGATACAGGCCCCCTTCACTGCCCAGTCCTTCGAGGGACCACAGCGGCGGGGCCACCAGCCGGCTGGTGCGCCGGGCCGCACGGTCCAGCAGACTGCGGGCGTCGGCCTGCCGGGCCAGGGACTCCACGGCCACCACCACGCGCAATCCCTCGTCTGCCAACGGCTCCGCCCATTCGTCGAACGCGAGCACTTCCTCCGGCGGAAACACCCGTCGCAGGAGTGCGTGCAGGTCGGCAAAGCGCGGATCGTCGATGCGGGTGATGCGGTGAAGCTCCATATCCACTCCTCCTTTTCACGCAAGGAACGGGTTTTTCCATTCCATCAACACTGCGTGGTTGCGGGATTCCTCATCCTCCAGGTAGCCCGGCACCACCGCCACTGGCGTGCGACCGCAGCGCAGTAGGAACGTCAAAACCGGGTCCTGAAGATCTCCCCGGACCACCGCATCCACGTACGCCTCGGGACACATCCGGTCGGCCACCCGGTGATAGCCCGGCATGCGGCCCCCGCCCAACAACCGGATGAGACGCTTGTGCACCACCAGGTGATACATGGACTGCATCAACCACTTGCCCAGGCCGAGCCGGCGGTAGCGTGGCCGTACGCTGATGTCGACCACGTACAGGGTGTCGCCGTCCGGGCGGTGCGTGCGGATGTACCCCTCGTCCGTGATCTCCGCCCAGGTGTGGCGGGGAGCGGCGGGATCGAACCGCACCATCAACGTCGTCATCGATCCTGCCAGCTCTCCCTCCACCTCAACGCACAGGGCCCCCTCGGGGAAACGCGTCACATGCTCCCTCAACTGTGTCTCGTTCCACCAAAGCTCGGAAGGGAACGGGGGCGGAAAGCACTCGCGCTGGATGTCGATGAGCCCGTCGAAATCCGCCTCCGTGTAGTTGCGGATGCGGGCGCGGCGCGGCGTGGCGCCATCAAACACGTACCATTCCTGGCGGTACATGGGGACCTCCTCCTCGTCCCTGGCGTCAACGAATCTCCCCATACAGGTTTGGCCGGCGATCCTGCCACGTGCGCACGGAACCGCGATCGCGATGGCGGCGCAGAAGTTCCAGGTCGAGATCTGCGGCGATGATCATATCCTGGTTCACCTCGCCCTCCGCCAGGACGCCCCCCGGCGGGAACGGTACAT
>JAILZF010000195.1 GCA_023512635.1 Alicyclobacillus sp. | reverse complement strand
ATCCATTCCTTTCCTCCCTTGCCGAAACAACGCAAAAAACCGGCGGACAAGTTCATATCCGGGAGCCGGACAGACACCAACTCGCTGACGCGTATGCCTGTGGCATATAAGAGTTCCAGCATGGCCCGATCCCGCGCGCCCGCGGGGGTACGGCTATCTGGAGCAGCCAGCAACCGTTCTACTTCAGATTCAGTCAGGACACGCGGTAACCGTTTTTCGACAGGCGGGTTCACAACCCATTGCAAGGGATTCCGCGGGATGGCGCCTTCTCTTTGCAAGAATTGGTAAAACGAACGAAGACTTGCCAAGTTTCGTGAAACCGTTGTGCTGGCTCGCCCCAGTGTGCGCAAGTGGCTAAGGTAGGCTGTCATGTGTGTCTGGGTGGCTGCAGTCAGGTCTTGAACCCTGGCCGTCTCGTACAAGAACTCGACAAACGACCGCAAATCACGCTCGTAAGACGCCAACGTATTGGCGGACAAACCGCGCTCCACCGCAAGATACTCGATAAACCGCGAAAGCCAATCGCTCATGCTGCCGTCTCCTTTGGTCCACTTCCCTGTTCACTCATTTCCACAAAGCGAACCAAAGTCCTGCCTCATGTTCGTCCTCCAGCGATGCTACCCGCCCTGACGCATCAAGTTCAGCAACGTTTCCAGCGAGTCAGGTTGAACGGGGTCGTCTAAAACCGCTTGATTGCGACGCTCTACGCCACAGCGTTGGCAATGGTGAACGATTTGGTAGCCTTTGCGACTGTTGTACTCGACCCGAACAGGTTGCATCAGACCCCCGCAATCTGCTGCGCGGTCCCCCGGAAACACGTCCAAGTGCAGAGAGTACAAACACGCTGGGCAGTGGTTGCGACAGGTGTGTGCCGCCGGTTGCACCTGTATCCCGCAGTGTGCACAGACAAACGGCTCGTTGCGTACCGTAAACCGCTTAGGCACCAGCATCCCTCGCTATGCTTTCATCAGACCGGCAAGCAGGATTCAATTGGAGGCATTTAGAGTAGTCTGTGTAAAAGCTGGGGCACCCAGTAGGCTTGCACCGCGGCCCCCACCATCAGTCCGCCCAAGCACAAGATAAAACCCCCTGTGTAACGAATAAACGCAACCGGCATGCGCTGTACGGGTAAACCGCCGACAATGCGCCCGGAGAAACGCACGGCTAGGACACCTGCACAGAGCAAAGCGGTCAGGGACCACAGTTGGTGAAAAAAGATGCCCACTGACGCCACGACCCAACCGCGCCAGCCAAACTGCAGAACGGTAAAGCCCATGGCAAAGCCAATGCTAAAAGAACGTAAAAACAGCCCCATAATCACAAAAGGCAAACCCAGGACCGAGACGCCAAATAGCCAAAGTAAACCTAGCATTTGCGCATCGCGTACCATCCGTTGCCACCATAAATCAGCAGGTGCAGCAAGTTGCTGCTGTTGTACCGCAGTCAAGACCTGTTGCACCGATTGCGCCAAGACGGACGTGTCTGCACGGTTCAGCTGGCCGGCCACCAATCCGCCAAACACCAGCCCGCACAAACACACAGCGGCTAAGAAAACAGCGGCGTGCAACGGCGGCAGGGATTGCCGGCGTGCGCGCGTCCAAACGCGTCGGGCCTTCGTCCAGGCGGATGCTGCAGAGCGACGGGGAGTAGACAACGTATACATCCAGGAGCGACCTCCTCGTCCAAGCCGTACACCCTGATGTATATGGCTTGTCTCCGCGCCCGATGCGTAGAACGACCCCTACGTCTCAAGCAAAAGCTTGCCGTAGACCCCGCCACCGCCTGCTGCCACAGATAGCCGGCCGGAGCGGGCAGCGTCAATTCGCTCAGCGAGCACCCTGCCGACCACTTCCACTAATTCTTCAACAGTGGCGTTGTGCAACACGTGCATCTCGGTGCCAAACGCTGCTAGCAAACGCTGTCTCCCCTTGGGCCCCAATCCTGGAATAAACTCCAGGGGTACCTGATGAATGTAGGGGGGGCGATGTGGCGGGTGTTGGGGGGCCGTTCGGTCCCTCACAGCTCGCAGGCGGTCGGCCACTCCAGTGGTTCGCCGCCGTGATCCGCACACACAGACCTGCTGCCCCTGCGGCCAAGCGTGCCCGCAAACCGCGCAAGTGCTTTCGTGGTATTTCCCGAGTCTTGGTTGAAGCCCAAAGT
>JAILZF010000194.1 GCA_023512635.1 Alicyclobacillus sp. | reverse complement strand
TCTAGGACATCCCGCGTTTGATAGGCAATGGATTCGAGCGTCGCGCGTACCAGGTGTTCCCGAGTACTACCGCGCGTCAAGCCAAAGACTGCACCGCGCGCTGTCATGTCCCAGTACGGAGCCCCCAAACCAACAAACGCCGGAACCACATAGACCCCTTCAGAAGAAGACACGCGCTCTGCATACCGTTCTGATTCTGCCGCATGGTCAATCACACGCAGTGCGTCACGCAGCCATTGTACAGCCGCACCCGCCACAAACACACTCCCTTCGAGCGCGTACTCTGTCCGCTCATGGACCTGCCACGCCAGGGTGGTGAGCAATCCACAACGGGAGACCTGGGGCTTTTCCCCTGTAGGCATCAGCAGAAAGCACCCTGTGCCGTATGTGTTTTTGGCCATCCCTGGGGAAAAACAGGCTTGGCCAAACAGCGCTGCTTGCTGATCACCCGCGATGCCAGCAATCGGAATGGAGACTCCATCAAACAGCGCCGGATCTGTGGTGGCGACCACCTCACTCGAAGAACCAATCGTGGGTAACATCGCCCAGGGAATACCTAACCAGACGAGCAAATCGGGGTCCCATCCCCGTGTGTGCAGGTTAAACAGCAGGGTACGGCTGGCATTCGTCACATCGGTCACATGCACACGACCGCCGCTCAAGTTCCAAACCAGCCAGGTGTCAATGGTGCCAAATAGCAGTTCTCCACGGGCAGCCCGCGCAGCATCTCCATCCACACGGTCAAGCAGCCAACGAATCTTGCTCGCAGAAAAATAGGCGTCCAAGACGAGACCCGTCTTGTCACGAATCACCGCCTCATAACCGGCCTCCCGCCAGGCTTGGCAAACCTCTGCGGTCTGGCGGCTTTGCCAGACGATGGCTGGGTAAACCGGCCGCCCGGTGGCTTTATCCCAGACCACGGTCGTCTCACGCTGGTTGGTAATGCCAATGGCTGCGATACGGTCTGCCGTGACGCTAGCCACCGACAACACCTGTCGCATCACATGAAGGGTGCTTTGCCAGATTTCCAACGGATTGTGCTCGACCCATCCTGGATGGGGGTATGACTGAGTGATCTCCTGCTGTGCCAGTGCCGTCACCTTGCCGTCATGGTCAAACAGCACGGCCCGAGTACTGGTGGTACCCTGGTCTACCGCTAACACATGCGTCTTCGCGAGCATGACCTCCTACTCCCCCTTCTTCTCAGACCCTTCAGGTAGACGGATGGGCAGGCACTCTTACCGCCACGGGTGTGGCTTCCAGAAATGAGACAGCCGCTTGCCATGCTTGTTGCCACTTCGCCACCTGCACCTGCGTTTCCTCTGGACTCCACCCCATCCAAGCAGCGGCATATAATGTGAACTTCGGAAGCCAGGAGACCACTGCAGTGCGTTCAAAAAACAACCGCCCGCTCCGGCGAATGAGAAAGTCACACAAACTGGATGACATTTCTTCATTCACCGTGTACTCCCACTCTGCGCAAAGCAAAGCCAGCTGCGCGCTGACGCTGCCTTCCTGAACCCGCTCCTTGGCTAGCTGGGCAATGGTAAGGGCGTTCGCCCCGTACTTTCGGTACAACCCGCGCCAAACTCGTTCCTGCTCACACCCCGCCAACTCAGGTCCGAAACTGCGCAGTTGTGCCAACACGTCCGCCTCTGGGACCTGACCCCCCACCAGGGCCAGGCCTTTCGTCCGACTGGGTTGGAACGGCAGGCCGTCTTCTGCCTCAAGTTGCCGCATCACCCTGTCCACCACTCGCTCTGCCATTTTACGGTACCCCGTCAATTTGCCGCCAGCAATGCTCATGAGACCTGATGGGGCAATCAACACTTCATCCTTGCGCGACAGTTCAGACGGGGCTTTCCCCTCTTCATGAATCAGCGGCCGCAAACCGGCCCAACTGGAGCACACGTCCGAGAGCTGCAATGGACAACTCGGAAACATCTGACGCACCGCGTGCAACAAATACTCTACGTCTGCCAACAACACCGGCGGGTCTGTCAGCGGACCCTCGTAATCAGTGTCTGTCGTCCCGATATAGGTCACGCTGTCCCGGGGAATGACAAACACCATGCGTCCATCGTCTGTATCAAAGTACACAGCGTGGCGAACCGGCAGTTTAGCCCGCTGTACCACAATGTGGACCCCTTTGGTCAGGTGCAACCGCTTACCC
>JAILZF010000193.1 GCA_023512635.1 Alicyclobacillus sp. | reverse complement strand
ATATAAGGTAGCGCCTGGCGATGTGATTGTCGTAGAAAAACTACCCGCAGAAGTGGGTCAGACGGTGACTTTAGATGAGGTTCACTTGGTCCGCCGTGACGATGGTTTGCGCGTAGGTTCGCCGACGATACCTGGTGTGCGTGTAACGGCTCAGGTACTGGAGCACGGGCGTGCCAAGAAGATTATCGTATTTAAGTACAAGGCGAAAAAGAACTACCATAAAAAGCAGGGCCACCGCCAACCTTATACAAAGCTGAAAATTGAAGCCATTGAAGGATAAGCGGTGCATCATCCGTGATTGTCGTCGATGTGGTGGAACGTCATGGCCGCATCTGCCGCTTTAGCGTTTCCGGCCATGCCGGTTATGAGCGGCGTGGTCGTGATGTGGTCTGTGCGGCCGTCAGTGCATTGGTACTGAATGCTGTGAACAGTTGTGAACACCTGTTAGGCGTGGTTTTACCGACTCAGGACGACGGGGAACGGTTGACTTGCGACGTGCCGGCGCATGCGCAATCGGCGGAGGTCGATTTATTGATGCGCAGCATGGTGTTTGGGCTTGAGCAGACGGCCACTGCGCATCCCCGGCACGTGCGCGTTCAATTCCATCAGGAAAACGGTCAGGAGTGAAACAACATGTTGCGGTTTGACCTGCAGAGATTTGCACACAAAAAAGGTGTCTCAAGTACGCGTAACGGCCGCGACAGCGAGTCGAAGCGCCTGGGTGTCAAGCGGTCTGATGGGCAAGTGGTTAACGCAGGCAGCATTTTGGTGCGGCAGCGCGGGACCAAGATTCATCCGGGCCGCAACGTCGGCATTGGCAGTGACGATACATTGTACGCCTTGATTCCAGGGCGCGTGAAGTTTGAGCGGTACGGGCGAGATCGCAAGCGTGTCAGCGTGTATCCTATCGAGGAAGTGGTTGTTCAAGCGTAACCGGGGGGCAGAGTCAGCCAGTGTTTGAACGTCGGCTGGGGTCTGGCTTGCCCCGTACCACACTTCTTTAAACAGTCTCATTGGCCCGGCGTCAGCCCGGGCCTTTTTAACGAAGGTGGCGGGGAATGAACGATGAATTACCATGGATGGCTGTCCGAGCCCACCGCCATGACTTGCTGAACGATTTGCAGGTGGTCAAGGCGTACCTGCAGATGCAGCGGACAGACAGGGCGGCGGCTGCCATTGACCGGTTGGCGGCGCGTTTAAACGGGTTGAGTCATTTGCAGGCCACTCTGTCGCCTGATGAACACGAGTTGATGTGGTGGGCGATGCAGTGCAGCCGGGTTACGCTGCAAGACTGGCCGAGGGGTGTGTGCGTCGCCCCCGGCATGGCTGCGCAAGTGGGCCAGGTGTTGATCCTGCTTGACAGCAAAGCGGCGGAGTCGGGGATCCCTCTTGTCCACCTGAGGGTACGCTCGGTGGCTGCGGGGGTTGAGCTGACGGTGACCTCCCCAGGGCGAGAGGAACTGGCAGATTGGTGGAACACTGTCGGCGAGGCGGTGTCCTGGCAGCCAGCACTAGGGGCGACAGTGCAAGCGGAGGGTGCCGCTCTTTGGATCCAACCACTTGCCACAGTCCATGGCGGCGAGGAGGCGTCGGAATGTTCGTCGATCAAGCAAAAATCTACGTAAAAGGCGGCGATGGTGGCAACGGCATTGTCGCCTACCGGCGCGAGAAGTACGTCCCGCTTGGCGGTCCGGCGGGCGGTGACGGTGGCCGCGGCGGAGATGTCGTGCTGGTGGTGGACGAAGGATTGCGCACCTTGGTCGATTTCCGTTATCAGCGTCACTTTAAGGCGGACCGCGGACAAAACGGGAAAAACAAAAACCGGCATGGCAAGCACGCGGACGATCTTTTGGTGAAAGTCCCGCCCGGGACGGTCGTCAAGGACGCGGATTCGGGTGAGTTTTTGGGGGATTTGGTCCACCCCGGACAACGCCTCGTGGTGGCACGCGGCGGCCGCGGGGGTCATGCCGGCTGCCGCCGCCAGATCGGTCATTGAAATGTCCACAGCGCCACGCTGCCTGATAAGGTCATCCACAACGTCGAGCAGCGCAGTTCTTCCAGCTTCGATGTCGGTTTGCGGGCGCGCCATATCAAGTCCTGTATTATGTGTGCATAACAGTTTTATGATATATTATAGATAATTTCAGTTTTCAATCTAATCAAATGTAAAATGTCCTTGAGGTCTGTCG
>JAILZF010000192.1 GCA_023512635.1 Alicyclobacillus sp. | reverse complement strand
CGTGTCCGCAGGCGTGCATCACCCCGGGATGGCGGGACGCGTAAGGCACCTCGTTTTCTTCTTGGACCGGCAAGGCGTCCATATCGGCGCGCAAGGCCAAGACAGGCCCTGGCCGCCCACCTCGCAACCGCGCCACCACACTGGTCGGGGTTGGTTGCGAGAGCTCAAACCCGGCAAACGCTTGCAACTTTTCCTTGACAAACCGGGCTGTTTCGACTTCCTGAAAGGACAGCTCTGGGTGCTGGTGCAAAAACCGCCGCCACTGCACCACCTGTTCCTTTACGCCGGCCACGGCCTGGTCCAATTCTAGGCCGGACAGCGCCATCTGGCCTCCCCCTCTCCTTATCCCCATGGCCCCTACCATTCAGGTGGCAGCCAGCGGGCCCGCTTCTTTTGATACATACGCTGGTCGGCGCGGCGCAGCAACGCCTGCACATCGCCGCCGTCCTCCGGATAAAAGGCCACGCCGACACTCACGGGCGCGTCCAACCATACATCTTGCACGCGCAGCGGTTGGTTGCACGCCTCCTCTATGCTGCGCATGACCGCTGCAGCCGCTGGCCCTGACTGCACACCGGGTACGAGAACGAGAAACTCATCGCCCGCAATCCTCGCCACCACCGCCTCTGGTTGGACAGCGCCGCGGATGCGCCGCGCCAACTCACACAACACCTGGTCACCGACATCGTGTCCCCAGGCGTCATTGATTTGTTTGAACCGGTCGCAATCCGCAAAAAACAAGGCAAAGCTTGGGCCGCCCGCGCGGGCATTGGCAATCGCCTGTTCCAAGGTCTGTTGAAACAAGCGACGGTTAGGCAAATGGGTAAGCGGATCATAAAACGCCCATTCTTGCAGCGCCTGCTGGGCTCGCTTTTCATTCGTGATGTCCCGCAACACCGACAACACAGCAGTCTGGCCGTCCAACGTCACCCGCAAGCTGTTCATCTCGACGTCGGCCACGGCGCCGTCTAAGCGGTAGAGGGTGTACTGGGCCGGCGGCAGCTCCTCGCCCTGCTCAATCCGTTGCGTTCGCTCGCGTGCGCGCGCTTGATCCGCGGGATCGAACAATGAGGCAATCGGCATGCCCATCACTTGCTCGGCGCTGCTGGCGCCGAGCAGCTGGCGAGCAGCTGCGTTCAGATACGCAATATGGCCACTGCGGTGCACCACCATCCCAACCGGGGACCGTTCCACCAACCGGCGGTAGTTGTCCTCGCTCTCACGCAGCCGTTGCTGCATTCGCTGCTGCTCAGTCACATCACGGGAGATGCCGAGCACACCGGTGACCTCACCCGCTTCATTGCGCAGCACAGACAGGCTGATCGAGACGTCAAACCACTCCCCGTCCGCCCGTTGCCTGCGCCGCACCAAGGGCGGTACGGGCACGCCTGCCCGCAACTGCGCCAACACCGCTTCGACCTCAGCGCGATGAGCCGTATGCAGGTCCTGTAGGGTTAACCCAGATAAGTCGCTGTTCTGCAGGCGGTACATGCGTAAAAAAGCCTGATTGACATACGCCAGTTGGCCACACGGCCGAGCCACGGCTACTGCGTCCTCAATCTGGTCGAGAATGGAACGCAACATCCGCCCTCGCCGTGAATCCAACCATGAGCCAAACGGGTGGGGCTGGGCCGCCAAGAGGACCAAACCGCGCTCCCCTTCCCCGCGGGAGATGCAGACCAGTCGAGCAGGCACAGCCGGTTCACCTGCTTGCAACGACCACAGCCAATGGATCCTCCCCTGTGCAAGGGCGTGCGGAAGCACCGCTAATAAACTTGCACTTGCACAGCCAGAAAACACCTCTTGCAAGAGCAAGTCCTCTCTCTCTAAGCGGCGCGCGATGCACGTGTCCACCCAACCACTTTCTACCACAGCCGGGTTGACATAATGAACACGGACGTGCGCGGAACGGTTGGCTGTGAGCAACACCACCCGCTCCGTCACCACGCTTGCCAGAGCCTTGACTGCCTGTAGCGACGTTTCCTGGTCTTTCACCGCGCCTCCCTCCCCTCCACCCCGAAGGCCGAATGCCAACCATGCGTGTGGCAACCCCTGAAAACCATGGATTGCATTAAACGTATCATACACCTTGCCTTGCAGACATCCCTTGCTGAACCATTCGCTCGCTTGCCACATGTACTGTCACATGTGCAAGGTTGACGCCAAAGCGAAAGCAGGGATGGTTTGCATGAACGCTTGG
>JAILZF010000191.1 GCA_023512635.1 Alicyclobacillus sp. | reverse complement strand
CCCACGGCCAGCTCCCTCACCAGCTCCCCCGCCCGTGACACCGGCCACAACTGCACCGACCCACTCAGCAGCTCGTTAAACTCCGCGGACTACGCAAGCACCTCCACCCGCATCGCGCGATTCGTTGACACGCCGACCATCACGGACGGCAGGTTATTAAACAGGCAGGAAAGCACGGTGAGCAAGCCACCTGTGGCAAGAACAGTCGGCCACAAGCCGGCAGACGCCACGTATTGCAGACCCTTCGCCAGTCCCTGTGTATAGCCTTGTTGGTGAAACGCGTAAACGAGCGTGTACATGGCAAAGGCAAAGAGCAGAATCGACCAGGGAGCCGTCCGCAACAACGGCCAGACCCCGCGCGGCCGCCGCCACCCGTACAACACCAGCAGTACGGTGGCTCCGCCCAGTGCTACCCATTGCACCGACAGACCATGCGCGGCTCCTAGAAAAAATCCGGCACGCACCAAGACCACCACGGCAATCCCCGCTCGGCATAAAAAGGGGTCGAACCCTCCAGCCCCAGCGACCGGCGGAGGCGCTCCCTGCAGAGGACGAGGGTGGCCTTTCAGGGGACCGCGTGGCGGACCCTGTGGACGCGGCAAATGCCAGGTGTCGCCTGCCGCGGGTGGAAACCAACGCACCGAATCCGCCGGTGCTAACCATGCGTTGAGTGTATAGGTCGCCGGCAATTGCCGGGCAAACAAGGCGTACAGCAAGGCACAGCAGATGGCAATCCCCAACAGGGACGGTACAAGCATGAGCACAGCGTATTGATTGAGGTCGAGCCCTACAATGCTCAGGGCAATCAGGTTGGCCAGATTGCTCACGCCAATGGGAGCACTGGCGGAGGTGGCCACCAGACACCCTCCTAACAGATAAGGCAGAGCCTGCTGTTTGGAAAAACCCAAGCGTTGCGTCAGCTCTAGCAGAATCGGAGTGGTGATAAGGATACTGCCGTCGTTATTAAAGAAAAGGGTCATGCAAAAACACAACAACAGCGTGTACCCAAACAGGCGTCGCCCCGAACCCCTTGCCTTGCGTGCAACCTGCACAGCAGCCCAGCGGAAGAATCCGGCGCGTTCCAACACAGCCGACATGATCAAGGTGGCCAAGATGGTCAAACCCGCCCCGGACACAACATGCAACACGACCGCCAAGTCTTGCAGGTGAACCACCCCGCTGGCCAACAACAGGGCGGCTCCGGCGGCCGCAGGCACAGCCTCGTTCACACGGCGCGGCCGCCATAAAATACACACCACCACGCAGAGCAAAAGGAGTGGAGACAGCCAAGCCGTCAGCATCGTCCCCCTCCCTTAGCGCAAGCGGGTACTGCGCATGATCCGCTGCCGGTACGGCATCCACAGCTGTCTCCCCCAGGTTTGGTGGCGAGCAGCCGGGGCTGGCGCAAGTAGCCATACCAGCCCCAGACCGGCGGCCACCACCAGCACCACTTCCACCATGCGGCATCCCCCTCGTCCGCCCGGTTGGACAACATCCCAGGGCGGTTGCGTACCTTACCGTTATTCAACCCGTTGGCGAAGGGTGCGGGCAGTAAAAAACCCATCGGTGCAAACCGACAGGCTGGATACATGGAGCATGAGCCAGGAGGTGTTAATGCTTGTGGCCGCCGCTCTTGTGATTGTTGCCACCGCTCTTGTGGCCGCCGCTTTTGTGCTTGTTGCCGCCGCTCTTGTGGCCGCCGCTGTTGTGGTTGTTGCCGCCGCTGTTGTGGCCGCTGCTCTTGTGTTTGTTGCCGCCGCTCTTGTGACCGCCGCTCTTGTGTTCGTTTTTCTTGTGTTGGGTGTTTTCGCCCTTGTGGTGTTGGCGGTTTCCGTGTTCCAGCTCCCACATCTGCTGCAGTTCTTCCCTCACCATGTTCCGGATGAGCTGTTGCAAGCGCACCCGACGCCGGTTTGTCTGCGCCATGGCCAACCCTCCTACATACAATTTGGTACCAGACTATGGAACCTGGAACCGGCTTGCATAGGCAGGTGCGGCTTGCAGCCGGAAGACTGCCGCGGGATAGGCAAAAGGGGGGTAAAGCAGGTGGACTTAAAGGTGGTACGCCTGACGTTATCACCTGAGGAGTGGCAGCGCCTGCAGGCTGACCAGCGACCCGCGTGGGCCGCGGCTGAGCTGATCCACAACGGGCAACGCGAACAGGTCCAGATTCGTTTACGGGGAAATCGCACCCGGTATAAACC
>JAILZF010000190.1 GCA_023512635.1 Alicyclobacillus sp. | reverse complement strand
GAGTCGATGTACCACTCAGTGACACCAAACTGACGCATATACGCCGCGTCTTCATCACTGACCCCTTTGCCCTTGCGGATCGATTCCATGATCTTAAACGCCCGGGCTGGTTCCAAACCTTTGTAGATCAAATAGACCATGATGTCATCGCGGGCGCAAATCACTTCCGACAGACTGGCCACCCCGTTGCGAATCAGGTCTTGGGCATTGTTCAACCACACGTCCGTTCCGTGCGACAACCCGGAGATACGAACCAGTTCAGAGAAAGTGGTCGGGCGTGTGTCTTCCAACATCTGCCGGACAAACCGCGTACCGAACTCAGGAATGGCGTACGTGCCTGTTGCCGAGCGGATCTCCTCCGGGGTGACCCCCAAACTCTCTGTCCCGCTAAAAAGCGCCAACACCTTGGGGTCGTCCAACGGGATCGACCTGGGGTCCACGCCCGTCAAGTCTTGCAGCATACGGATGACCGTCGGGTCGTCATGGCCAAGGATATCCAATTTTAGCAAGCAGTTTTCCAGACCGGAATGGTAGTCAAAATGCGTAGTCAAGGTACCAGCCGTCTTGTCGTCTGCCGGGTACTGAACGGGGGTAAAATCGTATATCGACTTGTAGTGGGGCACCACCACCTGGCCACCCGGATGCTGGCCGGTGGTCCGCTTAATACCCGTGCAACCGCGCACCAGCCGCTCCATCTCTGCGTTACGCAATAACAATCCCCGCTCCTCGGCAAACTTGCGGACGTACCCGTAGGCCGTTTTTTCAGCCACCGCCGAGATGGTCCCCGCGCGAAACACATGGTCTTTCCCGAACAACTCTTCGGTATAGCGGTGAGCACGCGGTTGGTATTCACCAGAAAAATTCAGGTCAATGTCCGGCACCTTATCCCCGTTGAACCCCATGAAGGTTTCAAACGGAATGTCCTGGCCGTCTTTGTGCAGCGCGGTGCCACAGCGCGGACAGTCTCTCGCCGGCAGGTCAAAGCCAGAACCCACCGACCCGTCGCGGATAAACTCGCTAAACTGGCACTGTGGACAAACGTAGTGCGGCGGCAACGGATTGACCTCGGTAATGTCGGTCATCGTTGCCACCAGCGACGACCCGACCGAGCCACGGCTGCCTACCAAATACCCGTCGGACAACGACTTGGTTACGAGCTTGTGAGCAATCAGGTAAATCACTGCGTAGCCGTTCTGGATGATGGCGCGCAGCTCTTTGTCCAACCGCTCCGCCACCAAATCTGGCAGCGGCCGGCCGTACAGCCGCTCCGCCTTGCTGTAAGCCAACCGCCGAATCTCTTCGTCAGCCCCGTCAATAACCGGTGTAAACAACTCCTCCGGAATCGGTTTGACCTCCTCGATGTCGGCAGCTAGGGCTTGTGTCTGGGTCACCACCACGGCATACGCGTCCTCGCCCAAGTGTGCAAACTCTGCCAGCATCTCGTCCGTCGTCCGCAGGTGCAACGGCGGTTGCCAGACCGGGTCTGGCGATTGTTGAGCGTGTAAAAACACCTCCCGGTAAATCGCGTGAGCAGGGTGCAGGTAGTGTGCATCCCCTGTTGCCACCACGGGAATTCCCAGTTGCTTCCCCATATCGGTCAACTGGCGATGCATCTCACGCACGCTCTGCACACTCTGCAGCAGCTGTTCCCGCACCAGGTTCTCGTAGTGGCTCACCGGTTGCAACTCGATAAAATCGTAAAACCGGGCTATCTCCTCCAACTCTTCACGGCTCTTGCCGCGCAAATACGCCTGAACCAGCTCACCTTGCTGGCAGGCCGTTCCCAAAAGCAGCCCTGCGCGCAGACGGACCAGTTCACTGCGTGGGATACGCGGCGTCCGGTACAGGTAACGGGTGTGGGAGAGCGACACCAGTTCATATAAGTTGCGCAGCCCTTGTTGGTTGCGCACCAGCAGGGTCACATGGAAAGGCCGTGTCCGCACCGCCTCGGCTTTGCCGGCTAACGAATTGAGCGCCAGCAGATTCGTGATTCCGCGAGCTTTCAACTCAGCAAACATCCGCAGGAACACCTTGGCGGTAGCCTCCGCGTCCGCCAGCGCCCGGTGATGGTGGACCAGTTCAACCGCAAACTTTTGGGTCAACGTTTTCAATCGGTAGTTCTTCTCACCAGGGTAGAGCGCGCGCGCCAACGCCAAGGTGTCGCTCACCGGGGCGGTCCAACCTGGCAGACCAGCGCGCTCGGCACA
>JAILZF010000189.1 GCA_023512635.1 Alicyclobacillus sp. | reverse complement strand
TCTCAGCGTACAGCTCGACCCCTGGCGTGCCCTCGCGGATGCCAGCAGCAATCGCCGCCGGCAACAACCCCCGGTCAGACAAGTCTGGACGCAGCACATGCTGCGTCCAGATGACTTCCATGCCCGCCTCCCGGCAGGCGGCCACCAGCTCGTTGATTAGCGGCACAGTGGCACGCGCTGCCGGCACAAAGGCGGCGTAATCTTCTTGCAAGAAGGCGTTTTGCATGTCAATCACAAGCAACGCGGCACGCCCGGGATGGAACTCGCCTGTGTCTGCGAGCACCGCTCACACCCCCAGGTATTGGTGTTGCACCTCGTGGTTGGCCAACAGCGCTGCCGGTGTCCCTTGCCAGACCACGCGCCCTTTATTCATAATTAAAACTTCATCCGCTGCTCGACAGGCCAAGGACAGGTTTTGCTCTACCAACAGAATCGACAGCCCGGTGTTTTTAAGCTCGCAAATGGTGTCACCCACTTGGTCAATGATCACCGGCGCCAATCCTTCAGACGGCTCATCCATCAGCAGCAGCTGTGGATTGGTGAGAAGGGCGCGGCCGATTGCCAGCATCTGCTGCTGGCCGCCGGACAACTGGTTGCCCATGTTCTTTTCGCGCTCTTTCAACACCGGAAAGAGCGCGTAGACGCGGTCCAGCGTCCAGGCGTGGCCAGGGTTTTGCGGGTTCTGACGAGCCGCCATGGTCAGGTTTTCACGGATGGTCAGCGACGGAAAGATGCGCCGCCCTTGGGGAACCAAACCGATACCCAGGCGCGAGATCTGATGCGGGGCCAAACGCTGCAGGTCGCGCCCGCGCAGGCGGATGGACCCGCGCCGGCTGCGTACCAGGCCGGCGATGGTGTGGATGGTGGTGGTTTTCCCGGCGCCGTTACGGCCCAGCAGGGCGACACACCGCCCTTCCGGCACAGTCAGGGTGACCCCTTGCAGAATATGACTCTTGCCGTAATACGTATGCACCTCTTGCAGTTCAAGCATCCGCCCTCGCCGCCCCTCCGAAGTAGATTTCACGCACCAGCTCGCTGTTGCGGACCTCGTCTGGTGTACCGCTGAGCATGACTTCGCCGTGGTGTAAAACGGTCAACCGGTCCGCGATGGAAAACACCACGTCCATGTCGTGTTCAATCACCAGCAAGGTCACTGAACGCGGTAACTGGCGGATGACCTCTGCGGTCTGTGCCGTTTCGGCCGGGGACATACCGGACGTTGGCTCGTCCAACAGCAGAATGCGCGGTTTGGAAGCTAACGCCAAGAGAAACTCTAACAACCGCTGCTCCCCATAGGACAATGAGTGTACCGGGACATCGCGGTGCTGCCCTAATTCCCATTGCCCCAAAAGCTCGTCAGTCTCCCGGCGGATTTCGGCATAGGAGCGCAAAGACTTGAGCATTTGTAAGCGATACGGCTTGCGTGCGGCGATGGCCAAGTGGATGTTCTCTTCTACCGTGAGATTGTTAAACAGGTTGTTTTTCTGAAAGGTGCGGGCCATACCCAAGTGCACCAGTTCGTTGGGCGGACGCTTGCTAATCAGACGGCCATCCAGGTACACCGCTCCAGCGTTGATCGGCAGGACGCCTGTGATGCAGTTGAACAGCGTCGTCTTGCCGGCCCCGTTCGGGCCGAGGATGACCAGGCGCTCGCCCACCTCGGCCGCCAGCGACAGCCCGTCGAGCGCCCGGAGCCCGCCGAAGGCGTGGACCAGCCCCTCCACCGCCAGCGCCGTCACGCCGGCCGCTCCTCGGCTCGCGGCGCGCCAGCCGGCCGGAGCCGGGCGGCCAGCCGCCGGGCGAGGCCGGCCAGCCCGTCGGGCGCGAGCAGCGTGACGACGACGTAGATCAAGCCGAGGACGAGTACCCAGCGCTCGGTGACGGCGCTCACCGCGTTCTCGAGGAAGATGATGACCGCGCTGCCCACCGCCGGCCCGAGCAGCGTGCCGGCGCCGCCCAGGATCACCATGATGAGCGCGGTCGCCGAGTAGACGATGGACAGGTAGGCGGGACTGACGAACCCGTTGAAGTAGGCGAACAGCACCCCGGCCAGGCCGGCCAGCCCCCCGGCCAGGACGAAGGCGACGTACTGGTGGAGCCAGGTGTTGTAGCCCAGCACCTGCATGCGCAGCTTGCGGCCCAGGGCGATGATGGTGGTGACGATGGCCTCGTCCTGGCGGCTGGGCTGTTGCAGCCGGGCCACGAAGCGCTGGTCGATC
>JAILZF010000019.1 GCA_023512635.1 Alicyclobacillus sp. | reverse complement strand
TATTTTGTTTTTTTTGCTGCGGGTGGGGTGGGTGGGGGGTTTTGGGGCGTGGAGGGGAGCCGCGCACCTCAACCTTGCGCAAGCTAAGTAAAGCCGGCGGTGAGCGCATCGGTGGGGATGCGCTCACGGCTGCAGGCTGGCAGGCCCGGACCGGCCCCAACACGGCACGGCGGGTCCTTCTTACGCACGGTCGGCGGCCGCTGGCAAGCCGTATAAGGAGGCGTAGTAATCCCAGATTTTCTGGAAACGCTCCTGTTTGTAGCCAGACCCGACGATATCTGCTTGCTCTTCGGGGGTGAGCGGTTTGGGCTCTCCCAACGCTAAGCACTCGCGGTAGCGCTTGGCGTTTTCCTCTAAGCAGACGGATAAGAAGAAGACCTCTTCCACCGTCCGGCCGACCACGACCACTCCGTGGCCGCGCAGCAACACCGCCCGGCCGTTGCCCAGTGTCCGGGCGAGTGCGTCCCCTTGCTCGTCGCTGCCGATATGGCGCGGGTCGTCGTGCACCGGAACAGGGCCTACCATGGCGCCCTTTAAAAAGACTGGGACGAGCGGCCGGTTGACCGCGGAAAACAGCACTGCGTGCGGCGGGTGGAAGTGGGCGATGCACTGCACATCCGGCCGGGCCCGGTAAATGCGTGTGTGCATGGCAATCTCAGCTGGCGGCAGGTCGTTGCCTTCCAGGCGTTCGCCGTCCAGGTTACAGCACAAGATGTCTTCTGGCCGCAGGGACCCGCGCGGGGTTAGCCGGCCATTGATGTATATGCGGTCTTCCGACAGGCTTGCGCCTGGCACGCGGACACTCACGTGGCCACTGTAATCCCCCAGACCGCTGCGTTGAATAAGCAGACAGCAGTGGGCCACTTGCGTACGCAGCTGCGCAGCGGTCAAAGCGGCCGGCGTTGCTGAAGCCATGTTGGTTCACCTCCGAGCGCGTCACGTTTTCCCGCTCCGGTCGCTTACTTGGTGGCGGACAGTGACTGCTTGATGTCTGGGGCGTACTTTTGCATCGTCTGGATGTCGTTTTTCACCTCTGCAAGCGTTTTCTGCGGGTCCAAATACTCGGCGTTGATTTTGGCGGCTTGCAGTTTTTTCAACAGCTCAGGGTCTTTCATGGCCTGCGCTACACCGTCGGCCAGGGCTTGGACGATGTTCTCCGGCGTCCCCGGGGTGGTTCCTAGTGACAACACCTCGTTGATGGTGTCCGCCAATTCGGGATGCCCCAGCTCGGTCACACTGGGTACGTTCGGCAGTTCCGGAATGCGCTGTGCGGTGTAGACCCACAGCGGTTTGATTAAGCCGGCTTCAATCTCTTGACGTTCGGCTTCATAGGGAAACTGGACAAAATCAACACTGCCCTGCGCTGCAGCCAAGACGCTCTGTGAACTGCCCGGGCTGGGCACATAGGTCGCATGAATGCCAAGTTGTTTGGCGGCGATAAACACGCTGACACCGGCCGAGGTGGACAAGCCGGTACTGCCGACACGGACGTTGCTGGCTTTTTGCAAGTCTTGCAAGGTCTGGTATTTAGACTTGACAGACACCGCCGCAACGTACGGATTGTCGACCAGTTGGGCAATCCAAGCGACTTTCGTCAGGTCGTAGTTGCCTTGACCAATCAAGGGATTTAAGGCGTCTCCAGGCATCGTGAACAGTCCTAACGTGCTGCCGTCCGGCTTGGCGGTGAGCACGTGGTTGATGCCAATGACATGGGCACCGCCCGGCTCGTTTTTCACCACCACTGAGGGGTGACCGGGCAGGTACTTTGGCAAGTACTGGGCGAGGGCGCGCGCCGTGGTGTCTAAGCCGCCTCCGGGCGCGACAGGCACCACAATCGTAATGACGCTGGGCAGCGTCACGTTGCTGGCGGCCGGCGCACGATCGGCGGTGGCGTTGGCCGCCGCCTGGTTCGACGGTGCTGCAGCACCGGTGTTGCCGGCTGGAGCAGATCCCCCGCCGCAGCCCGTCGCCAACAGCAACAACACGGCGGCACTAGCCAAACTGGGTGACTTGAATCGCACAGAAACCCTCCTTCCGCCCTGTCCTTGGACAGGACTATTCCCCCACAATGACAACGGGTTATACCAAGAAAGATAGCGAAACTAGAAATGTTGTGCCAATTCTATTTTTCGATTGTATTAAAAAGTGAAGATAGAGTCAGTCTATCATTGGTCCGTCCTTTCTCCCGTTGTGCTACCGCTGGACGACTGAGTATGGTACCCTGGGGGATGGCGAACGCGGGGTCCGCACAGCGGCGGAGGCGGCCCCGGGCGGCGGAGGGACAGCGTGAAGATTGCGGTATTGATCCCTTGTTACAACGAAGAGTTAACCATCGCAAAGGTCGTTCAAGACTTCCGGCGTGAGTTGCCGGAGGCAGAGATTTACGTGTACGACAACAACTCGAGCGACCGCACAGCAGAACAGGCGGCCCGGGCCGGGGCGGTGGTGCGGCGCGAACCGCGCCAAGGCAAGGGCAACGTAGTGCGGTCGATGTTCCGCGATGTGCAGGCGGATATCTACGTGATGGTCGACGGTGACGATACATACCCGGCGGAGTTTGTCCACGAACTCCTTCGTCCCATTCAAGAGGGCTGGGCGGACATGGTCTTGGGTGACCGGCTGTCCAACGGATCGTACGAACAAGAGAACAAGCGGCCTTTCCACAACTTTGGCAACAACCTGGTACGGGCGTTGATCAACCGGTTGTTTCATGCGCGACTCCACGACATCATGACGGGGTACCGCGCGTTCAACCGGCGCTTTGTCAAACACCTGGCGGTGGCGAGCGAGGGCTTTGAAATAGAAACCGAGATGACGCTGCATGCGCTGGACAAAAAGTTTAACCTGGCCGAGGTGCCGATTGACTACCGGGACCGGCCGCCTGGCAGCGTCTCGAAGTTGAACACGGTGAGCGACGGGGTGCGCGTGCTGCGCACCGTCTTCTGGATTTTTAAGGATTACAAGCCGCTGGCGTTTTTCGGTACATGTGCGGTGATCTGCTGCTTGCTTGGATTGGCCGTCGGCATTCCGGTGATCAGCGAGTTTGTACGGACCCATTGGATTTCTAAAGTGCCTTCGGCCATTCTCGCAGTGGGATTGATGGTGTTGTCGACGATCTCGGTGACCTGTGGTTTCATCCTGGACACGATTGTCCGCCACCACCGCGAGCTCTACCAGTTGCTGTTGAACCAGGCAGAGGCGCGGACTGCGGCTGAGGAAGGGCGGGGGTCCGTGTGACCAAGGCCTTGTTAGTGGCGCTTAACATCGCACTGCTGGTGAGCGGCCAGACCCTGTGGAAGTACGGCGTGCAGACGCTGACGTTACGCGGATTTGGCAGTCTCTTGTCCGCGTTGGTCACGCCTTGGATTGCGTTGGGCATCTTCCTGTACGCGGTGGCGACGGTGGTCTGGATCTACCTGTTGAAACAACTTCCGCTCAGCCTGCTCTATCCGTTGCAGAGCCTGGCGTATGTGGCTGCGGTGTGCGTGGGGATGTGGGTGTTTCACGAACCGGTCCCGTGGACGCGCTGGCTAGGCTTGGCGGTGATTCTCGCGGGCGTGGTGCTGGTGGCACGCTGACCGGCGGCATCCGCAGCTTGCCGGGCTTGCATAGCAGGTGGTATAATTGCTCTACTTTGCGACGGAGCCGCGCCATCGGGCGCGGCGTATTTCGTAGGCGCCGGCACGGCTGCCGGTGCGGCGGGGGGCTGCGCGGGAGATGTCCGACAGACAACAACGCATCCGCAACTTCTGCATCATCGCCCACATCGACCACGGCAAGTCGACGCTCGCCGACCGTATCCTCGAGTTGACCGGCACAGTGTCAGAACGGGAGATGCAAGACCAGCTGCTCGACCAGTTGGACCTCGAGCGTGAGCGTGGGATCACCATCAAACTGCAGGCGGTGCGTTTATACTACAAAGCCCGGGATGGCGCAGAGTACGAACTGAACCTGATTGATACGCCGGGGCATGTGGACTTTACTTATGAAGTGTCACGCAGCCTGGCCGCGTGTGAAGGGGCATTGCTGGTGGTGGACGCCGCCCAGGGAATTGAGGCGCAGACCCTGGCGAATGTCTACTTGGCGCTGGAGAACAACCTGGAGATCCTGCCAGTCATCAACAAGATTGACCTGCCGAGTGCAGACCCGGAACGCGTGAAGCGGGAAATTGAAGATATTATCGGGTTAGACGCTAGCGATGCTGTGTTGGCGTCCGCCAAGGCTGGCATTGGCATTGAGGAGATCTTGG
Source organism: Alicyclobacillus sp. (assembly GCA_023512635.1). Classification (GTDB taxonomy): domain Bacteria; phylum Bacillota; class Bacilli; order Alicyclobacillales; family Alicyclobacillaceae; genus JAILZF01. The sequence continues at coordinate 20,264 of JAILZF010000019.1, read as the reverse complement.
AACAGGTGGTGCACAAGGTGCCGCCGCCGCAGGGGGATCCCGCTGCCCCTTTGCAGGCGTTGGTGTTTGACTCGCACTACGATTCGTACCGCGGGGTCATTGTCTACATCCGTGTGGTCAACGGGGAACTGCGGCCCGGCCAGCGTATCCGCATGATGGCCACTGGCGCAGAGTTTGAGGTCACCGAGGTGGGAGTGTTCCGGCCGGCCATGACACCTGTCGAGGGACTGGCTGCTGGAGAGGTCGGGTACTTTGCGGCCGCCATCAAGAATGTGCGCGACACACGCGTAGGGGACACCGTCACGGATGCAGACCGGCCGTGCGCGCAGCCCCTGCCGGGTTACCGCAAAGCCACGCCCATGGTGTTTTGCGGACTGTACCCGGTGGACAGCGGCGACTACCAGGACTTGCGCGAGGCGTTGGAGAAGCTGGCCTTGAACGACGCCGCGCTCACGTTTGAACCGGAGACGTCCAGCGCCCTCGGCTTTGGTTTTCGGTGCGGATTTCTCGGTTTGTTGCATATGGAAATTGTACAGGAGCGGCTGGAGCGCGAGTACGGCCTGACGCTGATCACCACCGCCCCGAGCGTGGTCTACCACGTCTATTTGACAGACGGAACGCGTTTGGAGGTCGATAACCCCAGCAAGATGCCGTCGCCCGATCGTATCGACCGGGTGGAGGAGCCGGTGGTCAAAGCCTCCATCATTGCACCAAAGGACTATGTAGGTCCGGTGATGGAACTGTGCCAGGAAAAACGCGGGTTGTTTAAAGACATGCAGTACCTCGACGCGACTCGGGTGACGCTGTTGTACGAATTGCCTCTGGCTGAGATTGTCTACGACTTTTTCGACCGCCTCAAGTCGTGTACGCGTGGTTACGCCTCCTTTGATTATGAGTTGGCGGGCTATCAGCCGTCTAACTTGGTCAAGCTGGACATCTTGCTCAACGGTGAAGTGGTCGATGCCTTGTCGTTTATTGTTCACCGCGACAAGGCGTACGTGCGTGGGCGGGCGCTGTGTGAAAAGTTGAAAGACCTGATTCCGCGACAGCTGTTTGAAGTCCCCGTGCAAGCGGCCATTGGCAACCGTGTGATTGCCCGTGAGACCATCAAGGCCATCCGCAAAAACGTGCTGGCCAAGTGTTACGGCGGCGACATCACGCGTAAGCGCAAGCTGTTAGAAAAGCAAAAAGAGGGCAAGAAGCGAATGAAACAGGTCGGCAGCGTCGAGGTGCCGCAAGAGGCGTTCATGGCTGTGCTGAAGATGGAGTAGGGGGGCGGCGAGATGGTATGGGACCGTTGCCGCCAACAAGCGCCCAGCTCCCTGTATGTACACATCCCGTTTTGCCCGAGCCGCTGTTTTTACTGTGACTTTACGACGTATGTCGCACCGCCTGCGGCGGTCGAGGCGTACGTCGACGCGCTTTGCCAAGAGTTTGCCCTGTTGGCTGAACTGCGGCCAGCGCCGTTGCAGACAGTGTTTTTCGGCGGTGGCACACCCACCCACCTGCACCTCGGCCAATGGGAGCAGGTCTGGTCCGCCCTGACCCGTTGGTTGCCACTGGCGCCGGCGGCTGAGGTGAGCGTGGAAGCCAACCCGGGCCGGCTGTCACGCGAGCTGCTGCAGGGCTTGCGCAGCTTAGGTGTCAACCGCTTGAGCTTGGGAGCGCAAGCCTTGGACGACCGCCTGCTGTTAACCCTGGGCCGCCAGCACAGTGCAGACGACGTGCGGCGCAGCGTAGAGCTCGCGCGGGCGGCAGGCTTCACTCGGATCAACCTGGACCTGATGTTTGGCTTGCCGGAACAGTCGCTGGCCGACGTGGCCGCCAGCGTACGGGAAGTGGTGGCACTCGGCGTCCCGCACATCTCGGCTTACTGGTTGAAAGTTGAAGCTGGGACCCCGTTTGCAGAGTGGCAGGCACTAGGCTTGTTGACGCTGCCCGGAGAAGACGTGGAGGCTGAGATGTATGGGCTGGTGCGCGAACAGTTGGCGGCAGCCGGATACGTCCACTACGAGGTGAGCAATTTCGCCCAGCCAGGAGAAGAGGCGCGACACAACCTGGTGTACTGGCGCAATGAGCCGTACCTGGCGGCCGGGGTGGGGGCGCACGGCTACGTCTACGGCGAGCGCTACGAAAACGTGCGCTCGTTGTTGGCGTATCAGCAGGCATTGGCAGCTGGCCGGCGGCCGGTGGCTCAGTCCCACCAGGTAAGCGCAGCCGAGGCGGCGGAGGACACGGTGATGCTCGGCTTGCGGTTGCGCGCCGGCGTCTCGGCTGCGCGCTTTTACGAGCGCCACGGCGCCGACCTGACAGCGTTGTTCATGCGGGAGTGGCAGGCGCTGCAGCGGCTCGGTCTGGTGACGTGGGCGGAGGGGGCGTGGCGCTTGACGGAGCGCGCATGGCCGGTAGCAAACGAGGTGTTTGCGCGGTTTGTCGGGGTGTTGACGGAGGATGCACAAGCGGTCCCCGCGCCGGCGGGGGGAGGCCGTTTGCACCTGGAGCGGGCGGAGTCTGAGCAAGCCAGCGAAATCGGCGAGAATTGACATTCTCCTGCAGAGTTGCTATGTTCGATTTGAACCAGGTTAGCACTCGGCTTTGCAGAGTGCTAACAAGAGGGGCCGGGTGCCGCGTCTGCCCGGTGCAGGCGGCAGGGGCGGCATGCGGTGTAACGTCCAACCACAGCGTGCAATGCAGGGAGGTGACGCGGGATGGACGTGTTGACGCCGCGGCAGCGGATGATCCTTGCTGCCATCGTTGAAGATTATATCCGTTTCGCCGAGCCGGTGGGCTCGCGGACGCTCTCTAAACACCAAGAGTTCCAGTTGAGTCCGGCGACGATTCGCAATGAAATGGCGGACTTAGAAGAACTGGGTTATTTAGACCAACCGCATACCTCAGCCGGGCGGATTCCCTCGCAAAAGGGCTACAGATATTATGTAGATCACTTGGCCGCGCAGGGTGATATCGACCCGGCCACAGTGCACATGTTGCGCGTGTTGTTCCAACAGCGCCTGGATGAAGTCGAGCGGGTGATTCAGCAGACGTCGGTGGTGCTGTCGCAACTGACGCAGTACGCCACCATCGCGCTTGGGCCGGCCATGCATCAGCAGAAGATCAAGCATATTCAACTGGTGCCGCTGGGCGGGCAGAGCGCCGTGGCGATTCTGGTGACCGATACGGGCCACGTGGAAAACCGCCATGTGCAGCTGGCGGACGACATCCCCCCTGACGACGTGGTGCGTCTGGTCAACCTGCTGAACGCAAAACTGGTGGGGACGCCGGTAGGCCGGATGCGCTCGCACTTGTACCGGGAGATTGCCAGCGAGATGGCAAACGTATTGGAACGGTACGAAGACCTGATAGCTGTGCTTGACCAGTTGAGCGAGGTGGCGGACGACACGGGCCGCGTATATGTCGGTGGGGCGGCCAATATGTTGGTGCAACCGGAGTTTCGTGACGTGGAAAAGGCGCGGCCTGTGCTGGAGCTGTTAGAGCAGGCGGACGGGCAACAGGTGCGTTCGGTTTTGCCGATGGGCGGCAGCGGGGTGCAGGTGCGCATTGGCATGGAAAATACCGTTCCGACGCTGCAAGACTGCACGGTGATTGCTGCCACCTACCAGGTGGGTGGTGTGCCAGCAGGCAGCATTGGGGTGATTGGGCCGACACGTATGAACTACGTGCGCGTCATTCGTATCCTTGAGTATACAGCCAGCGCGTTGACGCGCGTCATGACGGAGCGTCTGGCGGGCGGTTGAAGCGCCCGCCCGGACTGTCTGGCGCAGCAAGACCAGCGTCCTGAGTGCAGGCAAAGGGGGAGTCTACGCGTTGAACCGGCAGACGCAGCAAACGCCGCTCGATGGACAACCAGCAGAGACGGCAGAAACGACTTTGGACCAGCATGCGGGGGCGGCGGCCCCAGAGACAGGTGAACCGGCTGTTGGTACAGGGGCGGCCGCGGCAGGCGCTGGGCAGGAGCAGGCGGACGGCCCGGCGGCTGCGGCGGGACAGGCGGCAGACGGAGCGGGTGCCACACCCGAGCCAGCAGAAGAGGATGCCAGCCGCCGCTCTCCCGAGGGGGCGGCTGAACCAGCGGCGGACCCAGCCATCCTGGCGCTTGAAGCGGAGGTGGCCCAGGTGCGCCAGCAGCTGTTGCGCACCATGGCCGACTTTGACAACTTTCGCCGGCGCACACGCCAAGAGAAAGAAGAGTTGGAGCAGTTTGCTACACGCAAGCTGTTGCTTGAGCTGCTGCCCGTGGTGGACAACCTGGAGCGAGCGCTAGCCGCGCCAACCGCAGCGGAGGACCCTATGCGTACAGGGGTCGAGATGGTGTACCGGCAATTGCTTGGGGTACTGGAACGGTTTGGGGCTGTCCCGATGGCAGCTGCCGGTCAGCGCTTTGACCCGGCTTTGCACGAGGCCGTGCTCCAGGCGCCTGCTGAACAGGGGGAAGTCGGCGTGGTCCTGGAAGAACTGCAAAAGGGCTACTGGTTACACGGCAAGGTGTTGCGGCCAGCACTGGTGAAAGTCAGCGTATAACGACGACTGCGTGCAGGACGGGCGCAGTGACGTGAGCAGAGGAGGGGTTTTGCCATGCCGAAAGTCATCGGGATTGACCTGGGGACCACCAACTCGTGTGTGGCGGTGATGGAAGGCGGCGAACCGGTGGTCATTCCAAATGCAGAAGGCAATCGCACCACCCCGTCGGTGGTGGCGTTTACCAAAGAGGGAGAGCGCCTAGTGGGTGATGTCGCTAAGCGACAGGCCATCACCAACCCTGACCGGACGATTATCTCCATCAAACGTCACATGGGTTCTGACCACCGCGTGACCATCGATGGCAAATCGTACACGCCGCAGGAAATCTCAGCGATGATACTGCAAAAGCTGAAAGCGGACGCGGAGGCGTTCCTCGGCGAAAAAGTGACGCAAGCGGTGATCACGGTCCCGGCCTACTTCAGCGACAGCCAGCGTCAGGCGACCAAAGACGCCGGCCGGATTGCCGGTCTTGAGGTGTTGCGCATTGTCAATGAGCCCACGGCAGCGGCGCTTGCCTACGGATTGGACAAGGAAGGCGAACAGACCATCCTCGTCTACGACCTGGGTGGCGGCACGTTTGACGTGTCGATTTTGGAGCTGGGCGAAGGTGTATTCGAGGTCAAGGCCACCAGCGGTAACAACCACCTGGGCGGCGATGACTTCGACCAGCGGATCATGGACTACTTAATCGACAGTTTTCGGCGCGATACGGGCATCGACTTACGCAACGACCGGATGGCCATGCAGCGCCTGAAGGACGCAGCTGAAAAGGCGAAAAAAGAGCTGTCGTCGACACTTACCACCACCATCTCCTTGCCGTTTATTGCTGCGGATGCGAGCGGTCCGAAACACTTAGAGGTCAACCTGACGCGCGCCAAGTTTGAAGAGCTGACGGCAGACCTGGTGGAGGCCACGCTCGGGCCGACGCGCCAGGCGCTGCAAGACGCTGGTCTGACGGCCAAGGACATTGATAAGGTGATCCTGGTCGGTGGGTCGACGCGTATTCCAGCGGTCCAGGAAGCCATCAAGAAACTGATAGGCCAGGAACCGCACAAAGGCGTCAATCCGGATGAAGTGGTGGCAGTGGGCGCAGCCATTCAGGCAGGGGTATTGACGGGCGAGGTCAAGGACGTGGTGCTGCTCGACGTCACACCGCTGTCGTTAGGAATTGAGACGTTGGGCGGGGTGTTTACGCGCCTGATTCCGCGCAACACCACCATTCCGACGTCCAAGAGCCAGGTGTTCTCTACTGCCGCCGACAATCAGACCACGGTGGAAATTCACGTCTTGCAAGGGGAGCGCGAGATGGCGCGGGACAATAAGACCCTCGGCCGCTTCACCTTGACGGGGATTCCGCCGGCCCCACGCGGTGTCCCGCAGATTGAAGTGACGTTCGACATCGACGCCAACGGCATCGTTCACGTTTCGGCCAAGGACCTTGGCACAGGCAAGAGTCAGGCCATCACCATCACAGCGTCAAGCGGTTTGAGCAAAGAGGACATTGAGCGCATGGTCAAGGAGGCCGAGCTGCATGCGGAAGAAGACCGCCGGCAGCGCGAGCAGGCGGAAATCCGGAACCATGCCGAGCAACTGGTCTATCAAACTGAAAAGACCATGAAAGACCTGGGGGACAAACTCGACACCAGCCTCAAGCAAGAAGCGGAGGGCAAGGTGCAAGCGCTCAAGTCCGCGCTGTCTGGGACGGACAGTGACGCCATCCAACGGGCGTCTGAACAGCTGACAGAGGTGTTGCATAAGCTCACCACGAAACTGTATGAACAGGCCAGCCAGGCCCAGCAAACGGCCACCAGCAGCAACGGGGCAGGAACCCACAGCGGATCGGCACAGGACCCTGTGGTCGACGCTGACTACAAGGTGGTTGACGAAGACAAGAAGTAATGGGGAGACAGCGGGCGTGGCAAGGTGGGCTCCTTGCCACGCCTTGACGTACGGGCGCCGGCGGCAGCGCGGGGAGGGGAACAGCCGTGAGCAAACGGGATTACTACGAGGTGCTGGGCGTTGCACGGACGGCGAGCCAGGAGGAGATTAAGCGGGCGTACCGTAAACTGGCCCGCCAGTACCACCCGGACGTCAACAAAGAAGACCCAAGTGCGGCAGATAAATTTAAGGAAATCAACGAAGCCTACGAGGTGCTGTCAGACCCGGACAAGCGCGCCCGCTACGACCAGTTTGGCCACGCCGATCCCGCTGCTGGCGGCGCGGGGCCGGGGACTGGACCGGGGTTTGAAGGCTTTGGCGGGTTTGGCGACTTCGGTGGGTTTGGCGACATTTTTGATATGTTCTTCGGCGGTGGCGGACGGGCCCGGGGGCCTCAGCGCGGCCGCGACCTCGAGTATGAACTTGAAGTGGACTTTGAAGACGCGGCCTTCGGCGTAGAGAAAGAGATCCAGATTCCGCGGATGGAGACGTGTTCAACCTGTGAGGGCACGGGCGCGCGGCCTGGGACGCACCCGGAGACCTGCCCCGTCTGTCACGGCACAGGCGAGCAGCAGTCGGTGGTGACGACCCCGTTTGGCCGCATGGTCAACCGCCGCATCTGCTCCGCTTGTCAGGGGCGCGGCGTGCGCATCGTCCATCCTTGCCCGGATTGCCATGGCCAGGGCCGGCGGCGCGTGCGCCGGACGGTCAACGTGCGTGTGCCGGCGGGGGTGGATACTGGGACGCGACTGCGCATCCCCGGCGCAGGGGAGGCCAGTCCCAACGGCGGGCAACCCGGGGACCTGCACATCGTCATCCGCGTCCGCCCGCACGAGTTGTTTGAGCGTGATGGAATTCACGTCTATGTCGATATCCCCATTACGTTTGTTCAGGCTGCATTGGGCGACGAGGTAGAGGTTCCGACGCTGGAAGGCAAGGTGAAACTGCGAATTCCGGAAGGCACGCAGACAGGGACTCGGTTTCGCTTGCGCGGCAAGGGAATTCCTAAGCTGGGCAGCAACGTGCGCGGGGACCAGCATGTACGGGTGCACGTGTTGACACCCACGCGCCTGACCGAGCGCCAGCGCGAGCTGCTGCGCGAGCTTGGCAAGGAGTTGGGGGAGACCCCGCAAGAGCAGTCGCGGACCTTTATTGAACGTATGCGCAGCGCCTTTCTGGGCGATTAAATAAACAGCGAAGGAACAGCGCGGACGATCCCGGCGGGTGAATACACCGGCGGCAGCCGGCGAGGAGGCGATGGATGAGTGCGGTGGTGGCAAGTGCGCCTCCCTGTCCCGACCCCAGCCAGTGAAGCGGTAGCGACTCTTTTGGAAACGTGGCCAGAGGTGCAGGGGGTGGCCATGGAAGGGGTTTGGTCGGACGGGCCCCCTCATCCCGAGTACGGGGAATGGTTTGACGATACGCTCTTGCGCAGCGACGTCACGAGCATCTCGGTCTGGATACCCGAGTTGGTCCCGGAGGCCGAGTGGCGGCAGCGGTTGCTCGACGTGTTGGACAGGGTGGCAGCGGCCGGTCTGGACGTGGGGCAAGCGCGCACACAGTGGACTGCGGAACTGGTTGAGGAGAGCAGTTGGGCGCATGCCTGGCAGGAAGACTTTCCGCCGCTTCCGGTTGGACGGCGGTTTTTCATTGTCCCGAAATGGTTGGCCGGCCAGACCGAAACAGGGGAGCGTATTCCTTTGATTTTGGAGCCGGGTATGGCGTTTGGCACGGGCGCCCATCCGACTACGCAGCTCTGCCTAGAAGCGTTGGAAGACCTGCCCTTGGCGGGGCAAACAGGCCTGGACGTGGGCTGTGGCACTGGCATTTTAGCGGTGGCCATGGCCAAGCTCGGGGCAGTGGCCGTGCGCGCGGTGGACTTGGACCCGGTGGCGGTAAGTGCAGCTCGCCAAAACGTGGCAGACAACGGCCTGAGCGACCGCATCACCGTGGTGCAAGGCGACTTGTTACACGGGACGCCCGTTCAAGGCTATGCCGTGGTGACCGCCAACATCCTGCGCGACGCGGTGATAGCCCTGGTGCCCCAGGCGGCCGAGGTGATGCAGCCTGGGGGTGCCCTGGTTGTGTCAGGCTTTGTCGAGGAACAAGCGGACGCGGTCCGGGCTGCATTGGCCCGCCACCGGTTTGCCTTGGCGCGGACGCTGCGCCGCGGCGACTGGGTGGCGTTGGTGGCGGTGTGGCAGCCGTGATGCCGCGCGTGTTTGTGGACGATCCGCTGGCGACAGGCGCCGCGTACTGTTTGCGGGGTGCCGACGGCCACCACTATGCTCGGGTGCTGCGCGTGCAACCGGGCGAAGCCTTGGCTGTGGCCGGGTCTGCTGGGCCTTTTTTAGGGGAGGTGGTGGCGGTCGACCCGCGCCAGGGGGAGGTTTTCCTGCACATCAAAGAGCCCTTGCCGCGGCATGAACCGCAGCACGCGGTGTGGTTGGTTCAAGGACTGGCCAAGGGTGATAAAATAGAGGCCGTGATTCAGCACGGAACCGAACTCGGGGCTGCGGGATTCCTCGTCTATGCGGCAGCGCGGTCGGTGGTGCGCCTGGACGCCCGGCGAGCGGCGGAGAAGTGCGCGCGCTGGCAGCGCATCGCACGCGAGGCGGCGGGCCAGGCCCAGCGGGATCGCGTGCCGGTTGTCGCTTGGGCGCCCGACTGGGCGGCGCTGCAAGTGTGGCTGGACCAAATCGGGAATCGGCGTGTGGCGTGGTTAGACGAGGAGGAGCAGACGTTCAGCTTACGCCAGTGTCTTTCGAGGTGGGACGAGGCGGCGTTGCCTGCCCCTACTGTCTTGGCGGTGGGTCCGGAAGGCGGCTGGTCTGACGCGGAACGGGACGCCTGGCGAGCCTTGGGAGCGTGCGGTGTGACGTTGGGACCGCGCACGCTGCGCACGGAAACGGCAGGCTGGGCCGCACTGAGTGCGGTGTTTTTCCATTACGGTGAGTTGGGGAGGTGAAGGGTGTGCCGACGGTTGCATTTCATACGTTGGGGTGCAAAGTGAACTTTTATGACACAGAGGCCATTTGGCGGACGTTTGCGGCGGCCGGCTATCAACAGGTCCCCTTTGAGGAGCCGGCGGACGTGTACGTCATTAACACCTGCAGTGTGACACACACAGGTGACCGCAAATCGCGCCAGGTGATTCGCCGGGCGGTGCGGACCAACGCGGACGCCACGGTGGTGGTGACAGGGTGTTACGCGCAGGTGGCTCCGCAAGAGGTGGCGGCCATCGCAGGTGTCGACTTGGTGGTGGGCAATGACCGCAAGGGACAGATTGTCCAGCTGGTCGAGCAGGTGCGGGCAGAACAACACCCGTACGTGGCGGTGGGGAACATCCTGAAGACGCGCGAGTTTGAGGAACTGGACGTGCCGTCGTTCAGCGACCGCAGCCGTGCCAACCTCAAGATTCAGGACGGTTGTAACAACTTTTGCACGTTTTGCATCATCCCGTACGCGCGCGGGCTGATTCGCAGCCGCAAACCAGAGAACATCTTGGCGCAAGCGCGCAAGCTGGCGAAGGCGGGCTACCGCGAGATTGTCTTGACAGGCATCCACACGGGGGGTTACGGGGCGGACCTGGACGGCTACCGTTTGGCCCACCTGTTGGCCGACTTGGAGCAGTTGGACGAGTTATACCGCGTGCGCATCAGTTCGATTGAAGCCAGCGAGATCGACGACGAGCTGATAGAGGTGTTGGGCCGCTCACGCAAGGTTTGCCGGCACCTGCACATCCCTCTGCAGGCTGGGCATAACCAGGTATTAAAGCGAATGAACCGCCATTACACCGTGGAGGAGTACGCGGCCAAGCTGGCACGCTTGCGTGCGGCGCTGCCGGACGTGGCGGTGACCTCTGACGTGATTGTCGGCTTCCCGGGCGAGACGGACGCGTTTTTTGCAGAGGGAGAGGCGTTTATCCGGGCTCAGCAGTTTGCACAACTGCACGTGTTCCCCTATTCGCCGCGGCGTGGCACCCCTGCGGCCCGCTTTCCAGACCAGGTGCCGGCTGCTGTCAAGGAGGCCCGCGTGCAGCAGATGATTCAATTGTCCCATGACTTGCATCGCAGCTACGCGGCCAAACACACTGGCCAGTTGCTCGAGGTGGTGGTGGAAGAGCCGTTACACCTGGAAGGGCGCGGTGTGCGCCCTGGGACAGGACCTGACGGGCGGCCGGGGTACTGGTTGGTCGGACATGCGGACAATTATTTGAAAGTCGCGTTTCCGGTTCCTGCGGGAGTGGCGGCGGAGGCCTTGGTCGGCGAGGTCAGCCGCGTGCGTTTGCAAGAGCCAGGGGAGGAACTGCACCTCGGTGAATGGGTGGAACAGGTGACGTATGCGGATGACGACGGGTTGGCTGGCGCGGTAGCGTGGCCGGCGCAGGCAAGCGGCTGATGGACCAGCCGGGGTGGAGAAAGGAGCGTGTCCTGGTGGCCGAGCGGATTGAGCGGGCAGCAGGCGGGTTTGTCTTGCGCCGTGGCCAGCATGGCACAGAAGTCTTGCTGATTGACGACGCCTATGGACATGTGTCGTTTCCCAAAGGGCACGTCGAGCCGGGGGAGACCTGGGAAGACGCAGCCATCCGCGAAGTACGCGAGGAGACAGGGATCACTGCGCGCATCTTAGCGCCGCTGGGACGCGTAGAGTACCCGATTGAACGGGCAGAGGGGCACGTGCGCAAACAAGTGCGGCTGTTCCTCATGGAGGAGCTGGACGAACAAGACGAGCCGTCCTACCAGGCAGAGGAAATCCGCGGCGCGGCCTTTTATCCGTGGGCGGAAGCGGAGCGCCTGCACCGCGCGCAAGGGTACGCCAACTGGAACTGGGTGTTTGCCAAGGCGGACGTGCTCTGGCGCTGGCACGAGCGGCACTGGGAGGCACGCTGGCGGCAGTTGCCCCTGGCCACAGAGGCGAGTGAAATCGACCGCTTGTGGGACGAAGTGCGGCCGTTGTTGGACGACTTGGTGGCCGCGGTCGGTGCGGAGTTGGCGGCTGTCGCTCCAGCTGCGGCCGGTTGGCAGCCGGTGCTGGATCCACTGCCGCGCGCGGTTGCGGAAAGCGCGTTGCGGCCAGCGATTGAACATACCCTGTTGCGGCCTGAAGCGTCTGCGCTGGACGTGCTGCGTCTGTGCCAGGAGGCCCAAACGCACCGCTTCGGCCGCGTGTGCGTCGCCCCGCAACACGTCGCGTTGGCCGCGCAGCGTTTGGCGGGGAGTGGCATTCAGGTGGTCAGTGTCCTCGGGTTTCCACATGGCCATACGCTGCCCGCGGCGCTCGCTGCTGAGGCTGCTGCAGCGCTGGCTGCCGGAGCGTCCGAACTGGATATGGTGATCCCGATTGGGGCTATGTGCGAAGACGACGTTTGGACGGTGTTGGAGCATGTACGTGCGGTCACGGCCGCGGCGCCAGCCACGCCGGTCAAGGCTATCTTGGAAGCCCACTATCTGAGTATCGGTCAGTTGTGTGCGGCGGCTCTGACGGCGTTGGCCGGCGGGGCCCGCTGGGTAAAGACGTCCACCGGATTCGCGCCGAGCGGAGCACGCGTAGCGGACGTCGCGTTGCTGGCGCGCGTGGCTGGAGCAGAGCGCGTCAAGGCAGCCGGGGGGATTCGCCAACGCGCTGTGGCCCTGCAGCTGATGCGGTATGGAGCAGACCGGTTGGGCACCAGCTCAGGGGTCATGCTGTGCCGGGAGTAGGGACTCAATCACCCGTGCGTACGCCCCTGCCCACGGCCACACGGCGAGCGTGCACAAGACGTTAAAAATGGTGTGCGCGTTTGCCAGCTGTTGGCTAGGGTCGTCGCTGAGTGCAAGCATCAGGTTGCAGTACGGTTCTACCCATGGCAAAAACACCAGTGCTCCGCCGACGTTGAGCAGGACGTGCGCCAGTGCCACCTGTTGTGCCGGGCGGATTTGTCCGATGGAGGCAATCACTGAGGTAAGGCAGGTGCCGACGTTGGCGCCGAGGACCACACCCACGCCGGCTGGCAGGGACAACAGGTGCTCTTCTGCCAGCGCCATCGCCATCACCGTGGTGACGGTACTAGATTGGACGAGCGCGCTGGCCAAGCAACCGGCGACCAGTGCGCTGAGCGGCGAGTTCGCCATGTGGGCTAGCCCTGCTTGAAACCAGGGTTCGTTGGCCAACGGCCGCAAAGCCCGCTCCAACGTTTCCAGGGCAATGACAATACAAGCAAACCCGGCCAGCGCTTGGCCGCTGCTGCGCAGTTGCGGCCGGTGGCTGAACAGCCAGGCTGCCGACCCGGCCAGCAACAAGACGACAGCGGCCCCGGTCAGGTCCCAGACCAGCAATTGCGGCGTAACCGTTGAGCCCACGTTGGCCCCTAAGACAATCCCCACCGCATCGCGGAACGCCATGCTGCCACTGGCCACCAGGCCAATGGTGGCCACTGTGACAGCCCCGCTGGTCTGCAGCAGGGCTGTGACGCTCAATCCCGTGAGGATACCACGCGTGGGTGTGCGCACCAAGCGGGTGAGCAAGCCCGGCAGACGGCTGTCCATGAGGCCTGTCAGGCCCCGGCGCATGACGTTCAAGCCACCAATAAACACAAACAGGGCAGCCATCGCCGCCGCGGCGTTCCACCCCACGGACAACACCTCCCCTCCTCAACGTATGACGGGGGTGTACAGGTCATGCCCCTCATTCTGTTGCGTGTCCTCTCCAATCTATTCACCTTTTACATTCAATGAGATATACTAATAACCGTTAGAAACCTAATTAGTATGTCACAATATACCCGACAGCGTCCGCTGCAAAGCCACAAAGGCGGACAGTGAAGGGGGCGCCCGCGCATGTCCCAAGGTCCAAAGGTCTACGTCGTCAGCGATTCTGTAGGAGAGACGGCCGAGGTGGTGGTGCGCGCTGCAGCGTCCCAGTTCAACGGCGGGCGTGTCAACATCCGGCGGGTGGCGCACGTGGGTTCGTATGCCGCCGTCGAGGAGGCCGTCCGGCAGGCCCAAGCGGATCAGGCGGTCATAGCCTTTACCCTGGTCCTGCCCGAGCTGCGTAATTACCTTATGGAGCTGGCAGAGCGGGGGGGCGTACCCTGCGTGGACGTCCTTGGTCCCATGCTGGATGCGCTCGAACACGTCGTCGGTTCCCCGCCGCACCGCAAGGCCGGGCTCGCCCACCAACTGGACGAGAACTACTTTCGCCGCGTGGAAGCGGTCGAGTTTGCCGTGAAGTACGACGACGGGCGCGATCCGCAAGGATTGGCGGCAGCCGACGTGGTGTTGGTGGGTGTCTCGCGCACGTCGAAGACCCCGCTGAGCATGTACTTGGCGCACCGGCAAGTGAAAGTGGCTAACGTCCCCCTTGTGCCTGAGGTACCACCGCCCCGTGAGTTGTTTCATCTGGCCGACCCGCGCAAAGTGATTGGCTTGTCCATCCGGCCAGAAAAGCTGCACCGGGTGCGCCAGGAACGGTTGAAGGCACTTGGTCTGACGGCAGAGGCGAGTTATGCCAGCCTGGAACGCATTGTGGCAGAGTTGGAGTTTGCCCACGATGTGATGAAGCGGCTGCGCTGCCCTGTGATCGACGTCAGCGACCGGGCGGTAGAGGAGACGGCCGGTATCATTCTGGACTACATTGCGAGGAGGGGAACGACAGAATGACCCGCTGGGTGTATCTGTTTGACGAAGTAGAACGGCCGGACCGGCAGTTGCTGGGCGGAAAAGGAGCGAACCTGGCGGAAATGACCCGTGCCGGTTTTCCGGTACCTCCCGGCTTTACTCTTACCACGGCGGCATGCCATGCCTTTCAAGAGGCGGGCGAGCGCATCCCCGATGTCATCGACGACCAGGTGATGACGGCCTTGGCTCGCCTGGAGGAGCGCACTGGCAAGGTGTTTGGCGGCATGGATCAACCGTTGCTGGTCTCGGTGCGCAGCGGTGCGCCTATTTCCATGCCGGGTATGATGGACACCATCCTCAACCTCGGCCTCAACGCGCAGACGGTGGTGGCGTTAGCGGAGCGGACCGGCAATCCGCGCTTCGCGTACGACTGTTATCGCCGCTTCATTCAGATGTTTGGCGATGTCGTATTGGGCATCCCGCACCATGAGTTTGAGCACGAGTTGGAGGCCGTCAAGACGGCGGCAGGCCGAGACAGCGACCAAGCGATGACGGCAGACGACTGGCAGGTGGTGGTGGAGCGTTACCTCCGGTTGGTGGAGCGGCGGCTGGGGCAGCCCTTCCCGCAAGACCCGCGTACACAGCTGCGCTTGGCGATTGCTGCGGTCTTTCGTTCGTGGAACAACCAGCGCGCCGTTGTCTACCGGAAGGTGCATAAGATTCCGGATTCGCTCGGAACGGCGGTCAACGTTCAAGCGATGGTGTTTGGCAACATGGGGGACGATTCAGGAACGGGTGTGGCGTTTACGCGCAACCCCTCCACGGGGGAACGCGGCGTGTTTGGAGAGTACCTGACCAACGCCCAAGGTGAAGACGTGGTGGCTGGCATTCGTACCCCCAAACCGATTGCCGCGTTGGCGACCGACATGCCGGCCATCTATATGCAATTTATGGAGCTATGTGACCGTCTGGAACGCCATTACCGTGACGTCCAGGACATTGAGTTTACAGTGGAACAGGGCAGGCTGTTCCTGTTGCAAACGCGTAGTGCCAAGCGCACCGCGGCAGCGGCAGTCAAAATTGCCGTGGACTTGGTGGAAGAAGGGTTGATTGACCGGGAAACGGCGCTGTTACGTGTCGAACCGGAACAGCTGCACCAGCTGTTGCATCCGCGCATCCGCGAGGACGCTGGCCTGGAAGTCCTGGCCAAGGGATTGCCCGCCTCCCCTGGGGCTGCATCCGGACAAGTGGTGTTTGACGCGGACAGTGCGGCGGAGTGGGCACGTCAGGGGCGGCGCGTCTTGCTCGTGCGCACTGAAACAACGCCCGAAGATATCCATGGCATCCTTGCTGCAGAGGGTATCTTAACGAGTCGCGGCGGGATGACCAGCCATGCGGCCGTGGTGGCGCGCGGCATGGGCAAACCGTGCGTCTGCGGTTGCGACGCGTTGGTCATCAACCCGCAGGCACGCACCTGCCGGATTGGCGGACGTGAGGTACGCGAAGGCGACTGGCTGTCGATTGACGGTGCCACGGGACGGGTGCTGTGGGGCGAGGTCGCCCGAGAACAGGCGGGCTTTAGCCCTGAGTTTGAGACGCTGCTGCGCTGGGCCGACGAGGTCCGGCAACTCGGCGTACGGGCCAATGCAGACAACCCGGAGGACGCCGCACGGGCACGTGCGTTTGGGGCGCAAGGTGTCGGTTTGTGCAGGACGGAGCACATGTTCATGGCGGCTGACCGCGTACCCATCGTTCAATCGATGATCTTGGCGCAGACGGAAGCCGAACGGCAGGAGGCGTTGGCGCAGCTGTTGCCCCTGCAGGAAGGCGATTTCTACGGCATTCTGAAGGCCATGAACGGGTTGCCTGTGACCATTCGCTTGCTCGACCCGCCGTTGCACGAGTTTTTGCCCAACCTGGAGTCGTTGGTGGCACGACAGGCTGCACTCGCGACACGCCTGGAATACGAGCCGGGCAACCAAGCCTTGCAGGCCGAGCAGCGGCAGGTGTCGGAGCTGTTGGCGAAGGTACGCAGTCTGCACGAGCTGAACCCCATGCTTGGGCACCGCGGCTGCCGCCTGGCGTTGACCTTCCCCGAGATTTACGAGATGCAGGTGCGCGCCATTTACCAAGCGGCTGCTCGTTTGCTGCGCGAGGGGTTGCAACCGCGGCCTGAGGTGATGATCCCCTTGGTCGGGCATATCGCTGAGTTGCGTCGTATGCGCGCCTTGGTGGAACGCGTGGCGCAATCGGTGTTGGATGAGCAAGGGGTTCAACTGCCGGTGGTGGTCGGCACGATGATAGAGGTGCCACGGGCCGCCTTGACAGCAGCGGAGATTGCCGAGGAGGCGGAGTTTTTCTCCTTTGGCACGAATGACCTGACGCAGACCACGTTTGGCTTTAGCCGTGACGACGCCGAGGGGAAGTTCTTGCATACCTACTTGGAGCAAAAGGTGTTGCCGGACAACCCGTTTGCTGTCTTGGACGAAGCTGGCGTCGGCCGGTTGATCACCCTGGCAACAGAAGCTGGGCGGCGCGTGCGGCCAGAGCTTAAGCTTGGGATCTGCGGTGAACACGGGGGAGACCCGGCTTCGATTGACTTTTGCCAGCGCGCCGGTTTGACGTACGTCAGCTGTTCGCCCTTCCGCGTACCGGTGGCCCGCCTGGCGGCTGCCCAGGCGGCGTTGCGCCACGGCCGAGCCTAAGTGTAAACCAACACGCGGCCTGCCGGAGCAGTTTGACACCTGGAGAAACGGTATACTATAATACGTCTGATTCACGATTTGCCAGGGCCGGAGGGAGGGAGAACGGTGTCCAATATCAAGGTTCGCAAGAACGAGTCTTTGGACAGCGCGTTGCGCCGGTTTAAAAAGGCGACGGCGAAGGACGGCGTGCTGGCAGAGATCCGCAAGCGGTCCCATTACGAAAAGCCAAGCGTGGCGCGCAAGAAAAAAGCGGAGGCTGCTCGCAAAAAGCGGCGTTCGTTCTAAAAGGTGAGGACGGACAGAGGAGGCGTGCGGCGTGGGCCTGTCGGAACAACTGGCGGAAGACATGAAGCAGGCCATGAAGGACAAAGACAAGGTCCGTCTGTCAACCATTCGTATGGTCCGCTCGGCCATCAAGAACCGCGAGATTGAAACGGGGACTGCCTTAGCGGATGCGGACATCGTGGCCGTGATTCAAAAAGAGCTCAAACAGCGCCAAGACTCCCTCCAGGCGTTTGAGAGTGCCGGCAGATCCGACCTGGCAGACGAAGTACGGGAAGAAATACGCGTTCTCCAGGCTTACCTCCCCCAGCCGCTGAGTGAGGACGAACTGCGTGCGCTGATTCAGGAAACGGTCGCTGCTGTGGGCGCACAAAGCAAGGCAGACATCGGCAAGGTTATGTCTGCGTTGATGCCGCAAGTGCGCGGCCGTGCAGAGGGTCGTTTGGTTCAGCAAATGGTACAGGCCGTTCTCTCCTGACTCTCCTGACTGAATTTCCCCAGCACAAGATGCTACCCCTGCCCTTGGGCAGGGGTTTTTCGTTGCTTCTCTGGCATGCCCTGTGAGCACATCCGGTGCAGAGTGGCCAGGCGCTGGTCAGCGCGCCGGCTAACCCGAACAGGGGGACTGAGCAGGCAGGTCTAGTCTGCAGCAACTGGTCATAGCATGGTTTACGAAAGCTTGGACTGCGGCAGTCCGCTGTGGGGACACTGGCGGCACGGAACCCCATGGAAGGGTTGCCTGAAGGAGCGCCGGAGCAGGGAACAGCAGGTCGAGCCGGGGTGGACGGCCGGCCGAGGGGGGAGCGGCGTGCGCAGAGGGAAGCGTTGGCGCGAGACGGTCACAGCGTGGTTGGCTTTGCCGCCTGACGCACTGCAGGCTGTCTCGCGGTTGACCTGCATAGGTGGCCAAGAGGTGGTTGTCGAGCACGCCCGGTGTCTGAGCAAAGTGACAGACGCGGAAGTCGTCATGGAGCTCCCAGAGGGTTGGGTGCACTTGCATGGCCGCGGCTTCGTGGTCAAGCTGCTGGCAGCGGGAGAAATCCACGTGGCTGGGGACGTTGAACGGATCGAATGGCGCAGACCTGGACTCGGCCCGGAACAGCGGGGGGGTCCGGCATGACGCGAGCGGGTTGGAAAGCGTGGTGGACTGGTTGGCTTTTTCTGGATTTGCGCGGCCGGCGGCTTCAAGACCTGCTGGTGGCCTGCCAGCGAACCGGCCTGGTCTTGTACGACGTCGCCTGGGTGGACGGGCGTGTGCGTGTACGCCTGCCCTTGTTGTCTTATGGTGCTTTTTTGCGGCTGTGCCGGGCATACCAGGTGCGCTTTCGCGTGTTGGGGCGCGGCGGCTTTCCCGTCTGGCGGCGGCGGCTGTGGCAGCGCAAGGCATGGCTGGCGGGGGTGGGGGTGTTTGTCGCAGGGGTGTACGCCCTCGGGAGTGTGATCTGGCAGGTGGACGTCAGTGGGGTGGACGACCAGGACCGCCAGGTGATTTTACAAGCGGCGCGTGAGAGTGGTTTGTACGTGGGTGCTTGGCGGCCGGCTCTGCCGGACGCTGCGGCTTTGCAAGCGGACATCTTGGAAAAACTGCCGTCCTTGTTGTGGGTAGGCGTCGAGGTCAAGGGCAGCAAGGCACAGCTGCAAGCGGTGGAAAAAGTGCCGGCCCAGAGCCAGGTTGCTGCTCAACCGCACCATATTGCGGCGGGGAAACCGGGGGTGGTACGCAAGGTGTTTGCCGAGCGCGGGCAGGCGCTTGTCAAACCTGGGCAGGTGGTGCACCCAGGGCAGGTGCTGATCTCCGGCGCGTTGGCTGGGGGTGCGGTCCAAGTGCCGGCCGCAGGCCGGGTGTGGGCCGAGGTGTGGTATACTTCGCGGGTAGAAGTGCCCCTGCAGGTCCGCTGGAACGGTTTAACAGGAGAGCGCAGCGAACGGGATTACCTGGTCATCGGGCCATGGGCTGTGCACGTATGGGGCTGGGATCCGCCGTTTACCGCGGCTTTTACCCAGGATCAGGAGACGGACTGGCAATTCTTGAAACGGATGGCATCCCGCTTTCATACCGGGCTCATTCCTGCGTCTAGTTTTGATAAGCCCAAATTCTACTTTGGTGTACCGGAAGGAGGCTATAGCGGAAGGCTGGAAGACTTCCATTATAGCATAAGAAAAGAATTAGCGAATTTTCGCATTTCCTCAGAAAACGATACGGTAGGCATAGGAGAAAGCGACTTTATTTATTATGAAGCAGAGACCGATAAGGTGTTGGACATTGGCAGTGAGGTGGATTTCAAGGGGAAAACACTTGTTGTGAGTGAAGTATATACAGAAATGAAAAACAGCCTGCTGAAACACCGGTACATCCTGTGCTCCAAAAAAGGGATGACTCAGAACACTGTGTACCATCAAGGAATTACAGGTATATCGTTACAAGGGAAAGTCATTGCTGTGGAAAAAGATAACGTCAAAGTTCATCTTGACATAGACAAAGAGCAAAGCATAGCAAAGGCATGGTGGTTTCCTTATTCAACCGCCTATACAGCAGAAGGCCACAGCGGCTGGTATTGTATGCCTGAGCTGAACGATTATGTGAGAATTTATTTTCCGAGCCATAGAGAAGAAGAAGCCATTGCAATAGGATCGGTACGGAAGGATTCAGAGATCAAAGAGAAAAATAAGCTCGGTAACCCTGACATCAAATATTTCAGAACCGCATTTGGCAAAGAATTAATGTTCAGCCCGGAGGAAATTGTGATCACCGGAAAAGACGGAGAAATTTTTATCAAGTTAAATGAAAAAGATGGTATTCAAATTTTTAGCAAAAAAAATATCAAAATCATATCACAGGCCGATATCACCATGAGTGCCGAGAAGAAAGTAAGCATAAGCGCCAAGGATGAAATCAATATAACCTGTAAGGAAAGCAGCATCAAAATGAACGGCATCACGAACATTAGCGGAAAAGAAGTGAAAACAAACTAGAGAGGAGGAGAGGGGGTGGCTAAAGAGGACGTATTACAGCATTTTATTTAAAATGAGGTGCAGACAAAAAACTTGGAAAGTCTGCTCGCTTTGGAGGAATATTTTCAAAATCATAAAGATGAGCTGGTGCATGATTTTGTCCAATCCTTTAGAAATATATGCCGGACGATCAAAACGATGCAGTTGCGGGGAGAAAAAGGAAGTATCGGACATATTACGTACTCCATGC
>JAILZF010000188.1 GCA_023512635.1 Alicyclobacillus sp. | reverse complement strand
AAGCCGCATTCTGAGCCATTTAAACGAGGTCTATCAACAGCGGACGCGGTGGTCTGACCGGCTGGCTGACCGCATCGCCAGGTTTGGCGGAAGCTGGACGTTTATTCTCTGTTTCTCCAGTTTTTTGGTGTTGTGGATGGTCTTCAATACCCTGCCGTCTTGGCCGCACTTCGACCCATTCCCGTTTATTCTGTTGAACCTGCTGTTGTCTTGCATTGCCGCATTTCAAGCGCCCATCATCATGATGAGCCAGAACCGCCAGGCCGCACGGGACAAACACGAGTCGATCATCGACTTTGCCATCAACTATAAAGCTGAGCAGGAGATTGACGATATGCAGAGTCACCTGCACCGGATTGAAGGCCGGTTATTGGAACTGGAGCTGCTGTTGCGCGCCATCAAAAACCGCTTGGACTGACCATGGAGGGCTGGTTTTGGGCAACCGAAGGGTTAGCACCGAGGAGGCAACCCAGGCAGGGGGTACGGGGGTAAGGGAGGAAGCACGGGCCCTTGCCCCTGTCACGCCGATGGAACCGGTTTTGCGGCCAGCAGTCCCGCAAGGCCCAGGGTGGCTGGCTCAGGTGAAGTGGGACGGTGTGCGTCTGCTGGTGCACTGGGCAGCAGGGGAGGTGCGAGTGTACAATCGCCACCGGCGGGATCGCACAGCATATTATCCGGAACTCCTGCAGCCGTGGACATACTGCAGAGCAGGCAGTGTGGTGCTGGACGGCGAGGCGGTGGCGCTGGGAGAAGACGGGAAACCGGACTTCTACCGCGTCCTCCGCCGCGAGGGGTTGCGTTCTCCTCACCGTGTGGCAGGGGCGATGGAACAAGTGCCCGTGCATTACATGGTTTTTGATGTGTTATACGGGGATGGCCAGTGGCTGACAGGTTGGCCTTTGTCAGAGCGGCTGGCTTGGTTAGAGCGCAACCTGTTGCCGCACGTGGGCGTCCAACGGGTCCCGGTGCACGCGCAGCCCGGCGTATTATGGCAGGCGGTCCAAGAGCTGCAACTGGAAGGGGTCGTTGTCAAGCGAGCGGACTCTGTCTACAGGCTGGGGCAAACGCACCCCGATTGGGTGAAAGTTAAACGCCTGGGGTGTCTGTCTGCCGTGGTGGGTGGATTGGCGGTGAACGAGTCGGGCCAACCGAAGTCCATGTTGTTAGGCCTGTGGGACGACCAAGGCCGTTTGACGTACATTGGGCATGCAGGCCCCGGGCATTTGGCGCGGCAGTGGCCTTTGTACGTGGCGCGGTGGCTGTCCCAACCTGCAAAGATATGCCCGTTTCAACCGGTCCCGCGGACTCGTGACACGCTTTGGTTACAACCGGCCGTGGTGGTTCAGGTCCAGTTTGCTGGTTGGACCCCGCAGCGGACGCTGCGTCACCCGGTGGTCTTGTCAGCCGAGGGGGAACCTTTGGCCGCATGTACCTGGCGTCAGGTGCTACCTGCCCAGTCACGCACAGACCTTACGGGTGCCAGGCAGCGCCGCTTGGATCCGTCAGATCAGTGAAAATCTACGTCAATCCGGCGGCCGGTCAGCTCACGGGTTTTGTGCAAGCGGATTTCTAAGACGCCGTTGTGGTAGGTCGCCTTGGCACCTGTATGCTCCACCGGGGCGGGCAGGGGAATGGTCCGGGCAAAGCGGCCGTAATAACGCTCTGAGCGGTGCAGATTGTCGCGGTTTTCTTCATAGCCGCGGCGGATTTCGCCGTTTAGGTGCAGGTGGTTCTCATGGACCGTGATGTCCACGTCTTCTTTGCGTTCGAGCCCCGGAATTTCAGCGGTAACAATGACTTCGGACGGGGTTTCGCGCACATCTACACGCGGAACGTTGCCCATGCCGCTCCAGCGGAACCAATCGCTATCCAATAACTGACCCAGGGAGGGCAGGGCGCCGTCTTTGCGTAGCCAGGCAAAAGGGTCATAAGGAACCAACGCCATCATAGCCACCTCCTCGGTTGTACACGGCTTGTCGTGTGCCGTGTCCGGAGACTAGCTTTTCCGCAGATCACTGCGCTGTTTCTAGAAGATGCTGCCGGATGGGGAAAACGAAGGGCATCCGCCCATGGCAGATGCCCTTCGTGTTTGGTCGTGTATGGTGTTGTCATGACAGCCATTACAGGTCCATGTCCCCCATGCCGCCACCTGCCGGGGCTTTCTCCTTCTCCGGCTTGTCGGCCACCACGGCCTCCGTGGTCAGGAACATCGCTGCCACGCT
>JAILZF010000187.1 GCA_023512635.1 Alicyclobacillus sp. | reverse complement strand
ACCGCAGCCTGCATGCCATCCCCCGCTATCCACTCCATCACATAAAAAAATCCGTCTGGTTCCCAATCGTCCGCCCACAACGGTTTAGGAAACAGACGGAGGTGCGGGTGTAACCGCTCCAAAAGTCCCCACTCCCACGCCGCATCAGCAGCCTGCGCACAGACTTTGAGCGCCGCCCGGCCGGACGGCACCTGCACCAAGTAAACAGCTCCGTTGGCTCCCTCCCCAAGTTTGCGTTCGATCTGCACTGCCCGTCCTGTCCATTTTCCCTGAATCCACGTACCGGCCGGCCACAGCACCGCCATCCACACCTCTTTGCCGCATCCGTGCGACTCAGTCCAATCCGTCTCAACGGTGAATCAGATTTGTCTAACCGCCAAATGACTCCTCCGCTCTTTGAATCCATCGTCCCTCGTCCGACCGGCCCACATCACTCTGTTCAAACAGCGCCAACGCCTCCAAGATGGCGGGTCCGGTCGGTGTCCCCCCACGCGCTACAAACACCTGTTCCAACGCAGTCACATTCACCCCTACTTGGAAGGGCTGAACCAAGCGCACGGCCGCCTCGCCTTCCCCGGGAAATGCCAGTACGGCCACCAGGGCTGGCCCTTGCCGCACCTGCAGCGATAAAGCCAAGTCGTGAATCGCTGCACGGACTGCCGCCATTTTCTCGCGCATACTTGCACTTGTATCGATCGCTACCACCAACTCCAGCCCCACTTCGTCTTGCAGCTTATCAACCACTTGCAAGATGCGTACGCGCTCCCCTGGCGGCAGGTCTTCAACCGTTTTCCCCATCACCTGTAACAATTCACGGTTGACGACTTGCTGCAACGTAAGCTGCATGGTCTGTTGAGTCACCATTTGCACCGTCTGAGCCAAAACGGCTGGCTCGACAATGCGGCACATCCCTCCACCTGCATCGGCGATAGAGTACGCCTCCGCACGCCCTTGCAGACCCATTTCCCCTTGGTCTACTACCCCAATCACGTTGACGGTGATGTTGCGTCTGCGCGCCCGGGCTGCGCATACCGCAGGGTCTTCCCCGACGTTTGAACACCCGTCGGTCACCACCAAAACTTGTCGAATCACTGCTTGCTTTTCTGGCAACTCTCGCACCTCCCGTCCAAACTGGTAGCCAGTATGGACGGTTTGGGCGCCCTTCATTCGATCCCGCTGCACCCCTTGCCTAATTTATTCGCGGCTTATGCACCGCGCCGCTTCACCTCTTTCCGGCCTTTTTCTTTTCCCTGCCGCAATCCCACCACCCCCGGCAGCTTGATGGCAGCCCACTCGGGTTGCCGCTCTGCCACCACCGCCACCAAGACGGTCATATCATCACGCACCTGCCCGTGGTTCACGCGCACGGCAGCCTCCAACAAGGTATCCGCCATCGCCTGCGGGTCGTCAGTAGCCAAGTGTTCAATCTGTTGTAACCACCAGTCTTCCCGGTCATAAACGTGCAACGGTGCATCATACACGCCGTCCGACACCAACACCACGACATCCCCCGATTGCAGCTGTTCCACCACCGACTGCACTTCGATGTCTTGCAAAATGCCCACCGGCACACTGTTGCCCGTGATGGCATGAACACGCTGGCCACGTTTGATAAAACTCGGCGCAGAGCCCACTTTCAGAAACTCTGCTTTGGCACTGTAGAGGTCAATAAAAGCCATGTCCAGTGTGGCAAACACCTCTTCGCGCGAGCGCAGCAACAGCGCAGAGTTCACCGTCCGTATAGCCAGGTCCTCATGGAACCCCGCTTGCAGCAATCGCTTTAACAACTCCAGCGCCGCGCGTGACTCCCTGCGCGCCCGTTCGCCATTGCCCATCCCGTCGCTTAGAGCAACGGCAAACCGTCCATTGCCGATATCCAAGGCGACGTGTGAATCCCCTGACACGGTCCGGCCGTCACGAACGGCCGAGGCAACCGCCGTGTGTACGTCGTACACACGAGCCGAGGTAAACACTGCCGTACACGGCCCTTGGCCGTTTTGCTCGACGCGCTGCACTTGAATGTGCTCTCCTACAATCCCTGACAACAGG
The DNA here is from genome assembly GCA_023512635.1 of Alicyclobacillus sp. GTDB lineage: Bacteria > Bacillota > Bacilli > Alicyclobacillales > Alicyclobacillaceae > JAILZF01. Next base: position 211 of record JAILZF010000187.1, on the reverse strand, counting down.
GGAGCAATCATCCGTACAGAGTGTTCATACGCGCCCGCAGAAGGCTGGGTGACCTCCACCTCCACTTTCCCGGGGTCTAAGCTGACTACGTGCACGTGGTCGACGTACAGTCCCAACTGCTCTAAAGCTGCCAGGATCTGCTCTTCATGCCACAGTGACTTTTCTGTATGACGATGTACCTCCTCCGCCACGCTACGCACCACCTCAGCAA
>JAILZF010000186.1 GCA_023512635.1 Alicyclobacillus sp. | reverse complement strand
GGTAAACGCTGCATCCATGAGCCGATGTTGGGGTGGGCCGGCTGAGCGGTGGAGGGGTTGATGAACTCCACTGCAAACCCGTCGTAAGCGTCGAGATCGACTTCGCCCATGCCTAACAGGGCCCGCTGGGTGGCCTCCCATTTAAACGACTTTAACGGGGCTGGCGACGGCTGTCTGTCTCGTACTGGCCGCACCATTCCGCCTTGGTAGCGCTGGGCAGAGGCGTTGTCTGGCACAGACGGGGGCTCAAGGCGGTCCGGGTACGGTTCAAAGAAGGTGCCGCCGATGTCGTAAATCAAAGGGATATCGAGCACGTCCATCCAGATCATCGGTTCGTCGCCCGTGTGGGCATGACCGTGCCACATATATTGCGGCGTCGTCAGGAAGTCGCCTTCTTCCATGAAGACGCGTTCTCCCTGCACGATGGTGTACGCACCTTTTCCGGTCAGGATGAAGCGCAACGCGCTCTGCGAGTGGCGATGCGACGGGGCCGCCTCCCCCGGAAGAATGAGCTGAACGGCCGCGTACAGGGTCTGGGTGGTCGATGCCCAGCCCCAAGGTTCACGCTGGCGCAGTCCAGGATTTTGCAAGTAGATAGCGCGCCGTTCACCACCGCGATCGGGAGTAAAAATTTCCCTCGCTCTCATTAATTTGTCATAGAGCAAGGACCACTGCCACAGGTAGGGAACGGCTTGAGGCCGCGGTTCTGTTGGCATCAACACGGGAATGGCGTGCCACAACGGGCCGAGGTGAACGGCTTCCAGTTCTTCGTTAAAATTCATGACTTCAGTGCTTTGGAAAAACGCCTGGGTCTCCATCGACAGCTCCTCCTTCCAGGTCAGTCTGGAGGCAATGGTCAAGCTTGTTCGCGGAAGATCTCAGCGTTGCGCTTCATTTGCTGCAGGTGTCCCTGCAGGTGTTCCACGATAAAGTGGTCCACCAAAAACGACAACGGCTTGACCCCGAATTTTGGGTTGGCTGCAGGGGCCTGAACGTCTAAAGCGCTATCATCGAATTGCTGAAAGGTTTGCTGCAACGTCTGTTGGGCGCGCACCAACCCGTTTTGGATGTCTTGCCAAGTGCGCTGCGGGGCGCCCGCCACCGCTTGCAGCCGTTGTTCGTCCTGCAAGGTGCGTCCCCACTTGCGGTCCGGTTGGCGGGCACTCGCCGCGAATTCATGCGCCCAGTAGACCATCGCCTCCTCAACATGAGCGGCAATCTCACGCACCGTCCAGCGATCCGCGGCTGGCCGGAAGTCCACCACAGCTTCCGGCAAATCCCGGGCAAACGCGCGCAGCTCGTCCAGCAGACGATGGGCCTCCGCTTGGTACTCGGCCATTCGGCTCATCGCAAATCCCCCTTTTCATCAACGGCACGAACGCGGTTGCTCAAGGAACCCAGACGGTCGATGGTCACGGTCACCACGTCACCGTCTTTTAAGAAGGTCGGTGGGTTCATGGCAGCCCCGACGCCACCGGGTGTACCCGTCAATACCAAGTCCCCGGGTTCAAGCGTCAAGATATGCGATAAAAACTCCACTAAATAAGGCACGTCAAACACCAGGCTGCGTGTGTTGGCTCGTTGCCGCTCTTGGCCGTTCACAGTCAACACCATGTTCAAGTTGTCCACTTCCGGCACCTCGTCCGGTGTGACCAGGTACGGCCCATAGGGCAGGCTGCCGTCCAGTGTCTTACCCTGCAACCACTGAATGGTCCGGCGCTGCAAGTCGCGGGCAGAGACGTCGTTGGCGATGGTGTAGCCGGCGACGTACGCCAAGGCTTCGTCGCGTTGGACAGCTTTCGCCCGCTTGCCGATGACAAACGCAAACTCGGCTTCATAATCCAGTTGTTGCGTGACAGGCGGCAAGGGGATGAAGTCTTCTGGCCCTCGCACCGTATTGCTGAACTTTGCAAAAATCACCGGATACTCAGGGATCTCCCGTTTCATTTCGAGGATGTGTTCGCGGTAGTTGTGGCCCACGCAAATGATCTTCCCCGGGTTGGGGATGGGCGCTTCCAACCGTACCGCATCCCGGCGGTGCCAGGCATCCGCGCATTAGCTGCGATGGGCCAGGGCGTACTCGGCCGCCGCCTGAGCTGCGCGCAAGCCGTCTTCACCACAGCGCAGCAAGTCGAGGGTGGACAAGGGCCCCTCAGTCGGCCAACCTGCTGGCGGCTCAGCGATGCCCTGCGCTTGTGCATACCGCTCGTACGCCCGTTGCAAGTCGACAATGCCTTGTTCAAACCAGGCGCCAGCGCGTTG
>JAILZF010000185.1 GCA_023512635.1 Alicyclobacillus sp. | reverse complement strand
CCGCCGGCTTTGAACGCTTGATCGTGGTGCAGCGGGGCGTGGACATCGACCGTTTCACGCCCGCCTTGCGCAACCCCACACTGCGCTCGGTGTGGGGCATCCAGCCCGACCAGCGGGTGCTGCTCTACGTCGGTCGGCTGGCCGCGGAAAAAAACCTGGCGCTCCTGGCCACGGCGTTCGACGCCATGTGCGCCGTGCAACCCACCTGGCGCTTGGTGGTCGTGGGCGACGGTCCCCAGCGCGCCTGGCTGTCCCAGCGCTGCCCGCACGCCGTGCTGTTGGGCACATTGGTGGGCAAGGCGTTGGCGCAGGCCTACGCCAGCAGCGATTTGCTCCTCTTCCCCAGCCTGACCGAGACCTTTGGCAACGTGACGCTGGAGGCGCTGGCCAGCGGGTTGCCCGTGCTGGCCTTTGATTACGCTGCCGCGGCCGAGGTGGTGCGGCACGGCGACAGCGGCCTGCTGGCGCCGGTGGGGGACACCGACTCCTACGTGGCCCTGGCGCGTGCGGTGGCGCGCGACGACGCGCTGCTGCAGCGTTTGCGTGCCGGCGCGGTGCACGCCGTGCAACACCGGGGGTGGGAGCACATCATCGAGCGCACGGAAGCGGTCTGGCTGCGCCTGCTCGCGGCCCACGCTGCGGGCCCAACGGTGGTCAAGTCGTCGCCGTGGTGGGACGGTCTGCCTGCCACCGGCGCGTGATGCGCCACAGCAGCGCCAGCCCCAACGCCATGGTCAGCCCCAGCGCGGACAGCAGCGGCACCAGGGGCCAGTCGGCGCGCATGGCCAGCGCCAGCCCGCCCACCATCACCAGCACGCTGGCGTTCTCGTTGAAACCCTGAATGGCGATCGACTGCCCCGGCTGCAGCAGCCGGTGACCGCGGTACTGGAGCAAGGCGTTCATGGGCACCACCAACATGCCGCCCAGGGCACCGATCGCCACCAGCCCCAGCACGGCCACGACCACGTAAGGAATCAAGAACCAGGTGGGTAAAAGCGCCGCAAGCGCCCCGATGGGGTTCGCCGACACGGGGGTACTCAGGGATGGGCTGGACCCTGCCAACAGCAATCCGAAGATCAACAACACAGCCGGTCCGATGGAAGCAGCAAATGTGGTCCAGCCCACCACGGCAGCAGACGAGACCTTACGGGGCAGATAGCGTGAATAGTCAGCGCCCATGTTTACCCATCCCAGTCCAAACCCGCTGAACACCAGGATGAGGCCGCCAATTACGTCCTCAGCCGTGCCCGCCTTCAAACTTAACACGGCAGACCACCGAATTTGGTGCACCGTCAAGAGGATGAAGCCAATCGTCAGAATCCCCGTGATGACAGTGATGACACCCTGAATCTTCATCAGCACGTCAAACCCCATGACCCCGCCGGCGATAATCAAGAGGACAACCACCAGCAACGCGACAATCTTCACGAGGACTCCGCTTCCCCAATGGAGCCGTCCGAATACCGTCGCAGTCGCTTCGACAGCCAGCGCCGCGATGACCGTCTCCCAACCCACACAGAGAATCCAGGAGAGCAAGGCGGGAATCTTGTTCCGCACGCCAAAGGCAGCGCGGCTCAAGACCATGGTCGGCGCCGATCCGCGCTTGCCAGCGACTGCGATGAAACCGACCAGGAGAAATGATAGAACGATGCCAACCAATCCCCCGACGGCCGCCTGCCAAAAAGAGATCTGAAAACCCAACAGAAATGCGCCGTAGCTCAGCCCTAACACGCCGATATTGCCGGCAAACCAAGGCCAAAACAAATCACGGGGCGAACCCTTACGCTCTTCTTCGCGGATCACGTTGATCCCGTTTAACTCGACGTTCGCCGTGGTGATCCCCCCCTTTGGCACGGGTGATAGCGGTCCCATCGACCGGCTCCGTCGCGCAAGACGGAGAAGCCCCTGCCGAAGCAGGGGCCTGTCGTATAACCTCCATTACATCATGTCCATGCGAGGTTGCCGTTCCGCGCTATCCCTGGCCGTCACCGCGCGTCCCGCGAAGGCGCGTCAGACAAGGATTGTTGGCGGCAACCTTCCCTGCGCTTCCCGGTTGGTTACTCGCATTAGATTAGCACCCGGATTAGCATCAAGGGCCTGTACGTCACGAGGACCTCCCAGCCCACCCTATCTTTTGCCACCCTCTCACTACGAAGAGCTACACTGGACGGTAAGGATGCACAGTACGAGGTGTTGCCCAGGGGCGAATGCGGGCGGATGATGAGTTTCGCCTTATTGCCGGTAACCTGAATCCACGTTCTCTCCCGGCTTCCGATGACGCGAAGATCG